>NZ_CP021376.1:1200000-1530000 GCF_002157875.1 Oceanisphaera avium
CTATCCGTATGGCGACGGCAATATTCACCAGTAAAGGCAGTTAAAACATCAGGCCAGGGCAGCTGTTCGCGCTCGGCAACCTGCTGCAGCTCTGCCATCAGTGCCGAGTCTAGCGCCACGGTTTTACGGTGACACTGATAGCCGGAGCCCATACCGGACTCGCCTGCCAAACTGGCTGGAGGTGGCAGCTCACGCAAGGCTTGTTGCCAATAGGCGGCATCTTTAGTGCGCCGCGCTGAGTCTTGGTACGCCGCGTCTTCCGCAAGTACTGGCTCAAGGGGCGCAAACTCACGGCTGGTATGATCACCGTGATAGAGGGCATGCACGCGCTCGGCCAGCAAAGCTATGCCATAGCCGTCGTTCACCAGATGATGCACTCGCATATACCAAGCAAAGTGCTGCTCGCCGTCGTGCTGGCTTAAAATGAATAACTGCTGCTTGGCCAGTCGGTCGCGGGTGGGATCTAGCGGCGTTAAATAATCTGCCTGCATCTGAGCTTGGGCTGCGGCCTTGGCGGCAGCAAACGTTTGATATTGGTCACTCAAGTCCACCACTTCCAATAAAGGGGTGGCACTGGTATCCCGCCATTGTTGAGGAGAACCCTCGCTATAAGCAAAACGCAGGCTTAGGCTTTCGGCCTCGGTGACCGCTTGATTAGCAGCGGCCATAAAGGCCGCAATATTGAGATCGCCCGCCAGCCACAGCACGTGGGCGGTGTTAAACGCCGGATTAAGAGGTGCCAAGCGCTGCGCAAACCACAGGCCCGTCTGGGCTTCGGTTAAAGGCAAAGCTTCTGTTAAAAGCAGCGCTGCGGTTAAAGGCTGGCGAGCGTGTTCCATACTAGCGTGCGCCTCCTGCCGCATTGGCCATGGCTAATAAGTCTTTGCCCGCGGCCAGGTCGCGCTGTTGGCGTTGCACAATTTCCCACCAGCCGTCTAAGGTAGGCGTTTCTGCTAAGTCGGCAAAACGCAGCTCTAGGCCGGTCTTATTCCATTCCACCGACACATTAAAGATGCGCATCGAGTCTAGGCCCCAGTCGAGCAAGTTATCGTCTAGCTCGAGCTCTTCCGGTGCTTCATTTACAAGTCGCGCAATGTCGATGCGCATCTGCTCGAGGGTCAGCGGGGCTTGAGTTTCGGCTTGGGTTTCGGCTTGAATGTTAACGTGAGTGGTCATTATACGATGGCCTCTAATAATTGGTCGGTAGTCAGCGCCACGCCACAGGTGCGGGCAATCCAGCGCAGTGCATAAAGGTGATCTTCTCGGCTAAAATCGGCCCCCGCATCGGCAATAATAAAAGGCTCTATGTCTAACTGAAACGCCTCAGCCACGGTCGCGGTACAACCGATATGAGTGTACACGCCGGTCACCAATAACTGGTCACGACCTTTAGCACGCATCAGTGCCGCCAAGTTGCTGCGCTGAAAGGCGCTGTATCTGTGCTTATGCAACACCTGCTCACCCAGTTTTGGCGCCAGCTCATCAATAATAGCTTCGTGCTCGGCAATGGCACGCATGCCTGGACCCCATAAGTCTGCTTGTAGACCACGGCCGCCACGCTGTTGATTGCCTTTTTGTGCCGTATAAAAAATGGGTATTTGTAGCGCGCGGCACTGGCTAATAATGCGCGCCATATTGGCGATAGCCGGCGCCAGTGGTGAGGCATCTTTGGCAAAGGGTGCTAAAAAATACTGCTGCATATCGTGCACTAAGAGCGCACAGCGCGAGGCCGAAGGTGTCCAAGGGGCGCGCGGCGTTGGCAGCTCGGCGGCACTCGGCAGCGCATACTCTTCTATGGTAGGCAGAGCCATTCGTATTGCTCCTATTTAAAGGCAGAAAGGCTTAATACCATTCTGTAAAATTAACTGATTAAAGCTTTTTGCAACGGAACCCACGGAAAAATATTAATCAGATCTGACAATGAGGATTAATGGTAAGAGCCACACTTCTAGCCTGAGTAAGGGGACTCTTATCTTAAGGAATTCTTATCCCAGTGTCGTTTGTGACCTTTCCGTGGGTTCAGTGCTTCTCGTAGCAAGGAGGCGTTGCAAAATAGTCATTGGTGTTTTACTTAGATGGCTCTGCAGCCGCATCATCTAAGAAGCGCTGGCGCAATTGGGCGCGCAGCTCGCGGCGGCTAACTTTACCCACCGCCGTGGTATCAAAGGCCTCGGCAAACACGATTTGGTCTGGCACCTTAAAGTCCGCTAAGCCTTGCTCGCGCATCCACTTTTTTAGCTCCACGGCGCGGGGCTTATCGCCACGGGCAATAATAAAAGCACAGCTGCGCTCGCCCAAATAATCATCAGGGATAGACACCACGGCCGCATCAAACACCGAGGGATGACCGAGTAGGTGATCTTCTATTTCTTCGGCAGAAATTTTTTCACCGGCGCGATTAATATGATCGTTAGCCCGACCCTGTACTACTAGGTAACCTTCTGCGGTGCGCTTGACTATGTCGCCAGTGCAGTAATAACCATCACTGGTAAAGCTGTTGGCATTGGCCGCCTCATCGTTGTGATAACCACGAATAGTGTAAGGGCCTTGCACTTGCAAGTTGCCGGCTTCGCCTTCAGCCACCAACTGACCATGATCGTCCACGATGCGGATTTCATCATCCGCACTAATGGGACAGCCTTGAGTATTGAGAATAAGCTCGTCGTTATCCTCTAAACGGGTGTAGTTGACCAAGCCTTCGGCCATGCCAAATACCTGCTGTAACTGACAGCCGACGACGTTTAAGCCTTTCATTAAGCGCTTAGCCGCCTCCGGCACTAGCTTGGCGCCACCCACCTGCATCACTCTTAAACTGGAAATATCGTAGGGAGTATCTGCCGCGGCATCGGCCCATAACAGTGCCAAGGGCGGCACTAAGCCCACGCAGGTCACCCGCTCTTGCTCAATTAAGGCAAAGGCGGCACCGGGCTCGACACTGGGACTAAGCACCACACGGCCACCGGCATAAAGCGCGCCCAGCCAACCCGGCGAGCTCATGGGGAAGTTATGGGCGGCGGGCAGCGCCGTCATATAAACGCTGTCTTGGGTGATGCCGCACAGCGCATTACTGGCGCGAAACGAGTAAATATAATCATCGTGAGTGCGCGGAATAAGCTTAGATAAACCGGTACTGCCGCCAGACAGTTGTAAAAAAGCCACCGCTTGCGGATCAAAATCTTGAGGCAAACTGGCCACATCACCCTGTAGTGACGACAGCGGTGTGAACTCGCTAGCATCACCGGCGATCACCACCTGTGCCACCTGGGGAACCGCCGCCACTAAGTCGCGGGCCAAGGTGCGATAATCAAAACCGCCATAACTTTGGCCGGCAATATAGGCACTGGCCTCGGCCTTGCGTGCAAAGTGTGTCACTTCCGTAATGCGATGGGCCGGCAGCGCATATACGGGGATTAAGCCCGCATAAAATAAACCACAGACCAGGGGAATAAATTCCAACACATTGCCAAACTGCACTATTACTCGATCGCCAGGCGTAAGGCCTTGGGCCAATAAACCGGCGCCGATGCGCTCGGCTTCTTTATCTAATTCTGCATAGGTATAACGGCCGGTGTCCGCGACCACGGCAATTTGGTCACAAAAATCTCGCGCACGTTCGCGCAAGAAAGCGGGAAAGGTTTCACCGCGCCAATGACCGGCACCACGATAACGCTCAACTAACGACTCGGGCCAGATTTGGCTCAATGGCAGGCGGTCTTGGCTCGCTAAAGATGTCATATCAATGTCTCACTTACTTAATGCATGAAGGTGGGTATCATCCACGCCCAGCGCATCTAATAGCGCCCTAAATTTGGCGGCGGTTTCGGCCACTTCTAGCTCGGGAACCGAGTCTGCGACTATGCCAGCACCGGCAAATAGCCTAAGCCTATCGGCCTGCACATGAGCACAACGAATCGCCACATACCAATCACCGTCGCCTTTATCATCTACCCAGCCCACGGCACCGGCGTAAAAACCGCGGTCTACCGGCTCAAGCTGATGAATGGTGTCTAGCGCTAATTGGCGGGGCGTGCCGCACACGGCAGGCGTGGGATGGAGTAAACCGGCTAGGCTTGCCGCTGAAATATCGTCATCTTTAAGCGTGCCGACAATTTCAGTGCCCAAGTGCCACATGGTGTCTGTGGTATATAACGAGGGCCGACTCGGTGCATCCAGCTCACTGCATAAGGGAGCTAATGCTGCCACAATCGCATCCACTACAAATTTATGTTCATCTAAGTCTTTACTGGAGGCAGACAAAGCTGCGGCGGCCTTAGCATCGGCGTGAGGGTCTGCGAGACGACGGGCCGAACCGGCTAAGGGATGAGATTTAACCGTGCGCCCGCGTACCGAAATCAGTAATTCTGGGCTGGCTCCCACTAGCCAAGCCGGTGCTTCGTCTATTGCTTGCGGCAGCGGTAACACATAAGTAGTCACGCTGTTATCGCGCTCTAATCGTTTAGCCAGCACCAAGGGGTTAATGGTGTGCTCTGCTTGCAATAATAAACTGCGCGCTAGCACTGCCTTGCCCAAGTGGGCTTCTTGGTCGGCCGCTTGTTTTCTGGTAGAGAGTTTGCTGGTGGAGAACTTGCTGGAGATAGCAGCCACACAGCGCGCCACCATATCACCGTAATAATTGGGCGCAGGCTCCGCCTGTGATTGGCCAATGAGCGCGGGCAACTTGGCGCCGCCCGACACCTGTAGGGCTGTAGGCAAGGACAGCGCTGCCGGTTGATAAAGCGCATCGAGTGCGTGAGGATCAAAGGGCAGTGCACCCACCAAGACTTTAGGGCCGTCTTGGGCATTGGCAAAAAAATCCTTCACTCGCTGGCCTAAGGTGGTGGTATTGCCGCTGGGCAAATGGGCGATGCAACCTCGTGTTTCTAGTGTGTACTGGGGGCCGCGTAATACAAATAGCGGCGACTGACGCGCTTCGTCGGCATTCACGTCCACCTGAGTTGTCGCGGATAACGGCTGCGCAATCATGAAATAACTCCTGTATTACGGTGACTAACTTCACGGGCGTGATGCCGCCAAACCGCCACGGCCAACAGCAATAACAGCCCCACCACTAATGAATAAGGGGCTGCAGGAGACACTCGATATAACAGCGTGCCCGCCAGCGGTCCCACTATCATGGCGAAGCCCTGCATAGAGGCCACGGTGCCGGCGGCGGCACCTTGTTCATGGGCTTCTACGCAATCCGCCGTTAATGCCTGTACTGCGGGGCGCACTAAACCCATGCCCATGCCGGCTAACACAAAGGCACTAAGCATTGGCCATACAGAAGGCGACCAAGCTGCCCCTAACACCGTCGCCCAAGGCAATACTACGGCGCCAAAGCCGGCACTGGCCAAGAAGCAGCCAATCAATAACCAGCGCGTCGGCGACCACTGAATCCGCATCATCAGAGATTGAGAAAAAATCAGGCCACCACCAATGGCAGTTAAGGCATAACCGGCGGTTTTAGCGCCCTCGCTTAAAGACAAACTAAAGCGGTCAATCACCAAAAAGCCCACGGTGGCTTGAGTAATGGCCACCGCTACCAATGCTACAAACACCGCCGCTAACGGCAGTCGTAATCGGGAGTCAAAAATATCCACCTTGGCAATTTTCGCCGCAGGTTTAGTGGGAGTGAGCGTGTTGGGAGCTTGGGCGGCGGCTAAGAGCGTCGGTTTGGTTTCTGGTAATTTCCAGGCAATCATTATCATTGCCAACACCGGCATGGCGGTGGCCACATAGAGCGCCAGCGCCATATCAAACATGGCAATCCAACCTGCCAGCATAGGGCCCGCCACTAAGCCTATCGCATTGGCGGTGCCTAACTTGGCCATGGCCGAGGCGCGCTTACCCGGTGCCACTTGGTCTGCTACGGCGGCGGCGGTAATGGTGGGCACGGCGGCATAAAACAAGCCCACCAAGGCACGCGTGCCCACTAAAATAGCTAACGACACCGCAATCGCTGGCGGGCTAGTTAGAGCAAAATCAACAGATACCGCTAGCACTAAATAGGTGATTGCGTAAGCCGCCAAAGAGATTAGCAATACCCGCTTGCGCCCTACTTTATCGCTGAGTTTTCCCCAACGACGGGCCGACAACATCCATAACACGCCGCCGGCGGTCAGTGCCAAGCCCGCATGCCAATCCGCTAAACCGAGTAAGCGCGCTACCGGCCCCACCACCGCCACAAAAGACATAATGGCCATGGTGCCGACCAAGGCTACAAAATTAAGTACCCACAACTGCGGCTTTGGCTTAAGGTCTTGCTTAAGCTGGGGATTATTTTCAAGAGCTGCCATTGCTAATATCAACCTAACTAAATAAATGAGCCTAAAAGGAGAGGGTTAGCAACGCTATTACTGCACAAAGACCAATACTCCTTTAGAGGGTGAGCAAGGTAAAATAATTTAGCCCTAAAGGCAAATGATATTGACTTGCATTACCAATGCAAAACCAGCAAGCTCTGACTCCTTATATTTATTGCCCTCTTTTATATTGATTATTAGGAGTTAGTTGCATGGCTTTGCTTACTTTAAATTCTGCGGCGGCGTTACGCCCAAGCGCGCAGCGTGGTTTTTTTAAGCTCACCTTATTAAGTGCCGCGTTAATGGCCAGTGTCGGCGTTGTGCAGGCGGCACCAGAAGTGGCTAACTCGGTAAAAGTAGATGAAAACGTCTACGAAATTGCCTTTAATTCCGGTGATCAGGCGGTATATGTCGCTATTACTGGCGAGCGAGTTAAAGAGGGTGAAAGTAAGGAAGGTAAGGTAAAAGCAGGCATAGTGGTGCTAGATGGGGACACCTTAAAGCAAGTAAATAAAATTGCTACGGGTCAAGTCACGCCCTTTGGTTTAGCCATTAATAATCAAAGCCAAAAGCTCTACGCCATAGATACACCTAAGGGCCAAGTGGCTGTGTATGATATGGAGTCAGGCAAAGAGCTAGCGCTGATTGAAAGCACAGGTGATGAGTCTAAGCACTTGCGCCAAGCGGTCATCGATGAGAAAAACAATAAAATTTATGTCAGTGCCGTAGGTGGCATGGAGCGCGACGGTAAAGTAGGCCCTAAGAGTGCGGTTTGGGTAATAGATGGCGCCAACGATAAGCTGGAGTCTGTGATTATCGCCCCCGTCACTACTGCCGCAGGCTTGGCATTAGACTTAGAGCAACAGCGCTTGTATGTATCAGATTTAAGCAAAAATGAAATTGCCGAAGTGGATCTGAACACTCAAAAAGTGTTGCGCACTTTCGTCTCAGCAGAGCCAAGCAAAGATGGCAGTGCCGACGCCTCTAACACCATTAACCTAGAGCTCGACGCTAAGAATCAGATCTTGTACGCCATTAACCAAAAATCAGGTGGTGTGGCCTTAATTGATTTAAAAGACGGCAATATCTTAAAAACAGTAAAAACCGGCAGTGGTGCTTTGAGTGCAGCACTTAACCCTAAGAGTGGCGATCTGTATGTGGCTAACCGCGGTGATGGTACTGTGTCCGTGATTGATGGCAAAACTCACTTTGTGACGGCTCACCTGTCTACCGGCATACACCCACAAACTGTGACCGTGGATCCAAAGACCGGTAAGGTATATGTGAGTAACAAGGCTAAAGGTAAAGGCCGCGGTGCCGGCCCAGAAGTGCCGACGCCTGTGGAAGCTACCGGCAATACCGTAACTTTAATTACGCCTTAAAGGCAGCCCTACGGACAGCGGTAAGCTAAATAACAAGATTAAAGACTAGAGATTTATTTGCCACGGAATACACGGAAAATTAAGATTAAATAAGAGTGAAAGTGACGAAGTAAATTGTAATAGCTAACCATTAGCAGGCTTGGTGTTTGGCTCTTAACAATTGTAGCTTTGTCTTTCAGATCTTATTACTATTTTTTCGTGTTTATCGTAAACAGAAAGTAGCGGGTTTCGTTGCAAAATAACCTAGCGCTTAGTTGTTAGATTTTTAAACTAAGCGCTATTACTTACTTATTACCATCTTATCTTGAGGCGGTTTTTTATGTCAGACACTACTTATTTCTAACTATGCCTAATTATGCTTAACTCCCCTGCTCGCTTTACCCTTAACGAACAAGCATGGCCTTGGCCACAGCATCTGCCAGAGCTGCAGTTGGTTAGCACCCGCTTTGCGCCCCCCCCTTAAGCGAGCAGGATTTCGCCCATTATGGCATTGCCCTGCCGCCCAGCCTGCACAAGGCTGCCCCTAAACGGCGAGCCGAATATCTAGCAGGGCGAGTATGCGCACAGCGTGCGTTACTAAGGTTAACTCACCAAACACACAGCCCTGAGCTTAATGCAGATAGATCACCAAGTTGGCCGCAGCATTGTGTGGGCGCTATTACCCATAGTGATAGCTGGGCCGCCGCTATCGTGGCTAAACAAGCACATTATTTAGGATTAGGGCTAGATATAGAACGCAGCTTAAGCCCCACTGATGCCGAAAAACTAGCACCTGCGCTGCTTACCCCTGCAGAGTTAGCTCGCCTGCAAGAACTCTCGCCCCAGCAGTTCGCCTTTATGGTAACGGTTAGCTTTTCACTGAAAGAAAGTCTGTTTAAGGCGCTCTATCCTTTGGTGAAAAAGCACTTTTATTTCGAAGATGCAGAATTAATGGAGTGGGATATACCGGCTGGTAGCGCCCGCCTACGGCTCCTAAGCACACTCAGCTCTAACTGGCCAAAAGGCCGTGAACTAGCCGCACAGTTTTGCTTATATGACGATCATATTTGGAGCTTGGTGGCTATTCCCAACAAAGGAACAAGGGGTGAGAATAAACAAGACCAACTAACCGAAAAACCAGATCTTGATTTGCATCAGGATGACAGCTAAACGTAAATCCAGCCGTTATACATTAGGCTCGGCACTGTTCTAAAAAACCTTACGCCCCAAGCCGGCGAAGAGGACTTAGCCGCGGTTTGGAATGTTATTTACGTAAGGCGGATTACGTAAAGCGTACAGCTGCTGGACTTTAGGGGAGCTTAGCGCTTTCTTTATCTTGTTGTTTAATCCCTTTATGACCATCTTCAGTTACACCCTGCTTCCAATAGCTACTAAAGTAACAATCACTGCGTGCTACTTGATGTAAGTCGGTTACATAGTGGCGAATGGCTTTCATATCGCTAAACTCACAGGCGCACCACACGCTTGGTTGGCCGTCTAACCAGCTAAGTTGTTGCACCGTCTCAGCTAACGACGCTCCTTGGCCGCGCAAACAGAGAGTTAACGTTAAGTCTTTTGGTAAGTCCATGGCGCTTAACCATGGCACCATATCAAGATGAGAAGCCAGCTCTACTACCAAATGACCTCGGGCATTGCTCGGCACTTGCTTAAGCACTTGGCTTAGGGCGGCAATAGCGGTCATGTCTGCTATTAATAACAGCCACTCACGATGCAAATCAATAGCTTGAATGGTGCCAGGGCCACGTACAAAAATCACTTCGCCCACAGCTGCATGCTCGGCAAAATAATGACCGTGACCACCGCTTGCTCGGCTCAGTTGCAAAGACTCATCGGTGTATAAATGGGCGCCTCCAGAGTGCTTAACAAAGTCGATAGTGAGCCGTTTATTACCTAGATCCACCGCGCTTAGGGTATAAGTGCGCAGCACCGGCTGCTCATCTATCTTAAGCAAAGCGAGATCCGTGTCGCCCGCAGGCGTAAACATCAGCTTCACATATTGGCCGGCACTCTCATGGCTAAAGTAGTGCATCTCATCGGTACTAAACTCAATACGCTGCATGGTGGAGCTTAGCGGATAACTCGCCTCTACTGTGAGGCGCTTTTTACGCTTTTTATCAATCATTATATTTTCCAGGTAGCGAAATAAAATAAGCTCTGCCATATAAATTTAGCCAGCGTTTGCTAAGCTAATCACAGTTTAGCGACTTAAATGCTTAAAAAATGCGCTTTTTATTGAACTATTTCAAACCTCGCACTAGCGACGTACTTCGTCGCTTTCGTGTTATCAGGCGCGCTAAAATCGATTAATTTAAGCTGCTTCATCGCATGCCGCGCATAATCTTTGTAAGTTAATAGCTTGGTTCAACACTAAGTTTGGGGTTGAAATATGAAAAATAAAATTTGCTTTGCTGGTTTATTATCTGAGTCCAATTTGGGTGATAGGGTCATTTTAAAATCCACTTGGGGGCTTTATCAACAGGCAGCAAAGAGCTACCCCGATACTGACTTTTGTCTGCTAAACCTTCAATTTGAAAAACTCACTATTCCTCAGCGAGCCTTTCGTAAAGTACGGTATTTAACAGGTACTTATTTACAAGCCAAGTCTTATGAAGAAATAGAGCGCAATGAATTAAGGCTTCACTATAAGCGACAGTTAGCTAATGTAAATTTGATTGTATTAGTGGGTGGCGGCCTAATAAAATATAAACATCAGAATATGTATCAATATTTAACCGCTATTATTAACACCGCTGAAGAGCTTGATATTCCACTGGTTATTAATGGCGCTGGCGTCGAGGGCTATAGTAGTAGCGACGCACGCTGCCAGCTGTTAAAAACATCGCTTAATAAAGAGATAGTAAAAAGTATTACCACGCGTGATGATTTTGATACGTTAACTCAGTGCTATATCAACCAAGGTAATGATAAACATCTCGCCAAAGTCGCAGACTCGGCCGTGTTTGCAAACGAAGTGTATGATATACAAGCGCAAAGCGGCAAAGTGTTCGGCATTGGCTTAGTGCGCGGAAATATTTTTGATGATTATGAAAAAAGTTTCAGCTTTGCCCAAAGCGCCGAGCTGTATGCGCAAATTATTAGCGAAGTAGAACGCAGAGGCCATAGTTATCAACTATTTACTAATGGCTACCCAGGGGACAGTGACTTATTGGCGCTGATTAAAGAAAAGCTTAACCGCCCCATATTGAGCGTGATTGAGCCACAGCACGACAAAGAGTTAGTCAACACCTTAGCGCAGTTTTCGAGCGTTATTGCCGCTCGTTTGCATGCCAATATTATTTCTTACTCCTTAAATATTCCCACAATAGGCTTAGTCTGGAACGATAAACTCAAGATGTTTGGTAAGGAAATTGGTCATCCTGAGCGCTTTTTAAGTTGTGAAGAATTTGATGCTAAGCACATTGTAGACTTAGCAGAGCAAGCCATGGTGCAAGGCTATAACCAAAATCAGCGCCAACAATATAGAGCCAGTGCAAAAAATAATATTAACTATGTATTTAATGCTTGGCAAAACGCTACCTTATAAAATAAAAAAGCCTCGCGATAACGCGAGGCTTACTAGCGTGACTCTTTAAAGATAACTTATTTTTCTTTGGCTAATAACTCTTTACGAATGATCTCAGCACCGGCACTTAAGGCATTGAGCTTACCGCGAGCAATATCGCGAGAAAGCGGCGCCATGCCACAGTTGGTGCAGGGATAAAGCTTGTCGGCATCCACAAATTCAAGGGTCTTACGAAGGGTGTCGGCAACTTCTTCTGGAGTTTCAATGCGCTCACTGGCCACATCAATCGCTCCCACCATCACTTTCTTGCCGCGTAATAATTCAAGCAACTCAATAGGAACATGAGAGTTATGGCACTCTAGAGAAATAATGTCGATATTGGACTTTTGCAGCTTAGGGAAGATTTCTTCATATTGTCTCCACTCGGTGCCTAAAGTCTTTTTCCAATCGGTGTTAGCTTTAATGCCATAGCCATAACAAATATGCACTGCTACTTCACACTTTAAGCCTTCAATGGCTCTTTCTAGGGTGGCAATGCCCCAGGCATTCACGTCATCTGAGAAGACGTTAAACGCCGGCTCATCAAATTGAATAATATCCACACCCGCCGCTTCTAAGTCTTTTGCCTCTTGGTTAAGAATTTTGGCAAACTCCCAAGCGAGCTGTTCACGGCTTTGATAATGCTCATCATACAGAGTATCGATCATGGTCATGGGGCCAGGTAGCGCCCATTTAATAGGCTGATCGGTTTGCTGGCGTAAGAACTTAGCGTCTTCTACAAATACTGGCTTAGTACGACTCACCGGCCCCACAACCGTTGGCACACTGGCATCGTAGCGATCACGAATTTTAACAGTTTTGCGTTTCTCAAAGTCCACACCATTAAGGTGCTCAATAAAGGTGGTCACAAAATGCTGACGGGTTTGCTCACCGTCACTTACAATATCGATGCCCGCATTATGCTGCTCTTGTAAAGACACACGCAGCGCGTCTTCTTTACCGTCAATAAGCTCTTGCTCTTGCAACTTCCACGGCGACCACAGTTTTTCAGGTTCGGCAAGCCAAGAAGGTTTAGGCAAGCTGCCGGCGGTTGAAGTAGGTAATAATTTTTTCATTATAAATTCCGTTTAAATTGCTGTTAATTACATAGCCTAAATTTAGAAAACGTAGCTGGCAGACCATTGCTCAAGAATAGCCTGATAAGGCTTAATGAAATGCTCTTCAGCAAACTTGCCCTGCTTCACTGCTAACTTGCTACGCTCTTCTCGGTCATAAACAATGTGCGTTGAAGAAAAATCTAAATTTTTCAAATTCGGTTGATAGGTATTTCCTGCTGCAGCGTTCGCATTATAAATTTCTGGACGATAAATTCGCTGGAAGGTTTCCATGGTACTAATAGTGCTAATTAACTCAAGGTTGCTGTAATCATTTAGCAAATCACCAAAGAAGTAAAAAGCCAGCGGTGCTACACAATTTGGCGGCATAAAGTAGCGCACATCTAAGCCCATCTTTTTGAAATACTGCTCAGTTAACGAAGTTTCATTAGGCTGATACTCCACCCCTAATATAGGGTGCTGATTAGCCGTTTTTTGATAGGTTTTGTTATCCGATACACTGAGGCAAATCACCGGTTGTTTGGCAAAGTTTTCTTGGTAGGCGTCGGAGTTAACAAAGCACTGAAACAGCTTGCCATGCAAATCACCAAAATTATTGGGGATACTAAAGGTCGGCTTATCTTTATTATGCGCCAATAACAGCGCACTAAAGTCATAATCGCGCACATAAGACGAGAAATTGTTGCCCACTATGCCCGGAATACGCTTATTAGTCACGCTATCCACGATAGTGGTTTGTAATATTTCAATAGTCGGAAAAGTATCGCCCTTGCCTTCTATGTCCATATTAACGGACACAATATCCAGCTCCAGTGAGTAACGATCGCCAGTGGGGTTATCCCAATCGGCTAACGCATTAAAACGATTATTAATCATCGTTAAGGTGTTGCGCAAATTCTCTACGCGACGCTCACCTCGGGCCAAGTTAGCAAAGTTGGTGGTAATACGGGTGCTATCGAGTGGCTGATAATTTTCATCAAAAGCGATGCGATTAATAGTAAATTTGAAGTCGTTACTCATGGCGTTCTGTATCCCATTTCCGGCAATAAAACCTAACTCAGCATGGTGAGGTTTTTGCATCATTAATAATTAACTGCAGTCGGGTCTAGAAAAGTAGTCTGGAAGTCTAGATGCCTGTAGTTAAGAGCTGAGTATGTTATACAGCGAGCATCGCATGAACATAAGTGATTTAATCTCATTAATACATGAGATTAATTCATGCTTCACTTCCAATGTGCCCTAAAGCCAAGCAGCAAGCGGTTTACAACGACTCGATGCCTAGCAACGCACCCCGATTTTTTAGCCAAATTTAACCTTGAAAGCGCCAGTCACACGCATGCTCACGCCAGCTATAGCGTATCGATCGCAAATAAGCCCTTACCCAAAAACGTCAGGCGTTAGCTTGTATGCTGCGCCTGATTGATGAAGTCACTTAAGTAGTTAATCTGCTCTTCACCTTTGCGCATGCCTAAAAATATCTGCTTACTAATGCCCTCCTCGCCAAAGCGCAGGCTTTTAATAGCCATGGTTTTGGCAAACTCATCCACCAGCCAGCCGGGCAAGGCGGTTACGCCGCGCCCCGCTGCCACCATCTGCAACATAATTTCCGTGGTCTCTATGGTTTTGTGATTTTTAACGGCGCATTTTGCGGGGTTTAAAAACTGGCTAAATATATCTAATCGCTCAGGATCTACCGGATAGCTAAACAGCACTTCTTCATTTAAGTCTGCTGGCTGCACCGAGTCTTGCGCGGCTAAGGGGTGTGACGAGGCCACCACCAGTCGATGTTCATAGTCAAATACTGGAATAAAGGTCATGTTAGGGGAAAATACCGGATCCGGTGTCACCAAAATATCAATCTCGAAGTTATGCAGCGCCCCCAGCCCCCCAAACTGAAATTCCTGTTTCACATCAACGTCTACCTCGGGCCATTTAACCAGATAAGGCTCAATCACTTTTAACAGCCATTGATAGCAAGGATGACATTCCATGCCGATGCGCAAGGAGCCCATTTCGCCGCCGGCAATTTGGCGTAATAAATGCTCGGTGTGTTTAAACTGCGGTAACACCCGATTAGCTAACGTTAAAATTTGCTCGCCGGCATTGGTTAGGCGCAGCGTCCTGCCCTCTTTTTGCCACACCGGCGTGTTAATTTGCCCCTCTAATTTCTTAATGCTGTGACTGAGCGCCGACTGCGATAAATTTAGCGACTCCGCAGCTTGAGTGAGCGTGCCCTGCTCCTTAATTGCCGCCAGCACTTCAAGGTGAAAACGCTCTAGCATACCCAACTCCCATCGTTAGCTATTATATTCATGAGAAAAGTGCATCATTATAACAAAATCAGTACCGATTTTTCATTGTTAGTAAAGAGACATTAGCGAGTCGAGATTTGCCAACGTTGAATAAAACTGTGGTAGCACTGCACTAGCATATCGGCTTGGTGAGCATATTCTGGCACTGCTTCTGGGAAATACAGCGCACAGCGACTACCGGCATTTTGCGCGGTTTGTAAATCAAATAAATAATCCCCGATATACAAAATATCGCTCGGTGCTAGCTGCCACTGCTGGCAAATAATTTCGATGCCCTCGGGGTGGGGCTTAGGTTTAGCATCGAGGCGAGTTAATACCAGCTCAATATCAATGCCTAAATTATTAATGGTCATCTGTGCCGCTTGGGGAATGTTGCGCGTTAAAATGGCCATCGGCAGTGATTTGGAGCGCAAATAATCAATGAGCTCTTTCGCACCCTCCACCCAAGTGGCCACTTGTGAGCTGCGAATTTCATAATCATGCACCAAGGCTTCCGCACGAGTGCGCGCGCCTTCATCGTTAAGACTTTCAATATGCGCTAAAATATCGGCTCCTGGCGCCATGCCAAGCTCTGCGCGCAAGCCCACAAAGTCAGGATTAGAATGGGCTAAGGTGCCATCCAGATCGAAGATCACACCCCGAATATCATTCAAGTTTAAATCACTAAGGTGAGTAATCACGGCTTTTCCTATAGTAAAAGAGGCGGCGCAAAGTGAAACAGTTTATTCATAATTTGTCTAATTAAGGATTCTGCGCCGCATTGGCAAACCTTATGTATATGCCTTAGCCATTAACCCCCTACTAATAATAAAGCCCAGCATTAAGCTGGGCTTTTAGTAAACGGTAACGGCTCAGGTGTACCAGCCTACTGACAATCAGACTCTTACTGAGATCCGAGGCCATCACGCTGGCGCCAGCTCGTTATCGCTAAGAAGAGACGGGTCGTGTTAAGGAGTGAGCGTACTCAATCACAGGTTAGCGTTAGGTTTAAGCGTGCAACTTAAAACTGATATTTTAAGGTTGCCTGCACATTACGCGGTGCACCGTAGTCGTGAATATCAAGATCGATACGATAAGCTTCGTCGAACAGATTATTCACATTGGCAGTAAGACTTAATTGCTCATTAAACTCATAGCGCGCCATGAGATTGCTCACCCAGTAGCTATCTTGGGTATAAATATCGCGATAAAGATCTTTTGCCCCCGACATATAAGTATGACTTTGCCAGTTAACGCCGCCACCCAAGGTGAGCTGGCTTAAGCTTTCGGGTGTATAACTGGTAAACAGCTTAACCTGATGTTTAGCCTGATCGGTGTTTAAACGCGCGCCTTCGTTGTCTTGGGTGAGCATACGGGTATAGCCGCCCTGCACCTGCCAGCCTGGCATGAGCTCACCAGCAATTTCTAACTCCCAGCCGCGGCCTTTGGTCTGATCTTCAGCCCGATACGCTTGGTTGCCTTGGGGCGTTTGGTTAGTACCATCTTTAACAGACAAATTATCTTTTTCTACCTCAAACACAGCAGCACTGGCGTTTAAGCGACCATTAAACCACTCACCTTTTAAGCCCGTCTCCAGATTAATACCTTCTTCAGGATCTAGCAGCTGATCGTTAACATCGCGTCGAGACTGCGGATTAAAAATAGTGGTGTAGCTGGCATAAGCAGAAATATTGGGCGTTACATCATAAACCAGCCCTACATAGGGCGTGATCACGCCTTTTTCTTCTCGCTTTTCCTTTTCATTACCATTTTCATCCAGCGCCCGCGTGCGCCAATTACTCCAACGAGCACCCAACAGCAGCGATAAGTCGTCAGTCGCGCTTAGGCGAGTAGCAACATAGGCACCATTTTCTTCAATTTTATTACGGCTGCCAAAGCCATAAAGCGACTCCCAGTCTGGCTCAGGGAAGTGTCTATTCCAGTCATAAACATTGACCTTAAAGCCATTACGGTCGCGGTAAAAATCTTTGGTGTAATCATCGGTCCAAGAACCATTAAGCCCCACAGACAAGTCGTGCTCTCGGCCAAGTAGTGCAAAGCTGCCATCGAGTTTAGCGCCCACCGAATCCACAGTGTTATCAATACGATAACTACGCAAATGAATATCGGCTTCCCCATTGGCATCGGGGATATAAGACGCCAAGCCAAAACGCTGCTTAGTCTCGATAGTATTATGGTTATAGGAAACACTCATTTTCCAGTCATCATTAAGATGATGATCGAGCGCGGCGCTAAGCCCAAGGCGACTGTCCTCAAAACCACTCCAATCCGCCATGGAATTATCCCCACGGCCAAAAGGCGTTAACTTGCCATCTTTATCTGCCAGTGCATAACCGGTATAAGGCCCAGCGCCCCCATCTGCTTGGTTTTCGCCATATTCAAGCGCTACTCTCGCCACCGTCTGCTCAGTAACATCCGCTTCTACTACGCCATACAACACCGCTTTTTCGTAGTTATAGCCTTGCTTCCAGCTATCTCCTATTTCTTTTACCCCCACTATTCGCCCACGAAAGGTGCCATCGCTATTTAATGGCCCAGCAATATCACCCACAGTACGCGACAGATCCCACGTCCCTAACGTTTGCGACACCGAGGCCTGAAAATCATGAGTGGGTCGTTTGCGTGTGAGTGAAATAGTCGCTGACGGATTGCCCGCCCCCGTCATTAAACCGGTGGCACCCCGCACCACGGTAACCGCATCATATAGGTCGGTATTAAGGGTGCCTAAGCCTTGCGAAGCACTGTAGCCGGCCACGCCTGCCGTAGGCAAAGGCAGACCATCTAGCATCAGGCTATTTACCGAATAACCTCGAGAAGAAATGCCCGCATAACTACCCAGTGCCGAGCCCGCCCCTCTAAAGGTAATGCCTGGCGCTCTTGCCACCGCCTCACCTAATGAGCTAATGCCTTCTTGATCAAGGCGCTCGCGAGTAATAACGGTGACGGATTGCGGAGTTTCGCGCAAAGAAAGATCCATGCCGGTGGCGGCATTGGTGTTATCTGCGGTAAAGCTACCGGTGCCCTCAGTGGTGCCATCTTTAATAGCAGCAGCACTCACCATCACTGGCGCTAGTCGCCATTCTCCTTCTGGCGTGACATCCGCATCGGAGTCGGCTACTTCTTGTGCCAAGGCGGAGGGTAAGCCCAGCAGCAAAGAGGTGATAATAGTGGCAAGATATGTTTTACAAGTGTAAGGCAAGGGGCAAGCGCCCTTAAGCACAGTGGCCATGTTTAACTACCCTTAAAAATATAAGCTCTCGCTTAGCGTGTATATGAAAGGCGGTGTAACTTTATGAGAATAATAACCGTTTACAAGCCGCCACTGATAAGACGAGTGAGCAGCGCATAATCAGTATATTTTTTATATATTTAAGGGAATTAATTAAAAGATTGAGCAGGTTTGCGGGTTTTATTACTTGCAAGCTAACTAACAAGCAGGCTCTAGCGCTTCACCCGCAAAGTGCTTTTTAGCTTGCGCTATCGCGGCCGTTGAACGCTTTAAGTCGTTAAATACCGTACTAATACTAATGCCAAGCTCAGCCGCAATATCCGCTTGGTATTTTCCTTCATAGCAACTGAGATACAGCACCTTTCGGGTGCGTTCACTGAGCGTAGCCAGCGCCGCTATCACAAAATGCAATTCCGCATTAATGAACGCTTCATGCTCAGGACCCCGCTCGCAGTTTTGCGTCCACATCAAGCCCCCTTCTTCTTCTAAAATTTGTCGACGACGGTTTTCTACTCTGGCGTGATCAGTAGCCAAATTGGCCGCCATGCTAAACAAATAAGCGCGCTGGTTAGTGATTATGACCGGCTCTCGCAAATGACAAAGCTTTAGATAAAGATCATGTACTAAGTCACCCGTCAAGCTAAAGGAACCGGTACGACGCACTAAAAAATGCGTGAGTTCCCTCTGGCAATCCAGATAACTTTGTATAAGCGCAGTATGTGAGTGGATAGTCAGGCCCATAGTTTAGATAAAGAACATAGAAAGTGAGTAACAGATAAACACAGGCTAGAATGATAACGATTTGCATTATTAATTCAAGACTTATTAAAGAATATGAATATTCTTAGAAAGAGGATTTATTAGCTTTGAAGGGAGGTTGAATTTAGCTAGCAAAGATTACAGATAAAACACTCTAAATTTTAAGCAACGCTGCTTAAAATTAGCGTATACATAAATATTCTAAAGCTCATGTAAAACGGCGTCTTTCTCTATTTTAGCTTAGCGAAAAAACGAGTTGCAGCAGCGCCACTGACGCAAATGGCCAACACTCTAGGGAATGTCATTAACACAGACACCTTCAATGCACAGTGCAAATACTTCGAATGTGCGCTGGGGGGACTATTGAACTATGTGGCAGAAAAAGAAAATAACACTTAATGGCGGTAGCAGGCCTGAATAAATTCAATTGAATGCCTTGTATATACTTCATACAGTTGAGCCATTCCTTCGTGTATGAGAAACCACAGTGAGATGGACGATTGATGAAGATATTCAACTGCTGCTATTAGTGCGCCAGCATTTTACTGCCCTATCAAAACAGAATCGGTTGCATGTGCAGAGCGCCTTTAGCCAAATGCTCCACACCGCTTTTAACTCGCCCCACAGAGACATAGCCGCACTGCTTTATCGCCTTAAAGAGGCGAAAATTTTAGCCTTCGTCGGTCGGCCTAACGGTAATGCCGCTCAACAAAGTTTTAAGTGCCTGCTGCAAGACGATATGGCTCTTTATAATTACCGCGTTACTTTGCCTACTTTACAAAAACCTTTGCACCCCGACACTGTAGCGCAAGTACAACAGGCCTTTGCTACTAGCAACCCCGAGCAGCCACTGTTCGACACGCTTAGGGACATAGCCACACTCTTTGACCTAAACCCAATGCAGGTTGAAAAGATTTTAATTGAAAATAACCAGCTCTGTATTACTCCTTATCGGCAATTAGCACGGTGCCAAGTTATGAATCACCATCAAGCAGACTTTAGTGAACAACTGAACCAGCAAACCCCCGCCGCCAAACTGGTCGCGGATATTAACGCTTGTCGCGCTCGCGCAGCAAAACTGTATCAAGTATATGACCGTGATGGCGCTGAGGTGATATTTAGCGCAGACGGCACCGGATTTGGTAAAAGCTACGGCGTGATCCAAGGCTACGTAGACTACCTCACCCAGCACGCTAAAACGCGACCGGCAGATGAGCTCATTCTTGAAGGAAAATTCAGTAACCTATTGTTTATGTCGCCGCAAAAGTCACAAATCGATCTCGATATGCGCCAAAAAGAACAGATTATTGCCGCAGGCGGCGAGTTCATTTGTGTACTGTCGCGCAAAGATACTGCCGATCTGGACTTTATCGACTGGGCCTCAGGCTTAACCAATCGTGACCGTTATAAGCAGTGGTATCAGCACGGAAAAACGAGTACTTATCTAAAAACAGAGCTGCGGCAACTCAGTGAGTTGGTCAACCAAATTGACTACTGCACAGCACAAATTGAAAACCAGAAAAAATTTGCCACCACTGACGCTCTGCACGAACAAGACATGCTTAAAGAACAATTAAAAAATCGTCAGCACGCGTTGCGCAATATTATTTTAACGGCCTGTAAAAAACTGTTTGAAGCAAATGGGCCTGCCACATCAGTCCAAGAATATATTCGTCTTGCCATGGCAACACGACGCAAGCGCCAACACCAAGCACAACCTATGAGTAAGAAAGCCAAAGCCACATCTCCGTTAGGCGTATACGATATTTATTTAGAGATAATCAAGCAGGTACTGCCCTTTGAAGTATGTCGATATCGCCCCGCCGTGCTACTCATGACCACCAATAAATTCGATACCTCTACTTATCGTCTCACGCCACACAAGCGTGGCAAGGGACTGCGCTTTGAGTCAGTCAGCTTCGACTTGCTGATTGGCGGCAAAGTAAAGCCCGAAGATCCTCAGATCAACACGCTAGCCGGTGAGTCTCATGAGGTGCAGGTCGACTATCTGCGCAATGAGCACTTTCAACTCAACACCAAGTGTCCGTTTCGCCAGCACAATATTCGTTTTACCGTGGTTATCGACGAGCTGCATGAAGCCTATGCTCGCCTAGAAAAAAGTTGCCATGTGGCATTAGTAAAAAAAGACAACAACCTAGCGCACGTATTTTCTGTGGTAGGTCGCATCTATCATGCTGTGCTCAACCTTGAGCGCGACACTTGCCCTCAGCAAGTGCCCAACGATCTTCAGCAACAACAAATCACCTTTATTACGACGATTCGTGAATTACTAGCTAGCAAGTGTGAGCTGTCACCCGACACTACGCTTGGCTCCATGCTAGGCATGTTTAGAGATCAACTCGGGGCCTTTGAAGTAAATAGTAATGCCGCCGAACGCATTATTTCACTCACCCACAATGTATTCAGCTTTAACGCCAAGATGTATGTCAATGAAGCAAGTTTGAAGCGTATTCGCCTGCGTCACACCGAAGGAGACATCACCCGTATCGAGTTATATTACGAGCTTGAAGGCGATATTTATGATACCAACCCCACGTTACATGACCTGTTTCAGCTGGTGTCGGCCATGTTGGCCGCCAGTGCGCAAATCACGAATGCCAACTTTAAGCGTTGGATAAAAAATGGCGGCCAGCACGACTCTAGTAGCCAAAATACCCCGCTCGCCGAGTTTATTGATGCCGCTAATACCGTGGCCAGTGAAGTGCGCCACGTCTTTGATCGCACCACAGATAAAAATCTCATCATCGATCATTTCTTCACTTACCTGCAGCCCAAAACGGTGTTCACCATGAGCCCCATGGCCGAACTTAATTATGTCAACAGAGGCGCTGAACGCACCATAATGTTGGCTTTTAAAATGGATCTGGTGAAAGAGCTGCCCGAAGCCATGCTGCTGCGCCTGCTCACTGGCACCCATAATAAAGTGATAGGTTTGAGTGCGACCAGTGGTTTTAGCCACACCAAAAACGGTAATTTTAGCCACCATTTTTTACGACGTTACGCTCAGGACTTGGGCTACCGTATCGTGGAGCGGGTACCGAGTGATATCGATATGCTTAACGACTTACGCACCCTGAGGGCGCGTATTCGCACGGTAGATTTTAAGGTGTTTGATGCCGAACAAGCCGCCTTAACCGATATCTATGAACACCACCCGGCTTTTAAAGCCGTATATGATGACTTTTTCAACGCCCTGCAAGAGCCACTTAAGTATGCATTAGCAAATCCCTATAAAAATCGTCAACACCGTCGAGAACTAGAGGCGCTACTACTGGCGGCATATGAAGGAAAAAACAGTCTAATACTGTCTCTATCAAGTGGCTTTAAACTGGCTTTTGCTCAGGCTTATCGCCGACATCAAATCGCATGGCGTCAGCAATATGGCATGACGTCCAACTGTGATAACCAACAACAACAGCGCCATGATCAAATCCTGACCTTTACCCCTTTTAAAGATCGCCCTACCTTACATTTGGTATTTTTTGACGCAGGCCTAGCCCGTGTTGAAGACATAAAGCAGTATACCTATCTTAAAAACAGCCAGAGTGTGCTGGTCTTTATGAGTACCTATCTTAGTGCTGGCAGCGGCCTAAACTACTTTGTTCGTTACCAAAATGGCGACCCAAATGATCCGCAAGCACAACGCTTAGACGTAGACTTTCAACGCTTGGTATTAATTAACTCTTCATTTTACAGTGAAGTGCTAAAACCAAGCGCTAGCCTCAACACCCTGCCCAACTACATTAGCGTGCTTAAGCACCTCGCCGATGATATTGCCGAGCACAACATGACAGAATTTAATGTCAACTTTGCTCAAGGGGATAATTACCGCTTGCTGATGGCCGAACATGCCATGAGTTTATGTAAAGTGATTATGCAGGCAGTAGGCCGGATTGAACGCCGAGACACCTGGCTGAATACCGAGATATGGCTACCTCATGATGTACACAACAATGTCGCATTTCAGTTGGCCGGACTCAGCCAAAGTGCGGCTAATCAAGTCGTATTAGAAAGCATGTCGCTGCTGAATTACCGTCTTAAAGAGCATGGCGAGCAACTCAGCAAAAAACAGTCATTTTCTAGCCTTGAACAACGCCAACACTTTGAAAAAAATATTATCAGCCATGGCCAACGCATAGATGCCGTTCACCAACGCGTGCTAACTCAAGATTGGATTAACCGAGTGCGTAAGGGAGAGCTTGAGTACTTAACGCTGTGTAACCTGTTTCGCGACCCCGATTCATTTATTAATCCCGCTCGCTGGCTAGAAAAGTTACAGGCTCACCCTCTGTATGCCAACAATAAACAGATGCAAGCTATTCACCACACTCTGTTTATTTCGCGCCAGCAAGGTGAAAGCTTAATCACACTTTGTCATAAACGCGGGGCCGACGGCTTAGCTCACGCCGATTACAGCGCCTTATCTGACTTTGCTGGTGGTGCGCGCGAATATCGCCCCGAGCTGAGTATCTTCCCTCAACAAAGCAAAGAAGTAGACTACAGCCAAGGTAATATAGTGGGCAAGCTAATGCGCGATTGTATCCGTATTCAAAAAGCGGCATTTAGCGAATTGGTGCCCCACCCTAAATTAGTGCCATTACTCAAAGGAAATGTAGGCGAATATCTGTTTGATAAAGTATTAGCGCACTTAGGCGTGCAGCCCCTCTCTGATTTAGGCGTATTTGAGCGTCTAGGTTCTGAGGTATATGAGTTTTTTGACCGCTTTATTGAAGTGGAGAACAGCTTGCTGTGTATTGATGTTAAACGCTGGGCCACCAAGCTGGACCACCTACCCCGTGCGCAAGACACCTTAGAAAAAAGTGAAAAAAAGATCCGCCAAACTCGTAACCTTGCCCACCAAAACGCCGATCAGCAAGGGCAAGAACAAGTACGTAAAGCTCTAGCTGGTCGCTACCAAAGTATCAAATTCATTTACCTCAATGCCGCCTATAGTCAAAACCCCAATAACCTAATGGGGGAAGACAACGTAGACCACAGCATTCACTACCTCAACTTACTGCAAGCCACACACCTGTATTACCAAGCCAAGCATGGCGAGCGAAACCGACTCCAAGCCAAGTCTAAATTAGACGTTAAGCTGCACATTAATCCGCAGCTTATTAGCCTACTTGGCCACTCACAGGTTTAATAATGCCTGCCCTAGCCACACAGAGGATAACAATGAACAATACTATCATTCCTAACTTGAAAGCCTTGGCCGTAAAACCCGTTGCTCGCACTAACCTTATTCAGTTACAAGCGCCACCACTGGCCACCATTCATCGCCTGCTGGCTCCCGTCTCGCATCTCTATAGTATTGACTTTGTAGTGCAAGAATTTGCCAAGCAACCAAAGGAAAAAAACAAAGCTTTTCATGCTCGCCGACATCGTGAAGTAAAAACGCGGTTGCGGCAGATTTTGGGCTTAGAGGCCAACCAAGACGTTAAATACGAACTGCATAAGCTGGCCAATGGCCAGTATGTTTACTTTTACCTCGCGCCTGCTGCTGCACCCAATAGCCCTGCTTATTTATCCTTATCAAGTCGCATTGAGCAGTTGTGCCAGCAATTAATTGGCGAAGATCACAGCCTTAATCGTTTTATTGAAGGGCTGTTTAGCCTGCACCTCAAGATGGTGCTACTAGAACAAGCCCAGCAGCGCTTTCCAATTTCTCCCGTCTATTTCAATTCCGTCATGTACTTGAATGCTCGCCTGAGCAAAGCGGTATCTCAGAAAACAGGAACGGGAGTCATGGAAGCCTTTAAGCTCAGCGTGTATGCCTCAGAGCAGCAAGAGCTGGTGTTTACTCTACATAAAACAAAGTTTGCAGTGGAGCCTGCTGAAGAACTGCACTTAGCACTGGATGATGAACATGTATGGTTTAACACCCACAATGGTCGCATTAAGGCACGTAGCACGAAGGATGCTAGGGATAGTAAGCTGGATTTTTTTAAACCGGGCAGCGGCTATGGCCAGTGTCAGGCCTATACCTATAACGTGGTGATGAACGCGGTAGTAGAGCGCTTAAATGAGTTGGAAATCCCTCACACACCGTTGCCCTTTCAAGCGACTCACGAGGTGAATCAATTTACCACCGACCTTGACCAGCAGCTGACTAACACTGTGTTAGTGGTGAACAATGGCGTTAATTTCAGTGCCGCACAGCAAGCTTATTTCTACGCTCTATTAGCAGAGCAACTACCCAGCTATCAACTTTGGCCACTTGCCTCGTTAGAGCAGGCCATCAATAGCAAATTTAGTGAAATTCAAGCTAACACCTCAATCTTGGTGTTGAACCCCGTCGCCGAAGGCGCTAGCAACAGCATCCGCCAGCTAGATGATGGCACTGTCGAATATGCAGATTTTTTTGATGCCTATTATGCCCATCACAAACAGCCCGAACTACATTGGGATATTTACACTCAACTAAAACTGGATCGCTTACATGGTTGGTTACAAGATCAACCTTTACCCGTAGTACTACAAGGCATGAATATCGACCTTAAAATGCTAGAGGCATTGGATTTTATTCAAGACAAAATAAAGCAGCACCCTGAATGGCAAGAAGCTGAACTGAATAATGATAAGCAGTTCAAGTCGAAAGCCGCTCTCATAAAAAATAAAGTCCACCGTACTAAAACCGAGCTGTGGTTTAAAGAGTATTTAAGAAGCCACGCCCCCATTCCATTGCCAACCACGACCACAGGCCATTACACCGCTTTTTTCACCCGTTCCACAAAAAAAGGTAGCCCTCTCTTAGGCTATGTCGAACTTACCGCAGACAATAATCAGCTAAGAGTGCTTAATACCGGAGTGACCGAAGGCGACCTAGGTTGGCTCGCCGTAGAGCACCCCGCACTGGCTAGGTTAGATAAAATGTACAACAGCAGCTTTTATCTCTACGACCATACTCACGATGCGCTACTAACCAGTTATAACAGCGGCCGAGTGCCGCGTTTAATTGGCCCAGCTCACTTTGATGTGGTGGAGTTATATGCTTATCAAGAGCAAGAAAAATCCAAAGTCGAACGTGCTGGCAACGCATTCACCCAATTCTGCATTACCCGCTCCACCAAAGCGAACAACAATGTACTGCCCTATTTGCTAGCCCCGGGCCGAGTCGGAGATGATCCACTGATTAAGTCGCAGAAAATGAAGCACCATCACGCTTACTTACAGCCTCACGATCAAGGTTTATATGTACTGATCAGCGACGCACAGCCTGCCAATCAATCTATGGCGCGTACTAATTTGGTCGAAAACTTACAAATATGGGATGCTAAGGGCCAACTGTTAGATGTATTTAACCACCCACTAACCGGTCTCTATCTCAATAGCTTCACGCTCGACATGTTAAAAAGCGGCAACAGCAGCAAGAGCTCAATTTTTGCCAAACTGGCGCGGCTGATGGTAGAAAATTAACAAACAAAAAGCCCCGCACTAAAGGGGCGGGGCTTATCAAGCTATCATGTCTATGACTTACAACATCCTGTTTGCTCTATAGCCGTTTGTTGGCGATTTAGAACTTATATTTCAAGGTTGCTTGCACATTGCGTGGCGCACCATAATCGTGAATATCCAGATCGATGCGATAATCTTCATCGAAGAGATTGTTCACATTAGCGGTTAAGCTTAGTTGATCGTTAAACTCATAGCGTGCCATCAGATTGGCTACCCAGTAACTGTCTTGGGTATAAATATCACGATAGAGATCTTTAGCTCCCGACATATATGTATGGCTCTGCCAATTAACACCGCCCCCCACGGTAAGCTGACTTAAGTTTTCAGGTGTAAAACTGGTAAAAAGCTTCACCTGATGCTTGGCTTGATCGGTGTTTATACGTATGCCCTCGTTGTCTTGAGTCAGCATACGGGTATATCCACCCTGCACTTGCCAACCAGGATTAGTTCACCGGCAATTTCTAGCTCCCAACCGCGGCCTCTAGGCTGGTCTTCAGCAGAGCTAACAAGCCGGAACTAAAGCAGGAGCTAACAAGCGGAGCTAACAAGCGGAGCTAACAAGCGGAGCTAACAAGCGGAGCTAACAAGCGGAGCTAACAAGCGGAGCTAACAAGCCACCCACATAGCCAGCTAACAAGCCACCCACATGAAGAAAAGCCGAGCTAAAAAGCTAATAAGCCACCCATATGAAGAAACATCAATAAAAATCGTTGGAAAATTAAAAATACGATATTGAGGGTTTGGTTCAGTGAAAAAACGCTAAAACGAGCTAAAAAGTAAACGACTGTCACTGGACTTTAAGTCAAACGGCAGAAATAGCGGGTAATTAGGCGCCCTAACTCATTCCTAACGGAGTGTATCAAAATAATATTGAATATAAGACCCGGGTGAGCGTCTAGCTCGCCCAATGTTGGCAGCTGCTGGCATGGGCCACTCGTCGCATGCCTCGCTGTTCGCAGTGACGTTTCAAATCAGGCAGCGTACCGACCGGACCTTTAAACAGCATCATAAACTCTTGGGTTATTTTCAGCCAGTTTTCTTGTGGAATATTCAGCCGTTCCAGTATCTTAGCGCTTGTTTCTGAAATCGTACCGCCTTTGTCGCCTCGCAGTATACGGCCTGTGTCATCCACTAGCGTGAAATAATCTTGTAGCTCAAGTATCAGTCCTTTAGGACGTTCATTGTACTCGTTGCCCATAAACGGCAATAACTCTTTGGGTTGTTGGCCTTGCTTTGCCGCATCAATCCGCCGCTGAATACTGGTGAAGTCGGATTGCTCGGGCGTATCTGCCAGCTTGGCACGGATGGGGTTTAAATCAACATAGGTCATACAGGCTAACACGGCGGCGTCATCCAATAGGGCTTGAGACTTGAAGCGCCCTTCCCAAAATCTGCCGGTGCAGTTGTCTTCTTTATTCGCCTGTCTGGCGATGGGCTCATTTAAGGCACGCATAAACCAGCTGATGCTCGTTAATCGCTGTCGGTACTCGGCAATTCGCTCATCCAATATACGGATAAAGTGCGGCTCTATAACCTCACCACGAGCAAATCGCTGAGTGAGCCAAGTGCCCGCGAACAGCAAGTGCCATTGTGCTACCACCTCGCTATCCGTCCACGCTCGTGCTTTTTCGATATCCACCTTTAGCACCACATGCAGGTGATTAGACATCACCGCATAAGCCGCAAGGTCGATGGCAAATATCTGTGCTAATAACAATAAGCGCTCTTCTATCCAGTTGCGCCTATGTTCGTAAGACTGACCAGAAAAATGGTCATGGCCACATAAAAACGCCCTTCTTACCGTGCGACTCACGCAGTGGTAATAAGGGGTCTCTGCCAAGCTGATTTGAGTAAAACGGGGTTTAGGCATCCTTGCCTCCTCAAACATTCAAACTAGAACTCTTTAAGTGTAGGTCTTAAGCCAAATGCTAGGGGGTTAACATGGGTGGCCTGTTAGACATGTTAGACAGTGCTCAACGCCGTTCCACTCGGCAGATACCTTTTTTGAGCTTACGAGTCGTTGCTTTGCTGCATCAGCTTTCTGTGTGAAATCCTTACTCAAATAGGTGATGTGGAAGTTACGGGTTTACACGTATGGCAGATTGGACCTGAGGCTCGAGCAGCAATTGTGAGCGTCTTGGGTAATGCGAACACGATTCGAGAGTGCTTAAAGCCTGTCCATGAGGTCATGCATCTGACCGTGGAATATCATATTTTAAAAGTCATCAGCCGCTGAGATCAATTTAACGGCCTTTGAGCAACATAAAGGCCGTTATCGATGATGAATAGATTACGATAAAAAGAAAGCTTATCAATTCTTCGTGCAATTTTTGTAGTTAAAGATGGTTTGACAGAATCCACGCACCAATAGCAATCAGTGCTAGACCACCGGCAATCTCAGTCCTATGGCCAAGTAAAGAGCCGAATACTTTCCCCAGCATTACGCCCAGCGTTACCATTACGGCTGTAGCCAAAC
The DNA here is from genome assembly GCF_002157875.1 of Oceanisphaera avium. Classification (NCBI taxonomy): domain Bacteria; kingdom Pseudomonadati; phylum Pseudomonadota; class Gammaproteobacteria; order Aeromonadales; family Aeromonadaceae; genus Oceanisphaera; species Oceanisphaera avium. Next base: position 1,228,581 of record NZ_CP021376.1, read on the forward strand.
CAATTAGTCCAGCAGCGATTAGAATGTTGACGTCGACAAATGCCAAACTAATGCCTATAGCCATAGCATCTACACTGGTGCCAAATGCAGTCAAAACAAGTTTAGAAAATGAATGTCTCGACGGTGCTTCTTTCTTTTCAATGTTGGGTTTCAAACTTTCATACAGCATGTGCAGACCGAGGGCGGCGAGTATGGTGAACGCTATCCAGTGATCCCATGCTTCAACAAAAGCCGCGTCAACGAAAGATGCCGCTGAGTGACCAATAAGCCAACCAATAATGGGGGTGATAGCTTCAATGATGCCAAAAATGAGGCCCATTCTTAACGCTTCGGCAAAACGGGGGTTTTTAAGGCTTGCTCCTTTACCAATCGCCACAGAGAAGGCATCAGTAGACATAGAAAAAGCAAGTAACAGAAGGGCTATGGCGTTCATTTTTTATTTCTCAGGTCGGGTATCGAGTCCACGACATATCCATACCCCCGACTTGCAGTATAGATACATCGATGGTCTCGCCAACCGAGAGGTGCTCGCACCATGGCATTTTGCCAAGTATGTTGACACGAACTCTTTCGCATAACGAAAGCAGGCTACTCCCCAAAGAACCGATAGATTAGCATGAATGTCTTAAAAAATGAAAAAATCGCTTAATCAGACATTCTTTGACTAGGGCTAATTCTCGTCAGAAAGCGGTTGAATGGTCGTGATGTATTAAATGGTACAACTCATGAGCCACCAAGTAATCCATCATGCGATTGGGCCCGAACATAATCTACTAGTTGAACTCAAGCTTGCCATCAGCATGACAACCCTAGTGAGACTTTAAGTTTTTTAACGGTGCACCTATGGGTTCCACACCAAATAAAAACACATAACGGCGCACTTTCTGGTGTGTTTTTAGTCTGCCTTAGTGCTTATAACAGCGTATGGGTGTATGACAGATCATGTACGGTTGTGTTGGAAGCCTTCTAGCACTTGCAGCGCTAATTGGCATTGGAAGGGTGACCTATGCTGTCGAAACCGACTAAACAGATACGGATGCGGTGACGTTTACCATTAATAGAGCTGTTTTGAACACCGGTCAAAATAGCTGCCTGGTCACCAAATGGTCACGGTTTGGTCACGGAGGTGGGTTTGACAAAATAGAAATGAAGAGTTTTAGCGACGATGGAAAAGCAAAAAGCCCTTAGCTATCAATAGCTAAGGGCTTTTTAAAATGTGGCGGAGTGGACGGGACTCGAACCCGCGACCCCCGGCGTGACAGGCCGGTATTCTAACCAACTGAACTACCACTCCTTGCTTACAGGGTGCTGTAAACGAAGGCTATATTAGGGTTAAGTTTTAATAACGTCAAGCTAAAACTAATAACTTTAGCTTGTTTGATTAAAATACAGCCACAACTGGTTAAAATAGGCGCTTAAGTTGTTTATTAAAGTACTAATTAGCGCTGTTTAGCCGCTCTTCTTTTTAAAATCCAACCAATTATTGCAAGGCTTAACAGTAAGATAATGCCTAATACGCTATAAACTAAAGTGTTAGCTTGGCTAGGGGGCGCTACTTGCTCCGCTTCAGGTATGGGCGGGCTTACTCGGATCACTTGCTCGTGCAAATTAAGTTGTATTTCTCGCCCTTCTTGGTTAGTCGCAAAAGCGCGCCCGTGCCAGTAGTAATTACCCGGCTCTAGGGCTTTGGGTAATATAATTTCTAAACCACTACCGCTTATAGGAAAGCGCTGTTGCGAGGGGTTACTAGCTCGCCGGTCACCACTAGGCTGCTAGGCACTAACTCATGTTGAGCGGCCAAATTCATCGACCAATTGCCCGCTTCATCTGGCTTAGTAAAGCTCACTTTAAGGGGGGCGGGATAAATCAGTACGGTTTGCTCTTTAGTACGCGCTAAGACTTGGTTACTAATTTGTGTTTGAAAAAGATATTCCCCGGGCAAAATATCTAGTAGTACTTCGGCGTTAAGCTTGCCGTCGTTAGGAATGGCATCGAGTCCCAAACCATCATCTTTAAACTCCCCCACCACGATGGGCGCGGGCGCAAACTGGGCCTCGGGATCAATGCGCATATTAATTAATTGCGCCTGTAGGCTTAAGTCTTTTAGATAAAAATTGGCATCGAGACGAGTATCAAGGTGGCGTAACTCGGCCTCCAGTTTTAATACTTCATGTTGATATAAGCGCTCAGCAAAGGGGCTCACTACTAATTCAAATTCGCTGACTAAGGTAATGCCACGGTTGTTAGTGACTTTTCCGGTTGCTTGCCAAGGGCCAGGTTGGGGTTGGCGCAGTGTAATGACATCGCGATCAGGGGTGCTCGCCCAGCTAATAGTGTCGGGATGATCACTTTCATAATACTTGCTGCCATCGGGGCGAATTAATACCACAGGCGCACTATTAGGCTCGCGCTCTATTAGCAAGGTTAAGGTGGTAATAGAGGGGTCGATACGAAAGGTGTTGCTAAGCCAATGGCTAGTTTGTTCACTGGCATCACTGGCTACTGCCATGAGCATTAAACAAAGCGTAAGTAGCGCGTGGCTTATACGTTGCGCCATAAGCAACTGCCTCCTTTTTTCATTACTAAGTCTAGGCGCGCCTCATGCTCTGCTAATTCCTGGGCACTGGCTCTAATAATATTAAGGGCGGGACGTTCACTACTTAAACGACGAATAGCGCCACTGTCATCTTGCTGTTGACTATCACTTTGTAGATTGAGCTTGGTTTGGCCGCCGGTCATTAGCAAATAAACGTCGGCTAAGATCTCCGCATCCAACAGCGCGCCGTGTAAAGTACGGTGGCTATTATCTATGCCATAGCGAGTACAGAGCACATCGAGGTTATTGCGCTTACCCGGATACAATTTGCGCGCCAAGGCTAAGGTATCGGTAATTTTACATAGATCGGCAATGCGTTCTTTACGACCAATAAGACTTAATTCATAGTCTAAAAAGCCCACGTCAAAGGGCGCGTTATGAGCGACAAATTCGGCATCGCGAATAAAATCAAGAAACTCCTCTACTTGGCTAGAAAATACCGGCTTATCAGCCAGGAAGTCATCGGTAATGCCATGGACTTTAATGGCGTCTTCATCAATCTGGCGATTAGGTTTGAGATAAACATGATAGTGGCGCCCGGTTAAGCGGCGGTTAATTACTTCTACCGCGCCAATTTCAATGACTTTATGGCCCATATAATGGGGGCCGGTATCCATATTAAGACCGGTGGTTTCCGTATCCAAGATCACTTGGCGAGAATAAACTTGCTGACTCATAACTCAATTTCCTCTGCGCAGACCTTGCCAGTATAAGTAACTGTCCTGCCCTATGCTACCTAGCAAGGCGGCTTTATAAGCCAGCTGTTTTTTAATGAGCGCTGTGGCAGACTTGCGCTCAAATAAGGCAATAGCGAGCTCACATGAAAAAAATAGAACTTTATACCGATGGCTCCTGCTTAGGAAACCCAGGCCCAGGTGGCTATGGTGCGGTATTAATTTATAAACACCATCGCAAAGAGCTAAGTGGCGGCTATCGGTTAACGACCAATAATCGCATGGAGCTAATGGCCGCCATTGTAGGCTTGCAAACACTTAGTACCAACTGTGTGGTGGACTTAACCACAGATAGCCAGTACGTACGCCAAGGAATTACGCAGTGGATCTTGGGCTGGAAGAAAAAAAACTGGCAGACATCGGCAAAAAAACCGGTAAAAAATGTTGATTTATGGAAACAACTTGATGCGCTGTGCCTGCAGCATGACGTGCACTGGCATTGGGTAAAAGGCCACTCGGGTCATCCCGAGAACGAGCGCTGTGACGTGCTTGCACGCGTGGCCGCAGAAACCGCTGCTATTAATGATGATATGGGCTATCAAGGTTAAACTCTGCCTAGCGCAACTTAAAAAGTTGATTAGGCTGCGCGCAATCTAACGGTGGGCAGTTGAGATGTTATTTTTTACTATAGGTTTGAGGTTTAGCACGACGGGTTAATTGTTGCTGTTGGCAGGCCATGCCCGGTTGTAATAACAAAGGCCGTCGCTGAGGTTGGCGAATAGGTGTGAGCGGATGGCGCCGTTTTCTGGCAAGCATCACATAGGCTCCAGCAAATGAGGGGCAATAGCGGGGTACTAAAAATTGTCGCACGCTTTTAAAGCCAACACCTTCTGCGAGCGGAGTCAGCCCGAAGTAATCGCGCTCTAGCACCTCAAAGCCTAATAGCTTTAGCCAGTCTTCAACCCGCTCTGGCGCTATCATGGCCCGCCATTTAGGCAGTTTATGGCTTAGGCCTGGAACAAAACACGCTAAGCCGGCACTGCTATAGGGGTTATAACCACAAATAATTAACCAGCCATCATCGCGCAGTACGGTTTCTACTTCTCGCAACACTGCATGAGGGTGGGCACTGTAGTCCAAGACATGGGCTAGCAGACAGGCATCTAAGCTACCGGGTGCAAAAGGCATGGCTGTGGCTTGCCCAACAATATCGGCCTCTGTGCTGGCTTGCTCACATAAGTTTACCCTATGTAATAAACGGCTACCCTTAAGCGTTAATGATGCACTTAGCGCTTCAACGCTTAACAGATTAAAGCCAAACAGCGAAGGCGCCCAGTGATCCAGTCGCGCTTGAATTAATTGTGCTAAATAAGGGCCGCGTAATAATTGCTGCCACGTTTTTGCATAAGAGACTGATTTCATCACATTTATGCCTCTGATAAGCTAACACTTTCTTTAGGTAAGGATAAAATATGGCTCAGGAACACTCTCTCACTATTCGCCCTATTTCGGCATTTCAAGACAACTATATTTGGCTAGTTACCAATAACAAGCAAGCCGTGATTGTGGATCCCGGCCAAGCCGAGCCGGTGATGCAAGTGCTGGCCGAGCAGCAATTAGAATTAACCTCGATTTTAATTACCCATCATCACTATGATCATACCGGTGGCGTAAAGGAATTATTACGCCACTGGCCTCATGCTAAGGTATATGCGCCGGCCACTGAAGCGCTCCCCGCACCTAATGCGATTGCGCTACAGGATAATGATACATTTACGCTGCCTGAGTTAGGGCTCACCTTCGACGTTTGTTTAGTGCCTGGTCATACCTTAGGTCATATTGCCTATTTTGCCGCTGATGGCGTAATGAATGCACAAGGTGAGGCAGAGCCGGTACTCTTTTGTGGTGACACTTTGTTCTCGGGCGGCTGTGGGCGATTATTTGAGGGCAGCGCCGAGCAGATGTATCACTCGCTACAACGCTTTAGTGATTTGCCAAACAATACTCGCGTTTATTGTGCACATGAATACACACAATCTAACTTAACTTTTTGTCATCAAGTGGAGCCAAACAACGCGGATTTGAAAAAACATCTACAAAAAGTTGCTAAATTACGCCAGCAAGGCATTCCTACTTTACCCTCATCCATAGGCTTAGAAAAAGCCATTAATGTGTTCTTACGTGCCCATGTAGCAGGGGTTGCAGCGAGTGCTCAGGCTCATACGGGATCGGAGCTAAATGAAGACATTAAGGTGTTCGCTGCACTTAGGCGCTGGAAGGACTCTTTTTAACGAACTTGCTTACTTTGTTCACAAAGCATACACTGGCCGCCGTTTTAAAGAGACGCGGACACCATGAGAAGAATCTGTATTATTACAGGTGCCTTACTCCTGGCGGGCTGCCAAGGATTAAATTCCTCTGGCCACCAGGACAGCACCGATAGCAAAGCGGCTAAAACGCTTTACCAAAAGTCATCGATCCACGCATCGTTGCAAACGCACCAACGAACTCCCGACCTCGGTCGAGCTTACAGCACTGTGCCTCATTCCTCTAGCCGACAACGACAACAAGCAGAGGCAGCACAGCCCGACTTGTGGCTCGACCTTGCCGAGCAAATGACGCTAGATGTGCCCTTGGATCACCCAAGAGTTGTAGCACAACGCAATTGGTACCTGAAACACCCCAGCTATATGCGCTCTGTCTCAGAACGCGCCAGACCGTTTCTCTATCTCATCAAGGAAGAGATAGAAAAACGCAACATGCCCATGGAGTTGGTGTTATTACCGGTAGTTGAAAGTACCTTTAATCCTAAAGCTTACTCTCACGGCCATGCGGCCGGATTGTGGCAAATGCTGCAAGGCACAGGCAAAAACTTTGGTCTGCATTTCGACAGTTTTTATGACGGTCGTTATGATGTGATGGCCTCCACCCGTGCCGCGCTTGATTATCTTGAATACCTCAACGGCTTTTTTGATGGCGATTGGGTATTATCGTTAGCTGCTTATAACTCTGGCGAGGGCCGCGTACAGCGCGCCGTTAAAGCGAATCGCCGCCAAGGTAAGCCCACCGATTACTGGTCGTTATCTTTACCTAAAGAAACACAAAATTACGTGCCTAAACTATTAGCCTTAGCGGCTATTTTAAAGCATGACAACCACTATGGCATGACCATTCCCATGTTGCCTAATCGTCCCCAGCTGGCGGTGGTTGAGGTGGAAGGCCAAGTTGACTTAAATATGGCGGCCGACTTAGCGGGCATGAATCGGGGCAAGCTAAAAGAGCTGAACCCTGCCTTTAAACGCGCCTCTACTTCACCGGCACGCAATGCGCAAATCTTAGTACCGATTGCGCATGCCCAAGGCTTTGAAATTGCCATGGCCGATATGCCAGAGCCAAGTCGCTCCTCTCACTATCAAGTGCGAAGTGGCGATAGCTTAAGCTTAATTGCTAAGCGCAACGGCACCACAGTTCAGGCATTACAAAAGCTGAATAACCTAAAAGGCCACACGGTACGCATTGGCCAAACGCTGGCCTTAACCAGCAGCTCTAACACCGCCCCCAATGTGGCCAGTAAAGCCAACAGTATTTATAAAGTAAAACGAGGGGATTCACTGTCAGCCATTGCCAATCGTTTTAGTGTCAGCGTGACTGAGCTGCTACGTTGGAATCGACTCGCCAATAAGCACAGCTTACGTGCAGGGCAAAGTCTGATTGTGGCGGCTAATACGCGCTAGTACGCTAAGTTGCTAATAAAAAACCGAGCTAAGGCTCGGTTTTTTTATGTCTTGCGTTAGCGCTAATCATTAGGCATTAATCACGCGCGGGCGCCCTTGCTTATCAATGGCTACATACACAAATTGCGCTTGAGCCACTTTATAACGCTCGCCACTTTCTGGGGTGAGTACCGGCTTTACCCATACATCTACTTGTACGGTAATAGAAGTGCGGCCAACTTTAATTAAGGTGCCATGGGTGCAAACCACATCGCCCACTTTAACGGGGCGTGAAAAATTCATCTCGCTCACCGCTACTGTGCCTACTGGGCCTTTTGCCACTTCATTTGCCAATAAGCTGCCACCTAAGTCCATTTGTGACATGATCCAGCCGCCAAAAATATCACCATTAGCATTGGTATCGGCAGGCATGGCCATGGTGCGCATTAATAAGTCACCATTGGGGTCTTGGGGGTTGCTCATTACACTTTCTCTTCGTTTAAATAATAGCGCCTATCATAGCTCGCTTACGGCGCTATCTCTATGTGACCAACAGCAATAGCTCACTATTACTTTCACTAGTGACTACTTAGTATTGCGCGCCGCTAACCAGTCAAACCAATCACTCACCAGATAATCTAACCCAAGATAGCGGCTAATTGCCGAGCCATCGATGGTTTTCCCAACCCCGCCGCCACTAAAGTTTGGCGGTGGTAATTGGCGAAGTTTAGCCGCTTGGCTATAAAATGCTTTGCGACTAGGATGATGAGGCGCACTGACATTGAGCGCCGCCGGCCAATCATTTTTAGCTAATAAGGCGGGGAAAAAGCGTAATAAATCCTCTTGAGCCACAAGGTTAATGGGCTCATCGCCACCTTCAAAGCTGCGCCCTGCTAAAAAACGCCCAGGCTCACGGCTGCCACCCACCAAACCAGATAAGCGCAAGCATAGTACGCGGGCAATGCCCGAATTGTGCATGGCTGTTTCACAGGCTTGCATACGCTCGCCCCGCTCACTGTCCGGCTTAGCATCGGCCTCTTGCTTAATGCCTTCTCCGCCATAAATTGAGGTGGCACTGGTGTAAATTAAACGCGAAAACCCCGCCGCGGCAGCCAGTTTCGCCACAGCACTTAGTTGCTCGGTATAATGGGGTAATTTGCCCGGTGGCACACAAATAATAAGGGTGTCGGCGTTTAACTCACTTGGCCAACGCGCAGGCATGGCGTGATTGAGTTCCCATAATAAAGTGGTAATGCCTTGCTTATTTAAGCGCTCGGCTTTTTCGGGCGTCGTGGTGGTGCCACTCACTTGATAGCCTAAGCGTTGCAAAGTCAGCGCTAAGGGTTCACCTAACCAGCCTAAACCCACAATAGCGACGCGTTCGGCGTTAGGCTGTTCATTAATAGACATAATTAAGCTCATTAGAAGTCACAAGGGCCGTTGGCTGACCTAACATACTTTGGTAAATGACCGAGTAATAAAGCACATTTTGTACATAGCCGCGGGTCTCTCGATAAGGAATATTCTCTACCCACACATCGAGTGGGCGCGAGGCACTGTTGCGCAACCACGCATCAATGCGACTTGGGCCTGCGTTATAAGCGGCAATGGCGGCCACTCGATTATTACTATAGCGGTCGAGCATTTGCTTAAAGTAGCTAGAGCCGAGCTTAATATTAACCTCGGCGCGATATACATCAGAGGGGTGTTTAAAGTCGCTAATATTAAATTTTCTTGCCGTATCTTTCGCTGTCCCTGGCATTAATTGCATTAAGCCCCCCGCCCCTACCGGAGAGCGCGCTTGTTCATAAAAGGCACTTTCTTGGCGAGTAATGGCAAATAAGGTTGCGGCATTAATACCCAACTTTTGTGCTTGATTTTGAAAGGTTTGGCGATACACCAGCGGAAAACGCAAGTCTAAATGGTCCCAAGCGCGCAAACGAATACTGGCTTGAATCGACTTATCAAACCAACCCAGCTTGTAAGCTAAACTGCCAAGCAACAAGCCCTCGTTTTCAGTGACCTTGCCTAATAAGTGATACCACTCACTGCGCGCAGCATTTTTATCACCTATGGCTAGCCATTCTTCGGTGCGAGCAAACGCCGGCCAGCGACTGCGCGCTTCGCTAAGAGCCGGCGCAGGCGGTAAATTCTTTTTCATAAAGGCATAAGGCGCTTGACTACGCTGGGCGGCTAAAAAGCCATAGTAATCTCGCTGGCTGGCTGCTAACTGCCAGGCTTTATCACCATCGGTATGGCGCTGTTGGGCTTTAAGCGCCCGCCCACGCCAATACTGCCAGCGGCTATCTTGCTGAGTACTCGCCGGCAACTTGGCTATCCAGCCGGGCAAACTTGCCCAATCTTGCTCCCAAATCGCTAAGCGCGCTCTTAATTCAAATAAGCTTTCATCCCCCACTTCTGGTAAACGGGCGTCAAGCCAGCTGCGATAGTCATGGGTACGATTAAACATTAGGCGCTGCGCGAGTGCTTGTTCAATGCGTGCCACTTGGCGCTGAGTTAAGCCAACTTGGCGCTGATATTTGGGGTATACGCTCATCACTTGGCTAGGTTCAGTGTTAGCCAGTTTTGCTAGGGCATAACTGAGTGCCGTTTTTTGCGCTTCGCCCTTAACTGCCACTAAGTCACTACTGATTAATTGATAAGGGTTGCCCTGCACGGATTTTAAGAAGTCGCCGGCGGGGCGAGCGGTAACACTTAATTGGCGATATAAATAATCTACTAAGCTGTTATTGCCACTTTGATAGGCCAATAGCATGCGCTGCCAAATATCTTCATCGGTGCGCCCGCCTGCGCTTTTCCATGCATCAAATAAAGGATCACAGGCCGAGGCACGAGAGCCGCCATGCAACCACATTAATTTAGCCCCCGCGATGGCGGTATTTTTATCTCCTAGCGCCCATTTAGCGCGGTAATGGGCACATTGCAGCACTTCACTATTAGGCACCTCGGGATACAGAGCAAGAAACTCGCGCCAGCGCTGCTCGTGCACTAATCGATGCAAATAACGCCCTTCTAAGCGATCTGCAAGTAGTGAGTTGGGATAGCGGCGCATAAAATTTTCTACTTCAGCGGTGCTAAGTTGGCTAAGGCGATCCGCTAAATATTGGTAATCTAAATAAATAGTCAGCGGATAAGCATCCAAACCCGTGCGCAGTTGTTGATAACGCAACAGCTCGTTACTGGTTAACGCCTGCTCGGCTTGGCGATATTGTTCTCGCAATGGGGATGGTTGGGCGCTCGCGCTCATGGCCACTAATAACAAACCTAATCCTAACCAAGCTTTCACAGGCGCACCCTTAAATGTCAAATATATGACTATCCTATGTAATAGAAGTAACACTGCCAATGGCCTTAGAAAAATAAACTTTGCAAACCGGTCAATTAAAGTCGCAGCTCGTGCCAGGGAGGATCCAAAATTCAAAAAGAGCAGCTAGGATAAAGAACAGCTAGTCAGGATAAGCGCGAGCTGTTAGGTTAATACCAGCAGACAAAGTTTATCCATTCGAGTCTGGCTTATCGCGGTCGACTTTGGCAAGACTTAAATATGGGGAGCGGCGACTGGCTCACAATTTTTTAACAGCCATCGGTAATCGCCATAAAATGTTGATATAGATCACATTATTTAGTCTGGGTCAGGGTAGTCTGAAGTTGTACACAAACATGAGCACACCCAGGGGGTATTTATGTCCATTACTATCACTAGCACCGTCATCGACATTTCTCCCGCCATCCGTGAACGGATTGAGAGTCGCTTTGCTAAACTGGCTCGTCGCCAAGTGGATTTGATCACACCACATGTGATTATTAATAAAGAAGGCCTTAAGTACCAGGTTGAAGCCACCGCCGGTGTACGCAACGACACCCTTTTTGCTAAAGCTGAAGACGATAACCTCTACGCTGCTATTAAAGACTTAGGCCAAAAGCTAGAGCGCCAATTGAATCGCTATGCAGATAAACCCTTAGCTCAACGCGCCGTCGCTGCTGGCGCCGCTGGAGCGGGTATTGCTAGCGCCGATGATACTGAACTCACTGATGAAGAAGCAGAATTTGATTACGAATTTGACGAAGAGGAATAGCTTTCATCTCTTAACGCGTTCATAAATTATTCACTCAAATAACTAAAAAAAGGCCGAATTATTTCGGCCTTTTTTACGTTTAGCGCTGACGTTATCCAGCGCTTAGCGGCCACGGCGCTAACAATAGTCTGGTGCGCGATAATAAAAAGCGTCAAAAGTATCAAATACCCTAAAGTCAGGGCGCTTTTAGTGCGGCTTAAGGGGGATTTTTGCTAAGATAGTTAACGCCTAGAGATGAGCTTCTTTCACTGTCATTATAAGCGCAGGCTTATTAGCCAAGCCGGTATGAAAGCCGCTGTTGATGGCAGTAAAAGACACTCAGTGAGGGTGTTAAAGGTAAATAGGTTAATTTAATAATCGTGGCCCTGAATAAGGGACACGTTAGATTATATTTTGTTGATAAGGGAAGTCCCATTGATAAATCTGGATGAGATCAGAGCTCAAATCACTCGCTTAGACAAGGAGCTATTAACGCTGCTGGCTAAACGCAAAGGCTTAAGCTTAGATGTGGCGCGCAGCAAATTACAACACCCACGCCCAATTCGTGACCAAGAACGCGAGCAAGCGCTGTTAGTAGAGCTGATTAATCAAGGGCGCGCGCTTGGCTTAGATGCCCATTATGTGACGCAGATTTATCACACCATTATTGAAGACTCGGTATTATCACAACAAGCCCTGCTACAAGAGGTGTTAAATCCACAAGCCAGTAGCCCGGCCATTAGCGTGGCCTTTTTAGGCTTGCGTGGCTCTTATTCTAATATGGCGGCTCGTAAGTATTTATCGCGCTATAAAGCCACCTTAGTTGAGCATAACTGCGAAAGCTTTCAGCAAATTTTTGACACGGTAGAATCCGGCCAAGCGCAATATGGCATTTTGCCAATTGAGAACACCAGCTCCGGCGCCATTAATGATGTGTTTGATCTTATTCAACACACCAGCCTGTCCATTGTGGGTGAGCTTACTCAGCCCATAGAACATTGTTTATTAGTCGCGGTAGACACAGAAGTGAGTAAGCTCAGCACGCTTTATACTCATCCCCAAGTGTATCAGCAATGCTCACAATATCTGTCTACCTTGCCTGGCGTAAAAGTGGAGTTTTGTGCCGCCTCTTCTAATGCCATGGAATTAGTCGCGCAGTTAAGACGCCCTGATATTGGCGCTATGGGCAGTGCCGATGGCGGTGCGCTACATGGCCTCACCCCCTTAGTGAGTGGGTTGGCTAATCAAAAGCAAAATATGACCCGCTTTATTGTGGTGGCAAGAAAGCCTGTAGAAGTGGCCATGCAAATCCCGGCTAAAACCAGTTTTATTATGTCTACGGGTCAACAAAGTGGCGCCTTAGTCGAAACCTTATTAGTGCTGCGCAATCATGATATTCCCATGACGAAGCTGCAATCTCGCCCTATTATCGGTAATCCGTGGGAAGAGATGTTTTATGTAGATGTAGCGGCAAATGTAAATAGCCCCGCGATGCAAGCGGCGCTGAGCGAGCTAAAAGACATAGTGCACTTTATTAAAATTTTAGGCTGCTACCCTAGCGATGAAGTGAGCCCAACTCGTATCTCTTCTAAGCTGCTCAATCAAAGCCCTGCGCCTATTGAGCCTAATGCTTCAGCCCCGCTTAAAAGCCCCACACTGGCCTTACAAGTCGGTCGCTTTAGCGTAAGCCCACAAGAGCCTTTATTAGCGGTGCTCCTTACTCAGTGGCCAGAGCGAGTGAGCTTAGCGGAAGTGGCACGCCAAATTAAAGAACAAGGCGGCCATGTGTTAGGCGTGCCTTGTTTTGGTGAAGGTGATAGTCAATTTGAGCAATCGCGTTTACAACAACTCAGCGAAGTAGCGAAACAGTTTGATTTAGCGACCTTAACCTACGTTCATAATAGTGAGCAATTACCTCGTGCTGCCGAGTCCTTAGATGTGCTGCTACTCGCGCCAAATGAGGGCGCGCGTGAAGCCTTGCTCACAGCGGCGGGACGCAGCACCCGACCTGTGCTGTTACCCTTAGCCGAGAGCCATGCTCAAACCTTGGCCGATGCCGAGCGTTTATTAGCCCAAGGCAACCAACAGCTCGCCTTAATAGATACGCAAAGTCGACCCTTAGCCGACTTATTACGTTTACAACAACACACTCGGCTGCCTTTATTAAGCCAACTAGCACCACAAGAGGATGTGCTGGCAGAGTTAGGCGTGGTGTTAAAAGGCGTGGGCATTCAAGGGTTTTGCTTAAGCGTGGAAGATGAAGATAACTTGCACGCTTTGGGTCAATTAGCGCAGCGCTTATATCAAGATTAATATAACAACCGCGCCCTCCCTATAAAAAAACCGAGCCATAACCAGCTCGGTTTTTTTAAAGATTAAAGATTTCTTAGCCACGGAATACTCGGAAAATAAGCCAAAGTAACAATTAAAGAGCTGCTCTGGCATGGGCAGAAGTAAGCTAAGCCTTGTAACTCTACTTTTAGCAGCAGTCTCAGCTAAGCAGAGTGGGAATAAGGGAATATTAACTTACTAGCAGCTGAACGCTTTACTATCTATCTTATTCATAAAGTTTTTTAGATTTAAAGTCTCTTTTTCAGTGTATTCCGTGGCGAAAATAGGCTTTTTATATACCTAGCTAACTGCTTAGATTTGTAAAAAATAAAAACCGAGCCACAAGCTCGGTTTTTTATTAGACTAATTTTTCTAAGCAATGAGTGCTAGCCGTTACTCTTCATCGCCGTGATGGCGGCTATCGTTAGCTTGCGCTAATAGGTTACGACTTTCTTTAAGGAAAGTTTGCGCATACTCACCAAAAAAATCACTCACGGTCGAAAATTGCTCCACAAACGCTTGGCGATCACCTTGTTCGAGCTGAGTCAGTAACTCCCCAAAACGAGAATGATAACGGCGGATCATGGCTAAGTTTTCTGGCGAAGATAAAATAATATCTGCATATAAATTGGAGTCTTGCGCAAATAAGCGCCCGACCATTGCCAGCTCTAAGCGATAAATAGGTGAGCTTAAACGCAGCAGTTGGGCTAAGTCTGCTTGCTCGGCACACAAATGCGCGCCGTAGGCAAAGCTGGTAAAGTGGCGCAACGCTTGGACTAAGCTCATGGCATTATCGTGCTCTTTCGCATCAACGGCTTGTAAACGCGTCCCCCATATACGCATTTGATCCAGTAGCCACTGATATTGCTCACTATCGCGGCCTTCACTGTAGATAATCACTTGCTTAGCCAAACTGGGGACATCTGGGCCAAACATAGGGTGTAAGCCTAAGACGGGGCCACTATGACTAGCCATCATGGCCGCGAGCGGCTCAGCTTTAATACTGGTTAAGTCAACGAGCACGCAATCGGCAGGCAGCGGCGGTAATTGCTTAATAATCGCGACCGTTTGCTCAATGGGCACTGCTATTACTACTAAGCCGGCATCGCTCACTAATGACTCGGCATCCTCCCAGTCATCTTTTTCTAAGATGCACACTTGATAGCCTGAAAGGCTAAGCAAATGGGAAAATAAACTTCCCAGCTGGCCGGCACCACCCACCACCACTACTTTACTCAGCGCTGGGTTCATGCACTTAAAGCCAGTGTCATTTTCACTGGCGTAAGACTCGCGCATAAAACGACGCAAGACATCTTCAATTAAATCAGGCGGCACCCCTTGCGCTTGTGCTTCGGCGCGACGCTTTGCCAACATACTGGCTTCTCGGTCGGGGGCATAAATAGGCACGCCTTGGCGGCTTTTAACTTCGCCAACCCCAGCTACTAGCTTTAAACGTCGAGCAAATAAAGCCACTAGCTCTTGATCTACTTCATCTATTTGGTCCCGTAGGACGGCTAACTCATCTACCATTGGCTTCATCCCAAATAAAAAGCACCGCACCCTTCCCGGACGCGGTGCTCTATTATGCCTGCAAACCTAAGCCTGAGACAGTCCAGTAACAAGGTTGGCAGTCGTTAATTTTAAAGCAAAACCTAAAGCGAGGTGTCACCTTAACCCAAGCGAGCTTTTAAAGGCGCCTTCAGTTGCTGGTGGCACCGCTCAAGTAAGTCGGCGGTGGTGTCCCAGTCGATACAGGCATCGGTAATAGACACGCCATATTGCATATCAGCACGATTTTGTTCGCTAGATTGATTACCTTCAAATAAGTGTGACTCTAGCATTACGCCCAAAATTGATTGATTACCTTCTTGAATTTGGCGCATCACGTTTTCAGTGACCAGCGGCTGTAAGCTGTAATCTTTATTAGAGTTACCATGGCTGCAATCCACCACTAAGTTAGGCACTAAATTTGCGTTTGTCATGGCTTTTTCTGCCAAGCTAATATTGACCGAATCATAGTTAGGTTGCTTGCCGCCACGCAAAATAACATGGCCATCGGGGTTGCCTTGGGTCACTAATAGCGCCACTTGGCCTTGTTGGTTAATTCCCATAAAAGCATGAGACTCGGCGGCGGCTTTTAAGGCATTAATGGCGGTACCCAAATTGCCATCGGTGCCGTTTTTAAAACCTACCGGCATTGATAAGCCCGAGGCCATCTCGCGGTGCGTTTGCGACTCAGTAGTGCGCGCGCCTATAGCAGACCAAGAAAATAGCTCGGCTAAGTATTGCGGGCTTATAGGGTCTAGCGCTTCAGTGGCTAACGGCAATTCTAATTCTGCTAACCAGCATAAGAGCTCACGTGCTTGGTGTAGGCCATATTCAATATCAAAGCTGCCATCAAGGTGAGGATCGTTAATAAAGCCTTTCCAGCCTACTGTGGTGCGCGGCTTTTCAAAGTACACCCGCATCACGATATAAAGCGTATCGCTATATTGATCATGGAGTTTTTTAAGGCGAGTGGCATATTCTTTTGCCGCGTCAATGTCATGGATAGAGCAAGGCCCACATACCACCAGCAAGCGATGGTCTTTGCGCTGAATAATATTAGACAGGGTTTGGCGTGCACCGGCGATAAAGTCCAATGCCGGTTGGGAAACCGGCAACTTAGCTTTCAATTCTGCGGGTGTGATCATTATCTTCTCGGAGCGAATATTAATATTATTCAGGGGGTCTTTTTGCATGACAATATCCTCACATGTAAACAAAACATTACCATTTATAAAAACAAATACAGTGCCTTGTTTGACATCTGACTATTCATTTTCTACGCATTTATTCGCCTTAACAATTCACCTTAACAAGGCCAAGTCTAGTTGCAAAGCGCCAGCCCACTTAAACGACTAAATTTTCTTAACGCCGCCAGTTTTGCTTATAAAAGCAGCTATCTTGGAGAGTTGCCCACTCAGGTAGCCATAGCGAGCCTAGGCAAGATCTGCCATGATGCGCGGCTACTCTTTCAAGGCTGACTGAAGTAGAGGCTAACTTAAACTTACAGAAACGGTTTACAGAAACGGTTTACAGAAACTGATTTAGGTATACAGAGACTAACTTATGCAACGACTGATCCGCTACTTCTTTCAAGGCTTACTCACCTTATTGCCCTTTGTGCTCACCGTTTATTTGGTTTATTTAATTTTTACGGTGCTTAACGAAACGCTGTTTTCAGCTATTGGCTCTTTATTGCGCCTCGCCATTCCTGCCTTAAGCGCCGGTTGGCTAGCAGACTTAGCCGGCGGCATAATCACGTTAACTGTCATCATTTTAACGGGCATGTTTGCCTCTTTTTACTTTGGCCAATTTTTCTTAACCTTATTTGGCAAAGTGTTGAATCGCATCCCATTGGTTAAGCTAATTTATAACTCATTAAGCGACCTATTTAACGCGCTCATTGGCGATAATAAACGCTTTAATCAACCCGTCGCGGTGAGTTTGCTACAGGGTGATGTACAAGTGATGGGCTTTATCACACGAGAGGATATGAGCGAGTTTGGCTTAGAAAATAAGGTGGCGGTATATTTGCCACAGTCTTATAACTTTGCCGGCAACCTTATTATGGTCGAACGCGATAAAATACAGCTGCTAGAGGTCCCCGCCAGTAAAGTGACCACCTTTATTGTAAGCGGTGGCGTCACCGGGAAAAATTAAGCCTCTAGAAGATAAAAGAGATGAGGAGCCACACCTAGCTCCTCAGCGCTTACTATTTAGGACTTACTCAGCATTAGCCGTCTATCTCATCCATAAAATCAGATAAGTCGTCATCTTCAGCAGTGCTTACCTTGCCCACTTTAGCGTCTTGATACTGTAAATACAGATCCTTAGTTAAGCCATAAGGATCCAGCGCATTATCTATAATGGGCTCACGTTCAATAAGCTCACTGCGCTCATATAAGCCATTGAGAGCAAATTTTCCGGCACGCATGGCAAAGGTCATTAAATCGTAAGGAAAATATAAAGTATCGACAAAATCCCCAGATAACTCACGCAAGGTGGTAGGCCCATATAAGGGCACCATTAAAAACGGGCCATTGCCCACACCTAACTGCCCTAGCACCTGACTAAAGTCTTTGCTACGACGAGATAAGGTCATTTTCTCGGCGACATCAAAAAAGCCTAAGATGCCCACTGTGCTATTAATACCAAAGCGCACTAGGTTAGTTCCCGCCCCCACCATATCGCCGGTTAGGAGATGATTCACAAAACTGGCGGGCTCTTCTAAGTTTAACACCACATTTTGCACTCCTTCGCGGATAGGCACAGCCACATAATCTGCATAAGCGTGGGCAGCAGGTCGCACTAGGTAGGGATCAAGCACATCATAGTTCACCACCCAAGCCGCGCGGTTAACTGGCTCAAAGGGATCTCGGGCATCCGCAGCAGCAGAGTAAGCCCTGTCTATAGGCTGAGTTTCGCTAAAAGGGTCGTGTAATTGTTGCTGAAACTCTCGCTGTTGGGCGTTGAGTTGGCCAGACTGAGTATCTGAGTGATTAGCGTTTGGGCTTGCACAACCGACTAACAGTAAGCTGGCGAGCAGGAGCGTTTTTTGCCACATAATGAGTGCCTTACAACTGTGGAGTTATCTTATTATTATGCAAAACCGGCCAAGGTGGCCGGTTTAAAATAATGCCGTGTAATTAATGGGAGCTAAGTTAGAGTTCGGTATCGATCACTACCGATAACTGGCGATCCTCGTCGGTATTAAGCACACCGCTTCGTCCCTCCCAGGCTCCTTTTTTATCACTTACATTGCCACTGGGCGCGAGACGAGCCTTAATAATAACGTTATCAAAACCATTAAGATTCACGTTGGGGCGCATGGCATCGCTATTAGATAAGGTCACGGTCAGTGGAAAAGTGGGATTTTCAATACGCTGAGCCACAATAGGCACATCGTCTCCGCCTGCATCCATGGCATAGACAAATAAAATCGCGCCAGGATGATACGGCGTATTGCTGTCGGTATTCACTTCAACTTGATAACGCGGGCCTGTCACATCCGCTTGATCATCTTCGCCTAAGCGCTGATTAATTAAATCAGTCCAATACTCGCCCTCTTCATGAACTTGACTATCGGGCGCGGCACGTTCTAGTACTTGCTCCCAGCGAGCAAGCGCACCACTGAGGTTATTTTGCTGCATCGCCATTAGAGCAAATACTCGCCACGCGGCTAAGTTATTGGCATCTTTAGCCAGCTCTTTTTTAATAATGTTTTCCGCGCGCAGCTCTTCACCCGACATGGCCAAGGCTTGGGCATAAGGCACCATTAGGGTTTCTGGCGTGTCAGTAAGGCGCATAGCTTTTTCTAATGCTTCTTGCGCATTTTCGCCGTCTCCTAACTCTAGCGCAAGGCGACCCGATAACCACCAGCCTTCATAGCGATCACCGTATTGGTATAATTTAGTGCGCAGCGCCAATAAGAATTCGACTTTTTCTTCCGGCGATAAGGGCTCTTGGGTATATTTTTGAGCAAGCTCGCCTAAGCGCTCACTGCTGTCTTGCCAGTCGCTTACTTTGTCATACGCCCCCATCTGAAAATAGCCCACATACGCCACAAGGATCACAATGACCACCGCCGGTAGCCATAACATGATGCTGCGCTTATGGTGCTGGGGTTGTTCTACCACGACATCATCTAATAAGCTTTGCTTGAGCTCTTGAGTAGCTAACTCACCCTCTTCCAGTAAGCCAAGCTCGCGGTCTTGCTCTAACTCTTGTAAGCGCTGCTTATATAACTGGGTGTTAAGCTGGTTTCGGCTTTGGCTGGACTCGGCACGTCCTCGAGTCAGCGGTAAGATAATGACCAATGCCAATATCAGCGTCAGTATGATGCTGCCAATCCAAAATAATATCATATTAATTCTCTTTGTCTTTATTCAGCAATTCATTGAGCTGCGCTTCTTGCTCATCTGTCAGTGACATATCTCTGGTGGTTTTAGATGATGTTCGGGTACGACGTATCACAATAAACAATCCCACCAGTATCACTAGCACAGGGCCAAACCATAAAATCATGGTTGAGGCCATAAATGGCGGCTTATATAGAATAAAGTTGCCATAACGAGCGGCCATATAATCAATGACCTCTTGCTTACTCTTACCTTGTTGCAGCATTTCATAGGACTTATCGCGCAAGTCTTTTGCTAATTCTGCATCTGAGTCACCAATATCTTGGTTTTGACACTTAGGACAACGTAGCTCTTTAGTTAGCTCATGAAAAACTTGCTCTTGTTCGGGAGAGCTAAACTCATAAATACTGGTTGAGGCCATGGCGGGTGTGAGCGCCAGTAGTGGCAAACATAAACTGGTTAACAACACTAATATCGAGCGAACACGCATGTTTTACTCCATTTGCTCAAAAATAGGCTTAATCGTTTTTTGCCATACTGTGTCGTTTAAATCACCCACATGGCGATAGCGAATGGTGCCACTACTATCAATAAGATAGGTCTCAGGTGCACCATACACACCTAAGTCTAAGCCCAGCATGCCGTCGGGATCGTATAAGTCGATGGCGTACGGGTTGCCTAAGTTTTTTAACCATTGCAGTGCTTTTGGCCGCTCATCCTTGTAGTTCATGCCCACGATAAAAATATTTTCCCGTGCTTTTAGCTCATTTAAAAACTCATGCTCAGCACGACAAGTGGGGCACCAAGTAGCCCACACATTAAGTAACATGGGCTGGCCGGTAAAAATAGCACGACTATATTGCTCGTCCGGATTTTGCAAAGACGTTAGCGCAAATTCCGGTACGGGTTGATCCAGTAACACTGACTCCAACTTACGAGGGTCTGAAAACAGGCCCTTAAACAAAAAGGCACAGCCGATTAAAAACACCACTAACGGAATAAGTAATATTAACTTACGACCTTTCATAGCGACTCCTCACTGGCGTGACCAGAGGCTGCTTTGCCGGCAAAACGATAGCGTTTATCTACCATCGCAATCACGCCACCAATAGCCATAAATAAGGCGCCAAACCAAATCCAGCGAATAAAGGGTTTGTAATATAGACGTACCGCCCAAGAGCCATCTTCCAATTGCTCACCTAAGGCGGCATATAAGTCTCGGGTTAAACCGGCACTGATTGCCGCTTCCGTCATTGGCATGCGTTGGACAATATAGAGGCGCTTTTCTGCCTTTAACTTAGGCAGCTGCTTATCCCCTTTACTTACGGCAATGACGCCTTTAAAGCCTTCATAGTTAGCACCATCTGCGCGTTTTGTGCCCTCAAAGGTAAAGGTGTAGCCAGAAAAGGTCACACTATCGCCGGTGGCCATACGCACGTCTTTTTCAACGCTATAGAGCTGGGCACAGCTAATACCAATAATGGTGATCGCCATCCCTAAGTGACCAAGAAACATCGCCCAATGACTGTTGCCAAGCTTGCGAATTCCAATGCCAAAGCGGTGGCGATGAGTCGCGCGCACCCACGTTTCTTGGAGACAGGTGATCACAATAAAGGCACCCAGACTTAAACCAATGGCCGCCCAAATTTCAAAGGTATCGGCGAAAATATAAGGTAGCGCTACCCCAATCACTGCTGATAACACGAGAGCCGAGATTAATTTAACATTAATCTCGCTCATGCTTTGACGGCGCCAGCGAAACAGCGGACCTGCGCCCATCAACAGCGCAAAAGGAATAATCAGCCACGCAAAGATGCCATTAAAAAAGGGCGCGCCAAT
Organism: Oceanisphaera avium; assembly: GCF_002157875.1. Taxonomy (NCBI): domain Bacteria; kingdom Pseudomonadati; phylum Pseudomonadota; class Gammaproteobacteria; order Aeromonadales; family Aeromonadaceae; genus Oceanisphaera; species Oceanisphaera avium. Next base: position 1,249,713 of record NZ_CP021376.1, read on the forward strand.
CGAGATACTACCCAGACCAATTTCCTTATGGATTAGCGGTAAAATAGTCCCCACTAACACCACAAATAAACCGGCCATTAGCATAATGTTATTGCCTAGCAATAAGCTTTCACGACTCGATAACTCATGCTTACCGTGGCTATTAACTTCGGCTCCTTTAATGGCATACAGCAATAAGGAGCTACCCACCACTAACATAAAGAAAATTAAAATAAATAAACCACGAGTGGGATCAGAGGCAAAGGCATGCACCGAGACCAAGACTCCAGAGCGTACTAAGAAAGTCCCTAATAAGCTCAAGGAGAAAGCAAGAATGGCTAATAGCACAGTCCACGCTTTAAAGGTGGCACGTTTTTCAGTGACGACTAAAGAGTGAATAAGCGCGGTGGCCGCCAGCCAAGGCATAAAGGAGGCGTTTTCTACGGGATCCCAAAACCACCAGCCACCCCAGCCAAGTTCGTAATACGCCCACCAAGAACCCAGTGCAATGCCGACTGTTAAAAATATCCACGCCGCCATCGTCCACGGACGAGACCAACGCGCCCAAGCGGCATCCAGTTTACCGGTCATTAGTGAGGCAATGGCAAAGGCAAATGCCACCGACAAGCCCACATATCCCATATACAACATAGGCGGGTGGAAAATAAGACCCGGGTCTTGCAGCATGGGGTTTAAATCGCGACCGTCTACTGGGAAAAACGGCAAGGTGCGCAAGAAAGGATTGGAGGTAACAATTACAAATAATAGAAAGCCCACGCCTATCATGCCCATGACACTGAGCACCCGTGCTACGGCATCGAGCGGCAGCGAGCGGCTAAAGCGCGCCACAGCGGCGGCCCAGCCCGCTAATATCAAGACCCACAGCAGCAACGAGCCCTCATGCGCGCCCCACACGGCAGAAATGCGATATTCTAAGGGCAATAGACTATTAGAGTTAGAGGCGACATAAATAACGCTAAAGTCGTGATCGATAAAGGCCCAAGTTAAGCAGCCAAAAGAGAATAATAAAAAGCCAAACATGGCATAGGCTAGCGGGCGTGCCAGCAACATCATGCTGGCGTTGCCCCGAGCAGCACCAATAAGAGGATAGATACTTAAGATCAAACTCGCGGCCAGCGCGAGGATTAAACTAAATTGACCTAGCTCGGGAATAATTCCTAAGGTCGAAGTCATGACTTACTTCCTTTGATTTGCTCGGTGGAGTATTCAGGTTTGACATGCTCAATGCCTTTAACGGCTTCTGCTACTTCCGGTGGCATGTATTCTTCATCGTGCTTAGCTAATACTTCAAAGGCATTAATGGTGCGGGCATCTTCTAAATGACCTTGGGCCACTATGCCCTGCCCTTCACGAAATAAGTCCGGCAAAATGCCATCAAATACCACGGTAATTTCTTCACCGCCGGAGTCCACTAAATCGAAACTCACTTTGAGACTTTCTTGGTCGCGGCGCACCGTACCTGGCACCACTAACCCACCAATACGCAGTCGTTGGCCAACTTCAGGTTTAATTTTGCTGTCGCCTTTCCCTTGTACCAACTCAGTAGGAGTATAAAAAAGGTCAATATTTTGTTGCAGACCATACAAGACTAACCCCGTCATTACGGATAATCCCACTACCACAGCCACTAACAGAGCCATGCGCTTTTTACGTCTTGGGTTCATAATGTATTCTCCAACTTCTGAGCGGCCTTACGACGTTGTGCTCGCTGCTGCTTTTGTTTAACTTCGCGCAGTAAGCTTTTTTTCGTTGCCAAGGTTGACCACACTATTGCCAGCAGTGTGACCAAAGTGAAACCAAAAGACAGCCAGACATAAAATCCGTAACCGCCCATGGCCCAAAATGCTGACCAAGTATCAAACTTCATCTTGTTTCTCCGCCAACTGTCCTACCCAAGGACGATGAGCTTCCCGACGGATTAACTCATTACGCAATCGCATTAATGTCACCGCACCTAAAAACGCACTAAACGCCACTATCATCAGCAATAACGGCCATAACATGTCATTAGAGATAGAGGGACGATCAAACTTGGTAATGCTCGCCCCCTGATGCAAGGTATTCCACCATTCTACCGAGTAGTGAATGATGGGTAAATTAATCACCCCCACTAGCGCTAAAATCCCTGCCGCGCGCCCGGCTAACACCTTGTCGGAAATAGCGTTATATAGCGCGATAACGCCTAAATATAAGAATAATAAAATAAGCTCTGAGGTAAGACGGGCATCCCATACCCACCATGCGCCCCACATAGGTTTACCCCAGGCCGCACCCGTAAATAAGGCAATAGCAGTAAATACCGCGCCCACCGGCGCAATGGCGGCCACGGCCATGTCGGAGGTTTTAATTTGCCACACTAAACCAATAAAGGCGGCGATAGCCATCGAGCTGTAAGCACCCATGGATAAAATGGCAGCGGGGACATGAATATAAATAATGCGAAAGGCGTCGCCTTGTTGGTAGTCGGCAGGCGCATAAGCTAGGCCCCATACTAAACCGGCGGCAAACGTCACCACACTGATGACGGCAAACCAAGGGAGCCATAATCCGGCAATACGATAAGCATGCTCAGATTTAGCGTAAGGATGTAACCATTTCCACATGTTGCTCACAGACCCTTCATTATAGTAGTTATTATGCACAGTGCGACACTTGCTGTGCTTTATGCTATTGATTTATAACATTTAAAATTAATTATTGTTGTACATTAATTCACACTGACTCGCAGGGCCGAAGCAATGGCAAACGGTGCTAAGGTAATACTGCCCACCAACATAGCGCCCAAAATGGCTAACTGACCATGATACTCAACCCCAAAGTTGGCTGCATCTATGGCGGAGGTGGCAAAAATTAATACCGGAATATACAGCGGCAAGGTCAATAAGCTTAACAATACCCCTCCTTTACCGATACCCACCGTCAGTGCCACGCCAATGGCGCCGAGTAAGCTTAAAATGGGCGTCCCTAATAGCAGCGTGTAAAATACGGCCTCAAACGCCACCATATCTAAACTCAGCAATACCGCAACTAATGGCGACAACAGCAACAAGGGTAAACCGGTTAATAACCAGTGTGCCACCACTTTTGCTAACACCACTACTCCTAAAGGACAGGGCATAAGCATTAATTGTTCCAAGGTACCGTCCATAAAGTCATCTCTAAATAAACGCTCTAGCGCTAATAAGGACGATAATAAGGCCGCCACCCACACCACACCTGGCGCAATGCGCGCAAGTTGCGCAGGCTCAGGGCCAATACCCAGTGGAAATAAAGTAATAACGATAATAAAAAACCACAATGGATTTAAGATATCGCCACGCCGGCGCAAAGCTGAGACTAATTCGCGGCGCAAAACGCCACTAAACATGGCTCTCATATCGGCTCCTCTTCATGGGGGCGCAGTTGTAAAATGCGCACCCGCTCAGCCGATAACGATAAATCTTGATGAGTAGTAATAAGCACCATGCCACCTTGCTGGGTATGATCGAGTAATAATTGCTCGAGTACGTTAACACCTTGCTTATCAATGGCAGTAAAAGGTTCATCAAGGATCCAAAGCTTAGGTCCGCCTAACCAAAGCCGCGCCAAAGCAACACGCCGCTTTTGCCCAGCCGAGAGCTGACCCGCCATTTGGTCTTCTAGGCCAGCTAAGCCCACTTGTGCTAATACTTCCCATAAATCCACTTGGCTTGTGCCATGATGCATACGGCGAAAAAACGCCAAGTTCTCAAATGCACTAAGCTCATGTTTAATGCCCGCTTGGTGTCCTAAATACAGCAAGTCTTGGTGATATTCATCGCGATATTGTTCAATATTATGCCCCTGCCAGCAAACCTCACCGCCGTGGGGGCGAGATAAGCCCGCTAAAAGGCGCAATAAACTGGTTTTACCTACCCCATTAGGGCCAGCAACTTGAACCAGATCACCGGGCACCAAGCGCAAAGCAAGCTCACTAAATAAAGTCTGCTCTTCACGGACACAGGTTAAGCTTCTAGCTTCTAGCATAATAACCTTCCTAAGCGCCAAGCTAAGCGGCAATATCGCCTTTAAAAATGGCCGCCAGTTTAGCATAAGGTAGGGGGAGATGCAGAACAAACCGTGACATAAAGTAGGAAGCGTGAGCGCCATTACATTGTTAACGTCTTGTTATTAGTAGTAATCTTTTTTCAGACACTATCTCACTTTTTACGTCACTGGCTGTTTCATACTAAAGGGGAAAATTAACGGTCATCTCCCTCACTCTGTTAACAGCTTACCTGCGTCATGTTGGCGAAAGTCAGGATCTTTGCCAGCAAGATATCGAAGCCAACAGGCCAAGCGGCCAGCTAGCCTCTTTACCCCAAGCGAAAGGCAGCTTATTTTTTATGCTAAATAACCTTTAAGGCACTAGCTAACCCGAATAACAAAGCTTTGCATGTTGGCATAATGAAGTGTATGGCTTAATTTCAGAAAGTCATAACTTCTTATCAGGCATTAATACTAAGAGCAGGCAGCGCTATTGCTAAGCGGTAAAAATAACAACACCGAGCAGCGCTCGGTGTTAAGGGGAGTATGTAAACAAATTATTGGCGGTGTAAAGTAATCAAGAGCTCGGCTTCGGCACGCGGCATTTCGCACTCTGCCATAATTTCATCAATATCAGCGCCTAACTGCACCATACGCGTAGCGCGGCTATAGAGCTTACCTTGCGGATCTTTTAAGGCTAGTTCTTGATGTTGCTCGCTAAGTTTATCTTGCTGGCGGTATAACTCGCCCACCTTATTACCTATGCCAATACTGGCCGCTTGCAACTCTTCAATTTGCTTGCGATAGCTGTCTCGGGTGCGCGTAAGCTCACGCATAAGCCGGCTCATGGCCTCTAGTTTGCGCTGACTTTGGCGCCACATTGACCATGCCACAAACAACGCCACTATCCCTACGACTAGCGCAATAGCGGCGAGAATAAAAGCAGGCTCAAACCACATTACAGCTGACCCAACTCATCCCATTCATCATCAGACAGGAGTTTGTCTAAGTCGACCAAAATTAGCAGTTGCTCATCGCGATTACATACGCCTTGAATAAACTTAGCGCTTTCGCTGGTGCCCACATTCGGCGCTGTCTCAATTTCAGAAGACTTTAAGTACACCACTTCTGCCACACTATCGACCATAATACCGATCACTTGCTTTTCGGCTTCGATAATAATAATGCGGGTATCATCGGTGACTTCAGTGGTCGCTAGGCCAAAGCGTAACCGCGTATCGAGTACGGTTACCACATTGCCCCGTAAATTAACGATGCCCAGCACATAATCCGGTGCCCCAGGGACAGGCGCAATATCGCTATAGCGCAGCACTTCTTGTACTTGCATAACATTAATGCCGTAGGTCTCATTGTCTAAACAAAAGGTGACCCACTGCAACACTTCATCTTCGGCAAGACTTTCAGCGACATTTCGATGCTTATTCATAGATTACCCTTTTACCTGCTCAGGCTTGTTGTCCGTCAATATTTTTACCTTGCTCAAGCAATGCCACTAGCGCATCAACATGAAGCAAAGCACACATTTTTTCTTTTACCATGCCCGCTAACCAAGGCCGAGTTCCGGGCGTGGTGCGCCACTTTACTTGCTCTCGGGTTAACAAAGCCGTGCCTTTCAATTGATGACAGCCTAAGCCCCAGTGGCTTTCGCCTAAGGTCACTAAGTAGCCATACTCTTCTTGAGCACTATGGCCAGGCATAGCCCAGCGCGCAGTATCTACCGCATAAATTTGGCGATCGCGCTGGGTTTGTACGCCAGAAAACCAATCGGGCTTACCAAATAACGACGTTAGCTTAGTCACTTGGTAAATGCCGCCTAGATGCGTTAAGGGCACAGCAAAGGTCATGCCAGCAACTTCAAAAAATAGCACCTGAAAACTGTGCTCAGTTTCCATATTACGCCATGTGACGGGCGCAGAGGCAAGTGCCTGTTCGGTCGCTAACTGGCTCTGGCTCTCAATATCGAGCTTTGCTACCACTTTAGCAGGAGCAATCGCTGTTTCCACCTTAGGTGTCACTACTTCTGGCGCTGAAATGGGCGCCACTTTAGGCTGAGGTTTAACCACTTGTGGCGCTGGCGTTTCTAGTGCTTGAGCTTCATTAAGCTCAGCCACTTTAGCTAATAGTGCCTCAAGTGCTTGGCGACGCTCAGCTTCACTAGGCTCAGCATAAGGCGCAACTTTTGTCGGCTCAGCTTTAATAATAGGCGCGACCTTAGGTTGTAGTTCAGCGCTAGGGTGCTCTTCTAATAAGGCATCAAAATAATCATCAAGTACATCAGCATAAGGCTGTTTCATAATGGCATCTCCACTGCATCAAGCTGCCATAAATAACGCAGTAAACTTTGGTAGGCGAACACCCCGCGACTACCTTTAACATAATAAGAAGGCGGGACATGGCGCAAACTGGCGTCACGAAATTTAGTATCGACCGGTATGCAAGAAGGCCAAAGGTGTCCTTCATATTGCGCTTGTAAACTTTCTAAGCTTTGTACCGAGGCTCGCGTTCTTTGATCATACATAGTCGGTACTACCGTATACTTAAAACCTTCTTTTTTAGCTCTGTGCATCAGCTTAAAAGTATTCACCATGCGCTCTAGGCCTTTAATGGCCAAAAACTCAGTTTGAACGGGCACCAAAATACGATCGCACGCCGCTAAGGCATTCACCATCATCACGCCTAGTACCGGCGGACAGTCGATAATAACCACATCAAAGTCATCGTGAATTTCTGCTAATAAGCGTTTTAATACCAGTCCCATGCCCTCACGAGTACTGGAAGTGCGCTCTAAGGTAGCTAAGGAAATAGAGGCGGGTAATAAAGTTAAGCCATCAAAACGGGTGACTAAGGCAATTTTTGAAAATAATTCACGCGTAGGCTTAGGTGCTTGAAATAAATCAAACAAGCTATAAGGCAAGCTGTCCATCTCATAATTAAAATACGAGGTCAGTGAGCCATGAGGATCGGTGTCGATCAGCAGCACGCGTTTATTACGCTGCGCTAATAAGCCCGCCAAGGCCACCACACTGGTGGTTTTGCCGACGCCACCTTTTTGATTGGCGATTGTCCAGACTATCACTGCAACCCCTTATCTTGTTTCACACCACTACCAATACGAATACCACCACTGGGTAAGTCAAATACCCGCACGCCGGGCACCTGTTCGGCTGCAAAAGGCTGCGAGGGCAGCGCAATAGGGGCTTGCCAACTTGCTGTTGCTATCGCAATCTCCACTCGCCTGTCTTGCGCTCGCCCGCCCTGCACAGTAGAGCGCTGAATATTTTTTTCATTATTGCTGTCATGAGGGTTGTCGGCTGAACGCGGCTTTTCTGAAGGTTGCGCCTTAAGCAGCTGCTCCAGCGGCGGTTGATACTCGCCAAACGCCATTAAACTTAAACGCGCGGCGTTAATGCCGTGAGTTTGAAGCCACTCTAATACGGCTCTTGCGCGCTCGGCAGATAGCTGCCAATTAGAGGCATAGAGTTCATTATTGACCGCTAAGTTATCGGTAAAACCCCGCACTTGAATAAAATGATCCACTTTTGTAAGGGCTGGCACTATCGCGCTAAGAATGGTGTGCGCAGGTTGGCTAAGCAAAGCGCTGCCACTAGCAAAAATTAAACGCCCATCAAAACTCAAGGTTAGCCACTCTCCTTCTTGGTTTAAGGTGAGCTGCTGAGTATCTAATAACGGCCCTAGTGTTAATTCCAACTCCGACTTAAGCTTGGCTAAACTAAGTTCATCTTCGGTTAAGGGATTGCCCGTACCTTGAGTATTGGGCTCTTCTTGGTGGTTGATCATGGAATTAGCGCCCTGCTCAGGCTTGGCTTCCCCACTTAAGCGTACAAAGGCTTGCTCCATGCCATCTAAGAGAGGCTGCTGCAGCTCGGTTTTATTAGCGTGCAAGGCATAGAGCACCACAAATAAAGCAAAAGCTAAGGTCATGTAATCCGCATAGGACACCAGCCAGCGATCCGCGCCCGTGGCATAATGCTCACTGCCTTTACCTGCACTTAACCGACGCCGTCTCATTGGCGCTGACCTTGATACTGCGCTAATTGGCGACTCATCACTAAGCTGCTATCGCCGCGCGCTATGGCTAACAAACCAATGGCCGTTAATTCCCGATACCTTAGCTCTAGGCGATACAAGGCGCGCAAGCGATTAGCCAGTGGTAATAACAATAAGTTTGCTAAGCCTACGCCATATAAAGTTGCTACAAATGCCACGGCAATGCCATTACCTAATTGGGTGGGATCCTCCAAATTAGACATGGCTTGGATAAGTCCCAGTACCGCACCAATAATGCCAATGGTGGGGCTATAACCGCCCATGGCTTCAAACACTTGTGCTTCTAATTCTTTTTGCTCTTCAATGCGATTAAGCTCGTTATCTAATAATAACTCTAAGGCGACGGGCTCGGTGCCATCCACCACCCATTGCACTCCTTGGCGAGTAAAATCATCCAGCGCTAATGACTCGGCTTTACCCTCTAGGGCTAAAAATCCCTCTTGGCGCGCTTGATGAGACCAGTGCAGTAAACGCGACGCTTGTTCATAAAAAGGCCAGCTTTGGCGCCCCAATAAATTTTTTAGGGCCCGCACCGCCGCCTTGCATTGGCTCCAAGGTGTTTGTAATAGCACGGCACCTAAAGTGCCGCCCACCACAATCAATAATGCAGGTCCATCTAGCAGGCCCCATAGGTTACCGCCGTGCCACCATTGCGCTATCACAATGCAAATAAGCGCCAGTGCTAACCCAGAAAAAGCCATCTTAATGACTCATCTCGTTAACGATAGCCTCACCAATAATGGGTAACGGCAACGACTCGCTAGCAAGCCCTGCTTTAGCAATGGCTTGGGGCATGCCATAAACCACACAGGTTTCTTCATCTTGTGCCCAAATATTAGCCCCTTGATCTTTTAGTAAACGCGCCCCTTCACGGCCATCGGCACCCATGCCGGTCAGCACCACCGCCAATACTTTAGCGCCATAGATTTTTGCTGCAGAGGCAAAGGTAATGTCGACACACGGCTTATAATTGACCTTGTCATTACCATCAATAATGCGCAGCCTTGCTGCACCCGCACGCCCTTCTAGCAACATTTGCTTACCGCCTGGCGCTAAATAAGCATGTCCGGGGCGCAAGCTATCGCCGTCTTCAGCTTCTTTAACATTTATTTGGCACAAGGTATTAAGCCGCGCCGCAAAAGCCGCCGTAAAGGTACCTGGCATATGCTGAATCAGCACAATAGGATGAGGAAAATTAGCCGGTAAAGCGGTGAGTACTTTTTGTAAAGCCACCGGCCCACCGGTTGAAGTACCAATCGCTAATAACTGGTAACTCTTGCCCGTGCGCTTAGGCGCTGTTTTGCGCTCAATAGGCGGAGCTGGCACTTGGCGAGCAGGAGTAACTCCGCCTAAGGGCGCAGACCGAGAGCGACTGGCTAAACTCCCCGCCTTAGCTGTATCCAGTGCCGAGCTACTTGCACTGGGGCGCAAAGCAGCACTGCGGGGCGCAATTAAAGGGCGGCGGCGTGCAATAGCTTTAACTCTTTGTTGCAGTAATAAAATGGCTTCTTCTTTACTACGCGCTATGTCTTCAAAGCGTTTAGGCAAAAAGTCCATAGCACCGGCGTCTAGCGCATCTAGGGTAGCTTGCGCCCCATCATGAGTTAATGAGGAGAACATCAGTACGGGGATGGGATTCGTCTTCATTATTTCACGCACCGCACTAATGCCATCCATCACCGGCATTTCAATGTCCATGGTGATCACGTCATAGCTGCCGGTGCGAGATTTTTCTACGGCTTCTTTACCGTTAGCAGCGGTATCCACCACCTTAAGCATGGGATCGAGATCGAGGATCTCACTGACGCGGCGTCGAAAAAAGCTTGAATCATCAACCACTAATACCCTAATAGCCATTCATACCTCGTGTTTATTATTAGAAGTTAGACGTAGCGACGCGCATAGGCATTAATTAGGCCCGCTAAATCGAGGATAAGAGCAATTCCGCCATCACTGGTAATGGTAGCGCCAGCCATGCCTGCAGTGCCGTGCAGTAATTGGTCTAGTGGTTTAATCACCACTTCTTCTTGGCCAATTAAGCCATCCACCACAAAGCCTACTTGCTGATTACCCACGGCCACTATCACCACATGCCCTTTGTCTTTGCGCTCGCGCCGCGCTCCTTTTAATAACCAGTCTTGTAAATAAAACAAAGGAATTGCATGGTTACGCACCACTATGGTCATTTGCCCATCGACTATACGCGTACGTGTTAAGTCCAAATGGAAAATTTCATCCACGTTAGTCAAAGGTAAAGCAAAGGTTTGCTGGCCTACTAACACCATTAGCGTGGGTAGAATAGCTAACGTAAGGGGTACTTTAATTTGTAATTTGGTGCCTTGGCCTAGCGTTGAGTCGATATGAATAGAGCCATTAACCGAGGTAATACCGGTTTTAACTACATCCATGCCCACCCCTCGGCCTGACACATCGGTAATTTCTACTTTGGTAGAAAAACCCGGGGCAAAAATCAGGTTATAGGCTTCATGATCCGTCATGCGCGCCGCGGCGTCGGTATCTAAAATGCCACGATTAATAGCGATATCTTTTAGCTTTTGCGGATCCATACCGGCACCGTCATCTTCGATACCTAATAAAATATGATCGCCCTCTTGCGACGCCGTTAAACGAATCGTGCCCACGCGGGGCTTGCCAGCAGCCTCACGCACCTCAGGCATTTCAATACCGTGATCACAAGAGTTACGCACTAAGTGCACTAAGGGATCGGCTAGTGCTTCAACTAAGTTTTTATCTAAGTCGGTATCTTCACCCACCATTTCTAAGGTAATTTCTTTGTGCATATTGCGCGCAATATCGCGCACCACGCGCGGGAAACGGCCAAATACTTTCTTAATGGGCTGCATGCGGGTTTTCATCACCGCACCTTGCAAATCGCCGGTGACCGAGTCGAGGTTAGCCACTGTTTTAGAGATGTTTTCATCATCATGATTAGCTTCAAGACTCAATAAGCGGTTGCGCACCAACACCAACTCACCCACCATATTCATAATGTTATCGAGTATTTTAGTGTCTACACGCACCGTGGAGTCGGTATTGGCATTAGAGGCACTGGGCGCTTTAGCCGCCGGCTTTTCTTCCGCTTTTACTGCTACTGGAGCGGGTGCTGAAGGGGGTGGAGCCACAGGCGCAAAAGGGGCGTCATCGGTTATCGTCGGTCCCTTACCCGAGCCATGAAGCTGATCGAGTAGTGCTTCAAACTCATCATCGCCAATAAGCTCATCTTCAGCCGCGGAGGCGGACGACTTAGCATCCACAGGAACGCCACTGTGCTTACCTGCCCCATGTAACTCATCGAGCAGCGCTTCAAATTCATCATCGCTAATATCATCAGAAGCACTGTCTGATAACTCATCGCTTGAGGTATCACTGGCCGGCGCTAACTCATTGAGCATTTGTTGATACTCAGCTTGTTCTAAGCCGGCAATGCCTGCAGACCCAGGGCTGGCAGGCGCTGGCTCAGAGCTAACAGGCGCTGCATTCTCTTCAGCAGAGGCAGGTTGGCAATAACGCCCAAGCTCCGCCAATAGGGAGGGGGCTGCGGGAGTGAGCTCTTCCCGATTTTGCAACTCAGAAAACATGACATTTACGGCGTCTAAGGCGTGTAAAATCACATCCATTAACTCAGGCGTAACTTGGCGCTGGCCGTTACGCAAGATATCAAAGATGTTTTCGGCTCTGTGGCAGGTGTCTACAAGTGCCGTGAGGGACAAAAAGCCAGCGCCACCTTTAATGGTATGAAAACCACGAAATATCGCGTTCAGCAAGTCTTTATCATCGGGGTCACGTTCTAGCGTGACTAATTGCTCAGATAATTGCTCAAGAATTTCGGATGCTTCAACCAAAAAGTCTTGTAGAATATCTTCATCTACCTCAAAGCCCATGTTTTCTCCTTAGAATCCCAAACTGGACAGTAGATCATCTACGCCATCCTGATCTGAGACCACATCTTCGCGATGCTCTTTATTCAAGATCGGGCCTTCAGCAGTGATGTCAGCTACCTTGGATTTTTTAGCCTCAGCTTTTTGCTGAATGGCTTCCATCCCCGGTAGACGGCCAAATACCGTTAAAATAGCCACTAACTTAGCTTCAACCTCTTGCACCAAATTAATCACTCGACGGATCATTTGGCCGGTTAAATCTTGATAATCTTGTGCCATTAAAATTTCGGTCAGCAAGTTACGCAACTGGTTAGCGTCTTGCTCTGAATTGTGTAAAAAACCATCCAACTCAGTACATAAGTCTTTAAACTTATTCAGCTCTAATTGACGAGCCATCAACTCTCGCCAACCCGGTAATACACTGGTGATGTTATCACTCAAGCGATCGGCTATAGGTAAGCTGGCCTCTACCGCATCCATGGTGCGATTAGCGGCTTTGTCCGTCATGTCAATCACGTAGCTTAAACGCTCACGGGCATCAGGAATTTCGCTTTCGGCAAGCTCGGGTAGCCGAGGATCGTTACGAAACTCTTGTAAAGAGTCATGTAATTGGCGCGTTAATTGGCCTACTTGCTCAACCAAGTCTTTAGCTTGAGGCATGCAAACGTCGGTGAGATAACGATCGGCGCCGTCTTGATCTCCCCGCTCTAACATGGCCACTAAAATTTTGGCTTGTTCTAGGTTGATCGTGCTTTTATTCACTGCCATCTCGCTGCCTTTTTTATCCAATGCGCTCGAATACCTTCTCGAGTTTTTCTTTAAGCGTGCCCGCGGTAAAAGGCTTAACTACATAGCCATTCACACCCGCCTGAGCTGCGGCAATAATTTGCTCACGTTTCGCTTCCGCCGTTACCATAAGCACCGGCAAATGTTTGAGCTTATCGTCAGCACGAATAGCTTTTAACAAGTCGATGCCTTGCATACCGGGCATATTCCAGTCTGTGACTACAAAATCGAAATCAGAGTTTTTTAACATCGGCAATGCCGTTAGCCCGTCATCAGCTTCATGAGTATTATTAAACCCAAGATCTCGCAGTAGGTTTTTAATAATCCTGCGCATGGTGGAAAAGTCATCCACAATCAGGATTTTCATATTTTTATCCAAGCAATTTCTCCTTCCTCAGCCTCAACTTGGCCGCTGAACATGGCTAATAGTTTATCTATATCGACCTAATAAACGTTAACTTAAGTCGCATATTGAGTGAAAACTCATTAATCGACTACGAGCGTGCTATTTTGACGATTTAATGCTCAATTTATTAAAAATAATAATTACTTAGTGCGCATCTTCACCAAATTAACCTAACAAAAAATTACTGCCACACCTGTAATTTTGCGCGTAAGCGGTGCATGGCTTGGCTATGAATTTGGCTCACTCGCGACTCACTGACTTCAAGCACTTCGCCAATTTCTTTTAAATTTAATTCTTCGTCATAATACAAAGACAGCACTAAGGCTTCGCGCTCAGGCAAGGTTTTAATGTGACTGGAAAGCGCGCTTTGAAAACGCTGTTTAGCCATATTATCGAAGGGGTTTCCCTCTTGATGATTCATATCGAGTTGGTTGTCGATACCGCTTTCAAATTCATCCATTTCGATAATCTTGCCATTGCTGGTATCGAGCAACATGGCGTTATAGCTTTCAATGCTCACGCCTAACTCTTCAGCGACTTCGCGATCGGTGGCATTACGCCCCTCCCGCTTTTGTACGCTGGCAATCGCTTGTGCCACTTGGCGGCTGTTTTTATGCACGGAGCGCGGCACCCAATCGCCGCGACGAATTTCATCCAACATGGCTCCGCGAATACGAATTCCGGCAAAGGTTTCAAAGCTGGCCCCTTTACTGGCATCAAAATTTCGTGTTGCTTCTAGCAAGCCCACCATGCCCGATTGAATTAAGTCATCCAATAAGACGCTATCAGGAAGTCGCGCCAGCATATGATGAGCAATTCTGCGCACCAAACCGACGTGGCGTTCCACTAACTGGTTGCTTTGCTGCCTGGCATAAGCCAGTGCTTTATTTACTCCAGACATTGCTCTGTGCCACCGGCGGATTGAGTAGATTTTCGATAAAAAATTGTAAGTGCCCTCCCGCCCGCTCCGGCGCCGGCCAGCTTAGCGCTTTATTGGCGAGCGCCTTAATGGCCATGGCAGAGGGCGACTGAGGATATTGATTAACCACAAGTGTTTGACGGCGCACCGCTAAGCGTAAATTGCCATCAAAGGGCACACAGGCAACCAGCTCTAAGGCCGCATCTAAAAAACGATCGGTAACGCGGGTAAGCTTGGCGAATAATTCTTGGCCTTCTCGTTGACTGCGTACCATATTGGCCACAATTTTAAAGCGAAACACACCGTAATCTCGGGACAATATTTTAATTAAGGCGTAAGCATCGGTAATAGAAGTGGGCTCATCACAAACAATCACCATGACTTCTTGCGCAGCGCGAGAAAAGCTTAATACCATGTCAGAAATACCGGCGGCGGTGTCGACCAGCAAAATATCAATCGGCGTTTGCATCTCACTAAAGGCACGAATTAAGCTGACATGCTCGAGCGGCGTCAACTCAGTCATCGACTGATTACCGGAGGTGGCCGGAATGATCATCATGCCTTGTGGCCCTTCCACCAAGACCTCATCTAAGCTGCACTCACCGCGCAGTACATGAGATAAGTTACGGGTCACGCGAATGCCAAGCAAAACGTCAACGTTCGCCAACCCTAAGTCAGCATCTAACACCATGACTTTTTTACCCATGGCGGCCATCGCCGAGGCCATATTAAGCGTGATATTGGTTTTACCCACGCCGCCTTTACCACCGGTGACTGAGATAACCTGTACTCTGCTGGTTTTTTGCATAAGCCGCAGTCCACTCGCCTGGTCGTGAAACCAATTATTCATAAAAACGCGCATCCTCTTCATCGGACTCTGAAGATTCCCAATAGTAGGGGTCTTCTCGACGCTGTTCTAAGTTACCTAAAGCTTGTTTAACTAATTCTTGCCCATTAGCTAAACGCAAGTCTTCTGGTACCCGTTGCCCGTCTGTGATGTAGCTGATGGGTAAGCTATTTTGAATACTAATATCGAGCACATCGCCCAGTGATAAGCTTTCATCTAACTTAGTGAGAATGCAGCCCGCCAGCGGAATACGGCGAAAATGATCTACTGCTTCTTGTAGCACGCGCCGTTGAGCCGTAGCCGGCAGCACTAAGTAGTTACGAATTTTAATTTGCTTATCACCCACTAAGGTGTCGAGTTGTTCGTTTAATCGTAAATCTCGCTGTCCCATACCCGCGGTATCAATCAACACTAAACGCCGATGACGCAGCTGATACAGCGTTTGCGCTAACTCTTGATAAGTGCGCGCTTGTTTAACAACCACGCCCATAATGCGACCATAAGTTTGCAGCTGCTCGTGAGCCCCAATGCGATAATGGTCGGTAGTAATAAGCGCTATTTGATCGGCGCCGTAGCGCGCGGCAAAGCGCGCCGCTAATTTAGCAATGGTGGTGGTTTTACCCACTCCCGTTGGCCCTAATAGCGCCACCGCCCCGCCTTGGCGTAAAATTTCATCTTCGCCTGTTAACAATTGCTGGTTAAGCGCACTTTCAATTTGGCTCCAAGCTTCATGGGGCGGCGCTTGGTCATTGATGCGCATCGCTAATTGATCGGCAAAACCATCACTAAAACCCAATTCATTTAATTGTTTAATTACCAAGGCGCGCACCGGCTCACGGCGCTCCACTTCTTGCCACATAAGGCCACTGACTTGATGTTCAAGTAGGCGGCGAATGCTAGCAATCTCTTGGCGCATGGCGCTCAGCTCTTTATCTTTAGCGCTTTCTTTGCGCTTAGTTTCACGGCTGTCATGTAAAGGGGCAGTATTTAGCGCATTGGCGAGCGGACTTAAGGTAGGCTCACGGCGACGACCATAACCCGCTGCTTGATTATTGGGATCGCGACGCTCAGTGGCTTTATTTTCAAGCAGCGCATCGCGACTCGCATAGCGCCCGGCTTCTCGCCCTGCCTTTAAACCGGCGGTTAAGGGCGACTGAGGTGCTAAACGGGGATCATTCCAATCCACCTGCTCGGCCAGAGTTTGTGGCGAGGGTGCCTGACGGCCGCGCATTAACAGCGATTGCAAGGTTTCTACTTGCTCTTGTTCATTTAGTGGCGGAACAAATTGACGCGCATGCGACGATATTTTGACATTGTCGTCATGCAAAGGTCGTTGTATAGGGGTAGCTGAAGGTTCATCGTCATCTACGGCTGCCACAATTTCTATGCCGCCCGAGACTTTTTTGTTAGACATGATCACCGCATCATTGCCAAGTACTTCTTTAACTTCGGCTAATGCAGAGCGCATATCTTTGGCAAAAAAACGTTTTATCTTCATTTAACTCCCACCCTAGGGTTGCTGACACCTATTGTTGCTGGCCACCGACTGACGCCACAATGCGGATTTGGCGGTCATCAGGCACTTCCTGATATGACAACACCCGCAAACTGGGAATCGTATGTTTAACAAAACGCGCCAAAGTGGTGCGCAACATTCCCGAAGTCAACAATATTGCCGGCTGTCCTTCCATTTCTTGATTGGCCGCAGCCTGTGCTAATGATTGCTGCATCCGCTCTGCAAGACCTGGCTCTATGCCACTGCCTTGAGCGCCGCCTGCTTGTAATGAGTTCTGCAAGATTTGTTCCAACTCTGGCGCCAAGGTAATAACCGGTAATTCTCGCTCGATACCGGCAATTTCTTGCACCATAAAACGGCGCAAAGCGATACGACAGGCCGCCGTTAATACTTCTGGATCCTGGCTCTTAGTGGCGTATTCAGTCAGCGTTTCTAAAATGGTGCGCATATCACGAATGGTGACCCCCTCGTGCAGCAAGCTTTGTAATACTTTAGTGACTAAGCCTAAGCTCATGGTGTTGGGCACTAGGCCCTCCACTAATTTCGGATTAGTGTGGCCAATTTGGTCAATCAGATTTTGTACTTCTTCATGGCCTAATAATACGGAAGCGTGGTTAGTTAATAACTGGCTTAAGTGGGTAGCGACCACGGTGGCGGCATCCACGACTGTGTAGCCTAAGCTTTGTGCTTGCTCAATTTGGTCTTTGCTAATCCAAGTTGCTTCTAAGTCAAAGGCGGGATCGCGAGTGTCGATACCTTGTACCGGACCAAACACTTGGCCGGGATTAATGGCTAATTCGCGCTCAGGATAAATTTCAGCCGAGCCTGAGCTCACCCCCATCATGGTAATTTGATATTCATTAGGGCCAAGCTCTAAGTTATCGCGGATATGTACCGCAGGAATTAAAAAGCCTAACTCTTGAGAAAGCTTTTTACGCACGCCTTTAATACGACTTAGTAACTCGCCGCCTTGCGCTTGGTCTACTAGGCTGATTAAGCGATACCCCACCTCAAGACCTATGGTATCTACCTGAGTTACATCATCCCAGCCCAGCTCTTTCACTTCAGTACTGGCCGGTGGCGGCGCTAATTCTTGGGCTACTAATTCTTTAGCGACGCGCGTATTGCGCTTGGCTGTCCACCACGCGGCAAATCCGGATAAACCACCTAACAGCAAAAAGGCGAAATGGGGCATACCTGGCACTATACCCATGGTAATTAATAGGCCGGCAGCAATAGCTAGGGATTTTGGATTATCAAATAACTGGCCCAACATGGCTTCACCCATGTCTTCACTGTTATTTTGGCGAGTAACAATAATGGCCGCGGCAATAGAGAGCATTAAGGAGGGAATTTGTGCGACTAACCCATCACCTATGGTTAATAGCGTATAAATTTTTGCCGCTTCAGCAAAGGACAAACCATGCTGCGCCATACCAATAATAAAACCGCCAATGATATTAATAAATAAGATCATGATGCCGGCGATAGCATCCCCTTTTACAAACTTAGAGGCACCGTCCATAGAGCCATAAAAATCGGCTTCTTGAGTCACTTCAGCCCGACGGCTGCGCGCTTCATCTTGATTAATTAAGCCAGCGTTTAAGTCCGCATCAATGGCCATTTGTTTACCGGGCATGGCGTCTAGGGTAAAGCGGGCACTTACTTCAGCAATTCGACCGGCACCTTTGGTAACCACGGCAAAGTTAATGATCATTAGGATCAAAAACACAATTAAGCCCACGGCGTAGTTACCCCCGATCACCACATTACCAAAGGCTTCAATAACGTTACCGGCCGCCCCTTCACCTAAGTGGCCCTCTAATAATACAACTCGTGTGGAGGCCACGTTTAGCGCTAAACGCAGCAAGGTAGCCACTAATAACACGGTAGGAAAGGCAGCAAAATCCAGCGGCCGTTTGCTATAAACAGCCACTAATAAGATGACTAAGGCGAGAGAAATATTAAAGGAGAACAAAATATCCAGCAAAAAGGCCGGGATAGGCAAAACTACCATGCCTAATGCCGCTAGCACCAATAAAGGGGTGCCTATGCCCTTGCTGAACCAGGAGTTCCAAGGGCCAAGTTGCTGTAATTTGTCCTTAAATGCCATTGCTATTGACTTGTCACTAAAGAAAGATACTCAAGCCATGCAATAAACGAGCCAAAAGGATTGAGGTCTGGTGATTAGGGATTAGGGATTAGGGATTAGGGATTAGGGAGCATGAATCGCTAACGCGCCTCGTCTACTTTTAAGTCATCGGGGATGGGCAAGTCATCTTTTAGCGCAGTGGGTTTGCGCCCTTGACCTTTGCGCCAGTTATTAAGCTGAAACACATAGGCCAGCACTTGTGCCACCGCCACAAATAAGCCCTCGGGAATTTCGCCACCTATTTTAGTCGAAAAATAAATAGCGCGAGTTAAGGGCGGCGAAGAAATAACGGGAATTTCATACTCACGGGCAATTTCGCGAATTTTTAGTGCGATTTCATCTTGGCCCTTGGCAACCACTTGCGGCGCGGCACCGGGCATAAACTTGTCATAGCGTAGCGCCACTGAAAAGTGCTGCGGATTCACCACTACCACATCAGCATCGGGCACATCCGCCATCATGCGCCTATTAGCCATTTCTTGCTGCATGCGCCGAATTCGCCCTTTTACTTCTGGCTTACCTTCACTGTTTTTATATTCGTCTTTAATTTCTTGCAGCGTCATTTTTAACTGGCGAGTGTGGTTCCAAATTTGAAAGGGCACATCAATGGCCACGATCGGCAGCAAGGCTAAACACAGTACCAAGCCCATTTTTAGCACTAAGCTGGTCGCATCCACCATGGCGTGAGGCAAACTCTCATTACTTAAGCGTAAAATATTATCGAATTGTCCCCATAATACTGAAATGGCCAAGGTGGCAATAAAGACCACTTTAGCAATCGACTTGAGCAGCTCCACCATCGACTGCACACCAAACATACGCTTTAAGCCTTTAGCTGGGCTCATTTTATTGAGCTTGGGCATCATGGCTTCACTGCTAAAGTTAATGCCGCCCAATAAACTATTTCCCACCAAGGCGGCCACCAGCACAATGGCAAACAAACCCATCAGTGGCCATAACAGTGCAATTAGGGAGTCACGAAAGGCAGGCAGCATCGTTTGGGGATCAAATATCGCTGCGCGATCCAGAGAAAAATTGGCCTTAAATACCTTAAATAAAGCGAGCGCCAGCGCATCGCCCACCATCATTAAACCAAAAGCACCACTGAGTAACACCGCCGCCGTGCCTAGCTCCTTGGAGCGAGGAATTTGGCCTTTTTCTCGCGCTTTACGGATTTTTTCAGCGGTGGGCTGTTCGGTTTTTTCTTGGCCATCTGACTCTGCCATTTAGCCTCCTTCGCAGGTGAGCTGCAAAGTATCACACATCACCATTTGAATGCGCTGCCACTGGTTTTCAAAGTGCCCTAAAAAGCCACCTAGCGTGAGCCATAAAATAAATAAACCACACACCATGCTCACCGCAAAACCAATACTAAAAATATTTAGTTGCGGCGCGGCGCGCGTCATAATGCCAAAGGTAAAGTTAATTAATAACATCGCCACTATCGCCGAAAGCGCCATGGCCACTGCGGCATAAAATAACATGCCTAGCAGCCCCGCCAGTTGGCGCCAGCTCGCCACACTAATGCCCGACATAGACACCGGCAGCGTATCAAAGCTATAAATAATGGCTTGGATCATCACTAAATGACCATTGAGCGCCAAAAATAATAAGGTGCCTAGCATTAAATAGAGCTGGCCCACCACTGGCGTAGACTGACCATTGAGCGGATCTACCATAGAAGCAAAGCCTAAACTGGTTTGCATAGCAATCACTTGGCCGGCGGTTACAAAGGTTTGTAATAAAAACTGTGACAATAAGCCCACCGCAGCGCCAATTAATACTTGTTGGGTGGTGATTAAAAAGCTGGCTAAAGAAAATAAGGGTACATCGGGCATGGGCGGCAGCACAGGCGCCACCGCAATCGTAATGGCTACCGCTAATAATAAGCGGGTATACATAGGCGTTAAGTTAGCGCCAAACATCACCATGGTCATTAGCATACCGGCAATGCGAAATAGCGGCCATAAATAGCCAGCCAGCCAGAGTAGTATTTGCTCAGCTGAAAAATTCACTGCCACCCCTTTAAAAACTTAAAGCCGACGATTAATACCGTTTAAGCGCTGCTGTTGTTATCCGTTTTCATTCGGTGTACTAAACTCACTTTGCTAGCCACCACTGTCTTATTGGCCTCGAACCGCTAGCTGTCAGTTAACCAATCACCTGCGGTATTTGTTCAATTAATTCATAAAAAAAGTCCATTAACATACCAAAGCCCCAGTGAGCGCCCACGGCCAAGCCGCCCAGCGTCACCAGTAAACGCGGTAAAAAACTTAAGGTTTGTTCGTTAATAGAGGTCGCAGCTTGGAAGATAGCCACCGTTAAGCCAATTGCGAGGCTGGGTAAGATAACCGCCGACACTAATACGGTGACTAGCCATAGTGCACTGCGAAATATATCTACAAAGACTTCTGGGCTCATTTATCCCGCTCCTAAGCCAAAGCTGTTAGCTAATGTCCCCATAATTAAGCTCCAGCCATCCACCAGTACAAACAACATGAGTTTAAAGGGCAAAGAGATAATCATCGGCGATAGCATCATCATACCCATTGCCATCAAGATACTGGCCACCACTAAGTCGATTACCAAAAAAGGTAAAAACAACATAAAGCCAATTTGAAACGCCGTTTTTAGCTCACTGGTCACAAAGGCAGGAATAATTACCCGCAGCGGTACTTCGGCTTCATTGTTCACTTGAATATTGGCGATATTAAGAAAGGTGTCCAGATCTTTAACCCGCGTTTGTGACAACATAAAATCGCGCATCGGTAACTCTGCCAACGATAACGCTTCTTTAGAGGTAATCTCTTCTGCCAAATACGGCTGCAAGGCACTGTCATTTATTTTGTCTAATACCGGAGACATAATAAAAAACGATAAAAATAAGCTAATGCCGATTAATACTTGGTTATTAGGACTTTGCTGTAGCCCCATCGCTTGTCGTAAAATTGACAGTACAATAATAATGCGCGTAAAAGACGTCATCATAATGACGATAGCCGGCAAAAAAGACAGCGCCGTCATTAAAGCCAGCACTTGTAGGGTTAAGCTGTATTCTTGGCTGCCATCTGGGTTGGTAGACACAGTCACTGCCGACATGCCTTGCTGGGCAAATGCCGGGCTCGCCACAACTAATAATAAGGGCCAGCACTTAATAAGGCCGGCTAACATAACAGACAGCCTACTTTTGTGCCGATGGAGCAAAGCACTCCCTTTATTGCCAAGCATTAGCGTTCCTTGTTTAATGGCGTGGTGATAATAGTTGGCTGAGTATCTGTGATAGTGTCTGCGCTAACTAAGGGCTGAGCCAGTGCACCTAAGTCGGAAATTTGCTGGGCAGTGACACCTAATAAGCGTTGCTCCTTGCCCACTTGCACCACAATAATACGCTCACGTTGCCCAAGGGAGAGAGAAGCCACAATTTTAAGTTGTTTACTGCCCCCTAAAAAGGCGGCGCTGCGCAGACGGCGTAAAATCCAGCCTAAAACAAAAATGGCACCAATCACCAGTAACGACGACAAAGCCCACGAGTCCCATTTTATCTCGGGCCCTTCGGCCATGGCCGGCACTGGCAACAAAGCAAGCAACCATAAAGTGCGCATTATTTAAGCTTCTTAATGCGTTCAGTTTGACTAATCACATCCGTGAGTCGAATGCCAAACTTATCGTTTACCACCACTACTTCACCGTGGGCGATTAAGGTGCCGTTAACCATGACATCCAGCGGCTCACCCGCTAATCTATCTAACTCCACCACCGAGCCTTGATTAAGCTGCAATAAATTACGAATGCTAATTTGAGTGCGCCCCACTTCCATAGAAATGGTCACCGGAATATCTAAAATAGCATCTAACTTACGCCGTTCATCACCGGATAACGCCTTATTGTTAGGATCATTAAAGTCATCTAACTCAACGGGCTTAGCCGTATCTTCTGGCTCTGGCTCTTTGCTTGCGGGCTCGGCGTCTTTTTCCGTCTGCTCAGCCATGGCTTCGCCCCAAACATCATCTATCTCGTTTTGTTCATCACTCA
The DNA here is from genome assembly GCF_002157875.1 of Oceanisphaera avium. NCBI lineage: Bacteria > Pseudomonadati > Pseudomonadota > Gammaproteobacteria > Aeromonadales > Aeromonadaceae > Oceanisphaera > Oceanisphaera avium. The sequence continues at coordinate 1,272,364 of NZ_CP021376.1, forward strand.
TGACGCATCCTCGATGGTTCTTTCTAATTCTTCTAACTCAGCTTCACCGTCGATCCGAATGCCGCGACGGGTAACCTGATTAAGTTCAGTTTTAAAGGTATCTGGCTTTTTAATTTTTTCGGTGATGCGCACCGCCATTTTATCGTTAGCACGGCCCAGCTGCCCCCGAAAACTCGGTAAGCCCTCTACCGACATTAACAAATGCTCGGGCATTTCTATGGGAATAATATCGCCGCTTTGCAGCTCCATAATGTTGCGCAAACTCAGCTCTTTTTCGAGCAAGCGCACCGACATATCTACTTTAACATCGAGAATTTCATCACGCAGCGCCTTACTCCAGCGCAAGTCGTTTTCGCCTTTATCACTTTGCACACCCGCATCCAGCAACTCGCGGATTGGCTCTAACATGCCATAGGGCATAGTGACATGAAAATCGCCGCCACCACCATCAAGCTCAATATGAAAAGAGCTGACCACCACCACTTCGGTGGGGCTGACAATGTTGGCCATGGTGGGGTTAACTTCTGAGTCTAAATACTCAAACTCCACGTCCATCACCGGCGCCCACGCTTCTTTATAATCTTCAAATACGAGTTTAAGCAGCAGTTGAATAACGCGCCGTTCAGTAGGCGTAAATTCTCGGCCTTCAATTTTGGCATGGCGACCATCGCCACCAAAAAAATTATCCACCAAAATAAAAACCAGCCGCGCTTCCATGGTCACCAACCCTATGCCTTTTAACGGGCGAAAGCGCACCATATTTAAACTGGTCGGCAAAAATAGAGAGTGAACATATTCACCAAACTTAATCATTTGCACGCCATTCACCGACACTTCTGCAGTGCGGCGCATCATGTTAAATAAACTAATGCGCATGTGTCTGGCAAAGCGTTCATTCACCATCTCAAGGGTGGGCATGCGCCCACGCACAATGCGGTCTTGAGAAGAAAAATCAAACATGGAAACGCCGCCCGTATTACCGGCCGACTCTTCATCTACATCATCCACCCCGTGTAACAGGGCATCTATTTCATCCTGAGATAAAAGATCGCTCACGATTCACCTATTGCATTACGATACTGGTAAACAGTACTTTTTCGACTAAAGGCTTACCTAATTCTTCAGTCAGCACTGCATTCAGTTCATCAAGCGCTTCTTGCCTGACAGCGAGTTTACCCTCTGCCGTGAGGTAATTATCGGCGGTTTGCCGACTAAACACGGTGAGGAGAGTACTTTCAAGTAAGGGCAGATGGCGCTGGGCCTCGGCTTGGCCTTGATCGCCGCGTACCATCAGTTGCACTTCAATTTGCACTAAGCGCTCGCGCCGCCCCGCCACCACCGGGAAAATAAAGGGCCGCGATAAGCCGATATATAAAGCTTTATTATCTACCACCGGCTCTTTTTCTACCTTATCTGCAGAAGAGGACAAGAAGAAATAAGCGCCCGCACCACCGCCGGCAAGTAACAGCACAATAATAATTAAAATAAGTTTACGTTTGTACCATGCCACTTTTGGCATAGTCAGATTGTCTGCCATGATTACCCTTATTACTTGCGTGATAGGCGTTAATAAATGCGCCGCTTAGCGCCTTTAGTGTAGTGATTTTCTTTAAGCAAAAAAGTCTATTTTGGCCGCTGTTGAGTCTAATGGTGCGCGGGATCGCAAATTGGATACTTGCTCTTGCACCTCATCACCACTTGGCGAGTAACTACGCCACTGGCTAGCATTGGCCTCACCCGCACTGGATTGCGGCTGTTGCTCCGCTGACTGTTGGCCAGCTTGCCCTTGCGCCGAGCCTTGAAAAGGCGTGCTACTTTGGCCGCCACTCTGGTTATTATGTTGCTGATTAGAGTGTTGCTGGCCCGTTTGCTGCTGATTGCCTTGATTAAGGTTCATGCCCTGCTGCTGGAGCATTTCGCGAAGCCTAGGCATAGCTTGCTCAAGCGCCTCGCGCGCGGCCGGATGGCTGGCCACAAACTGTACCTGTACTTCCCCTTGCTCCATGCGTATTTGAATACGCATGGCACCAAACTCGGAAGGATTAAGTTTAATTTCTGCTTCTTGTAAATTCTGACTGACCACTACTTGTGCTTGCTGTGTTAGCTGTTTGGCATTTTGCTCCGCTGAGCTATGCAAATTAAGGGCTTTATCTAGCATGGCGGTGCGCTCTGGCGTAGGTGCTAATAAGGGTTGCTCGCGCTGCATCAGCGCCGGATTAACCTCGGCTTTTAGGTTATCTAGCGTATCGGTACTTTGCTCTGCTGTACTTTCATCTCCCACTGGGCTGGCAATAAAGGCCGCGCGCGCTGCAACTTGCTCACTTTTTATCTGTTCGGTGGTCAGTGGTGGCAAATGTACATTCGCAGCGTCTGTTTTAACAGAGGAAGCGCTTACTTTTGGCTTATCAGCATCTTGGGACCAACGACGGCCATGTTCAATTTGGGCAAGCCACTCCGGAGCCGCATTGGTTAGCGCCTCGGGCGCGCGACTCCCAGGCTTGGCAAGCTTTTCGGCCACTTGCAGCTCAATCTCAATGTCATTTTGTGCCAGCAAGACTTGTGCGGCTTGCTCTTTAGCATTAGCAGGCGGCTGGGGTGTAACGCCTTGGCGTTGCTCAAGTGCTTGACTACCTAATTCACTGCGTTTTTCAGCAGATGATAAGCGAGCAGCTTGCTCGTCGTTTAGGCCCTGTTGGGCATTTAAGTCACTGCCACTCTCTACACTAGTGCGTTGAGAGGTTGCCAACTGAGCAGCCGTAGATTGTGGCTCATTGCTGGAGCCACTTATTTTTTGCTCAGCAGTGAGAGGCGTAAAACTAGGCGGCAACGAAGTGCCGCCTTGGGATGAGCGTTTAGCTTCGCCGGCTTTTAGCTCAGCGGTGGCATCTTGTTGAGCGGACTTAGGCGTAACCTGCTCTAGTGTAGAGTCCACAGCTTTAGGTGCTGTCGATTGTTCAGCAGCAGAGTTATTGTCACCGCTATTAAGGCGGACTTTGGCGGTGTCGTCTATGTTAACTTGCGACTTAGAAGCTGCTTTTTCAGTCTCTTCAGCGTCGACTTGCGTTTTTGGAGCTAGTTTTTGCTCATCTTTAGCTAAGCGCTCTGCAGTGAGAGCCGAGCTATCACTCTCTTCTTGCGAGACATTAGGCTCAATTTTTTGCGGCGAAACCACTGCCAAAGTGGGCACTGTGCTATGAGAGGCCGCCGGCTCAGTAGTAACACTTACCGCAGGATCCGCTTCTTCATCAACAGTGTCTAAAGCTGAGGCTGAGTCTTTAAGGGCAGCGTTTGCTACTTTAGTAGCCGACTCATTAGCTCGCTCAGCGACTGGAGCATCGCTGTCTGCTATTGCAGCTTCGTTTTTTGTTTTACTGTTTTCTATGTCACCGTTTTTAATATCCGTGTTGTTAACGCCCGTGTTCTTAACGTCAGCGTTTTCTACGCTGTTATTCTCAGCGCTGTCTTTTTCAAGATTACTATTTTCAAGATTACTACTTTCAAGCTGACTGGGAGCAGCCTGTGCAGGAGCGTCTTTGGCTGGCAAAGCTTGATGCGTCGCTTGGGAGCTTGACTCTTTTGAAAGTAAATCGGCAAAAGCGGCACCCTCGCCCTTTGAGCCAGCTTCTAAAGAAGAACTTGCTTTAGCAGTGAGTTCAACATTTGCAGGTGCAGTTACCGATAGTATATTCATGGTCATAGTTAGCGTTCCCCATCTAAGCGGCGGCAATGTTTGCCTAAGAGCGCGCATCGCTCGCCCACTTTAATCAATGCAAGAAGCGAACCAAGATTTTAATTACCGATGAACACTGACCAAGAACAGTAAGATGAAAGCTAGCGATTGTCTTTCTTTTGGCTATAAAAACGGTGTAAAGTGAGCTCATCGAGCATTTTTTGCTCTTGTTTATCTTGCTCTTTTTGCTTGCGCTCGGCTTCACGCTCTAAGAGGGTTTCTATGGCTTGTTTGCGTGCTCGTACTGCCAGCCAAGCACTGCGACTTTGCTCTAACTGCTGTTTAGCCGTGTGCAAACCTTCCATCTGTTGAGTTTGTGCTACTTCCAGCTTATTAATAAAGCCTTGAAAGTGATTAAATTGATTAGCGCTTAAACCTTGCTGGCCACGTGCATGAAAGTCTTCGCTGTAGTTGCGTTGATATTGACTAAGCATTTTTTGTTGTTGCTGCATTTGCTGCAGCTGAATTTGTGCCGCCGTTAATTCGGCCGAAGCTTGCCGCTCTTTATTATCCAGTTGTTCTAATAATAAATGCAGTGCTCTGCTCATGGCTTTCTCTTAGTCAATGTTGATGGGTGAGTGGTGAATGGTGAATGGTGAATGGTGAATGGTGAATGGTGAATGGTGAATGGTGAATGGTGAATGGTGAATTTTAACTCCCTAATCACTAATCCCTCATCACTAATTCCTATTACCCAATCCCTAATCACTAGTATCAACTCCCCAATCCCTAGTCCCTCACCACTAATCCCTAGTCCCTTGTCCCTCACTGCTGTGCTCGTAGTAGTGGTGCACTAATATTAGCTAAGTCTGCCAAACACATCGGCATTTCTACTACATCAGTCATACTTTGCGTTAAAAAATGCTCTAAACGAGGGCGGATTAAAATCGCCATATCAATGCGCGGATCGGCCCCCGACTGATAGGCCCCTAAGTTAATTAAGTCATGATTTTGCTGATACAAAGCATAGGCTTGCTTTACCGCACGGGCTTGCTGCTGATGCTCTTGAGTGGTGACTGCGGTCATGACGCGGCTAATGGACTTTTCAATATCAATGGCTGGGTAATGGCCGCTATCGGCTAATTGGCGGGATAACACAATATGACCGTCTAAAATGGCGCGCGAGGCATCGGCAATGGGGTCTTGTAAGTCATCGCCTTCGGTTAACACGGTAAAAAAAGCGGTGATACTGCCCTGCCCCTCGGCGCCATTACCGGCGCGCTCCACTAAAGCAGGTAAGCGAGCAAACACCGAGGGCGGATACCCTTTACTGGCCGGCGGCTCGCCCACGGCCAGTGCTATTTCACGCTGCGCCTGAGCATATCGAGTTAGTGAGTCCATCAGCAGCAATACATTTAGGTTTTGATCGCGAAAATACTCGGCTAACGTCAATGCAGTTTCACAGCCTTTAAGGCGCATTAGCGGCGATGCATCTGCGGGTGCGGCCACTACCACTGCTCGCTCTCGCCCTTCCAGCCCTAAAATTTCATCAATAAACTCTTTTACTTCTCGGCCCCGCTCGCCAATTAAACCCACTATCACCACATCGGCTTTGGCGCCGCGGGTCATCATGCCTAATAGCACACTTTTACCCACCCCAGAGCCGGCAAATAAGCCCATGCGCTGACCTTGACCCACTGTAATCAAGGCATTGATGGCGCGCACGCCTACATCCATCACTTCACGTATAGGTTTGCGGGCCATGGGATTTAAGCGTTGGGCACTAAAATCAGCGGTATTGCTAGTAACAATGGGGCCTAAGCCATCAAGCGGCTGGCCAATACCATCAATCACGCGCCCTAATAACTCCATGCCTACCGGCACGCCCTCGCCTTGGCCAACAGGCGTCACCCGCGCACCTGGGATCACGCCTTTAAGTGATTCACTGGGCATTAAATAAAGTTTATCGTCAGAAAAGCCCACCACTTCGGCATCCATATCGCCAAAGAGTGTTTGAATTTTACACAAACTGCCCACAGCTGCGGTACAGCCCACGGCTTCTAACGTGAGCCCGACAACGCGGGTTAATTTACCACTAGCGGCCATGGCCGGCACTAAGCCTTGAGTTTGGTAGCTGGCCAGTCTTTTAGATAAGGAAGGACTAGTCTGTACCATGGAAGCGGGCCCAATTTGCATGTAAAAAATTGGCCATTAGCTCATCAATACGCCGCGCTAAACTGACATCTAGCTCAGATAAGGCCGTTTTTACTTTGACATCGCCGCGCGCCAAACTCGGCTCGCTTATTAACTGCCAATGGCGCTTCGCTAAGCTGCGCTCATCAAAGTGTGCTTCTAAAATCGTTAAGTCTTCGGGATGGACATACAAAGTGATAGCGGTGGTGTCGCCATGATGTTCGGTGTTGGGCAAGGCAGAGATAGCTTCTTGTACGGTCGCTAACAATAATTGCGGCGAGGTGGTCGCTTCTTGTTTTAATAAATTACGAGCCAGCTCAATGGCCAAGGTGACTAAGCTTTGCTCAACGACTTTATCGACTTGCGCTAATGGCGCTTGCAGTTGAGAGATTAATTGTTGCCACTGCGCTACTTGCTCGGCAATCTGCGCTCGCCCCTCTTCTAAGCCTTCTTCTTTGCCTTGGCTTAACCCCGCCTCGTGGCCTTGTTGTAAACCCGTTAAGCGTCCTTCTTCTTGGCCCGCCGCTATCCCCTCTTGTTTACCTTGGGCAAAGCCTTCTTCATAGGCGGCTTGGCGAATTTCTTCTAGCGCTTCAGCGGTGAGTGGCTCAGGTTCTTCCGAATAGTCTGGCACTTCTTCTACTAGTGCGGCTTGGCGCTTAATGTTTAGTGCTTGTTCGGCGTCAGCCACGGGGGCGGCGTTAGCATCACTTAAGTCAGGCCAAGCCCAATTATCTAATTCAATGTCGGGGTTAAGCCCAGCCGGAATACGCCCCGGCTTAGCGCCATAGGGATGGCGACTCATATAAAGTCATCTCCACCACCTTTAGCCAGCATTAAGTCACCACTTTCTGCTAAGCGACGGGCCACGGCCAAAATTTCTTTTTGTGCCAATTCAACATCACTCACTCGCACCGGCCCCATGGCTTCTAAGTCATCTTGTAGTAACTCAGCAGCTCGCTTAGACATATTGTTTAAGAACTTATCTTTAAGCTGATCATCGGCGCCTTTTAAGGCTCTTTGTAGCAAGTCACCGGTTACTTCACGCAACAACATTTGTATGCCTCTGTCATCCACATCAATCAGATTTTCAAAAACAAACATTAAGTCTTGGATCTTCATGCTCATTTCTTCGTCTTCATCACGAATGGCATCCATTAGGGTGCCTTCAATGGCGGTATCCAAGTAGTTCATAATATTAGCCGCCGCTTTTAAGCCGCCCATTTTCGCCGCTTTTGCCCCACTTTGGCCGGCAAACTGTTTCTCCATAATATCGTTTAGCTCTTGCAGTGCCGCAGGTTGGACTTCTTCAAGCTCGGCAATTCGCATCACTAAGTCTAAGCGTACTGGCTCCGCAAATTGTTGCAAGATTTCTGCAGATTGCTCAGGATCTAAATAAGATAAAACAATAGTTTGAATTTGTGGGTGTTCATTTAAAATAATACCTGCCACTTGGCGAGCATCCATCCACTTTAATGAATCAAGACCACGAGAGCCGGCGCCGGCACTAATTTGATCGACTAAGCGCCCCGCTTTATCTTCACCTAAGGCCGCCACTAAGGCATTACGCACAAAGTCTTGGCTGCCTACGCCAATTTTGGTAAAGCGCTGAATATCTTCAATAAATAAGCGGTGCACCGCCCCCACCCGATCGGGGCCAAAATCACCAACTGCCGCCATCTTCATGCCTAGGCGTTGGACTTGTTTTGGGTCGAGGTGGCGAAAAATTTGCGCTGCATCTTCTTCGCGCAGGCTAAGCATTAATAAAGCCGCTTTTTCGGTGCCGGTCATTTTATCCAGCACTTTACGTTGGTCTTCTGTGACCGTTAGTTGTTCTTCACTACTCATCGGCTTTCACCCAATCTCGAATAACTTGCGCGGCTAAGTCTGGCTCGTTAGCGACCAAGGCGCGAATAGCACTTAGCACATCTTCATCTTTATTTAGATCAGGCAATTGTAAGCGCCCTTCGCGAATACCAAACATGCCCTCATCTTGCTCGGCTTGTTGTGCCAATAGCGTTAAGTCATCACTGCCTAATAAGGCATTTTGGCCATCTAAATCAAACTCAGGCGGTAACTCTTCTTGGCCCAGTAAACGGCGCACCATGGGTCGTACTAAAGTAAGCAGCAACACCACCAACACAATCACCGCACCTATAATGCGCATCATGTGTAAAAACCACGCTTGCTGATAAAACGGCATGCCAGTGACTTCATCCATTACTGGACGATTAAAAGGCACGGCTACCACTTCAATGGCATCGCCGCGGCTTACATCAAAGCCAAGGCCACCGCGTAATAAGCGATCAATACGGGTGAGCTCTTCTTCATTAAGGGGCACCCGCGTCACAGTGCCATCTTCACTCACGACTTCTTTATGATCCACAGCTACCGACACCGTTAAGCGGCGCACATCGCCGGTGGCGTTTTGGCTATGACTAATGGTGGTGTCGAGCTCAAAGTTACGGGTCGCCTCTTTTCGTGAGCGATCGTTGCGCCTTTGTTGCTGAGCACTAAGCTCACTGGCATCTTCTGGAATATCAGACTCACCGGGCGGTTGATTGGTCAGCGCCCCAGGAATACCCAGCGCGCCTAGGCCAGAGCTGGTGTCTTCCATGACCATTTCGGAGCGCACCGCCGGCAGATCCGGGTTAAAAGATTTAACGGTTTGCTCGGTGCGAGTAAAGTCTAAGCGCACATCCACTTCGGCGGTATAATTACCAAGCCCTAGTACCGGACTCAAGATAGCGTCGATTTTTTGACGATATTCACGTTCTTGTTTTTGTTGTAGTTCAAATTCTCGACGGTTACGCGCCGATAACGGATCTTGTGAGCCGGAATTTAACAGCCGACCATTTTGATCCGTCACGGTAACTTTATCGGGTGTCATTTCTGGCACCGCCGAAGCCACCGTATCTACAATAGAGTCCACTTCTTCTTGGCGCAGCGTACTGTTACGGCGCAGGTTTAGCACCACAGTGGCACTGGGTTGGCGCTTATCGCGCACAAAGACGTTTTCTCTAGGAATGGCTAATAGCACTTGCGCTTTACTAACACTATTAAATTGCTCAATCACGCGTGCTAATTGGCGCTCACGGCTTAAGTTAAGTCGCTCACGCTCTAAGCGCTGACTAATACCAAAGCCGGGATCGGATAATAAAATGGAGTCACCCTCAGGCGGGGCTTGCTGCAAACCAGAGCGGCGCAGATTTAATTGAATATCAGAGAATTTATCGGCACGCACCAGAACGGTATTGCCTTCAATTTTATATTCTACTTTTTGGCTATCTAAATAATCCAGAGTTTCAATCAGCTCTTGATTATTGTACATGCCCAAGGGGCGCATTTCGGGCTCTTTGCCCCACAGCAACAGAAATACCGCCAGCGCTAAGCAAATTGCCAGCGCCAACACAATAATCACCTGTCGCAAAATATCGGTATTGCCCAATAGCGCAAACGGCGTGCTTTTTTGCTCTTCTGCCTCCAACGAGTTTTCATCGCTGGTGGTTAGTGCATTTTTGTCGGTATCCGCCATTGGATTATCAGCCACCCATCACTTCCTTATACCGGCATATTCATAATAGTTTTATAAGCTTCCACTACTTTGTTGCGCACCTGTACTGTGGCATCAAAGGCAATACTGGATTTTTGTGCCGCTATCATGACACTTTCAAGGCTAACTGACTCATCACCAGTTTCAAAACGGGTACGCAAATCATCGGTGCTGTGCTGTAAACCGTTAACATTGCCTACTGCTTGGCTGAGTAAGGCGGCAAAATCTTGCTGGGGCGCCACATTATTCGCTGGCACCAATGGGCGCAGCTCACTTTGCATGGCCTGCATTTCTGACAATAAAGATGCAGCTTGAATATCCATGGGCGTAGGCTCCTGCTTACATAAAGATAATTAGAGAGGCTGTGAATACTTAGGAGGGGCTATTTCTTTCACTCCAAGCACGCAGCTAATACTAAGCACCATGCAAAACATAGGCCAGCATGGCATAAACGTGGCGGTTATTAGAAAAGAGCCGGCGTTTAGCTAAAGCCTAAGCGCCGTTGGCAGACTAGATGGCAACCACTGTACGGCATAAGATGCGCGCATTACAAAGTGCAAGGCGAGTTCTGTTAACTAAATCTCAAAACCTACTTCACGCATCCGCGCCAGTTTATAGCGCAAGGTGCGCGGGCTAATACCTAATTGCGCGGCTACTTGTTGGCGATTACCGTCATGAGCTTGCAATGCCTGCCAAATAATTTGTTGCTCTTGGCTGGCCAACTCTTGGCTTAAGTCCTGTGCTTTTGCAGTGTAATTGTCACTTTTCTCCGGCGCACTGGCTGCAAAAGGCTGAGTAGCTGTGGGCTGATTTATAGCAGTTGAGGGCTCAGTTACAGGCAGCGATTGCAGTGGCGCTAATAATTCATCCAGTAAAATATCTGCTGCATCTATTTGCTCTCCTTGCGCTAAAATTAATGCCCGCTGAATAACGTTACCTAATTCACGCACATTACCTGGCCACTGCCACGCTTGTAATCGTGCCTTGGCGCCCTCGGTTAAGGTAACTTGCTTGCGCCCAAGCTCTTGGGCATAGCGCTGCACTAAATACTGTGCCAAGGGCACTATGTCTCCGGGGCGCTTGGCCAAGGCTGGCCAATGCAGCGGAAACACATTTAATCGATAAAATAAGTCTTCTCTAAAGCGCCCCTCGCGCACCGCTTGGCGCAAATCACGGTTACTGGTGGCTAACACGCGCACATCTAAGCTAATGGTTTTTCGCCCGCCTAAGCGCTCTACTTCTCGCTCTTGTAACACCCGCAGTAATTTTGCCTGTAGGTTTAAGTCCATCTCGGTAATTTCATCAAGCAACAACGTGCCCCCATTCGCCTGCTCAAATTTACCAGGGTTCGCTTGCACCGCACCGGTAAAGGCACCTTTTTCATAACCAAACAAGGTTGCTTCTAACATATTGTCGGGAATAGCCGCACAATTTATGGCAATAAAAGCGGCATTCGCGCGCTCCGATTGTTGATGAATATAGCGCGCTAGCACTTCTTTACCGGTGCCACTGGGGCCGGTGATCATGACGCTAGCACCCGACTCCGCCACTCGCTTGGCTAATTGTAATAACTGAACACTGCTGGCATCGCCCACTATGGGTTGACCATCATTGGGGCTGGCTTCCACCACATAACGCGACACTAAATTTAATAAGGTATCTGGCGTAAAAGGCTTAGCTAAATAATCCACAGCCCCGGCGCGAATAGCAGTGACTGCACCCGATACTTGGGCATACGCCGTCATCACTAATACCGGTAAGCCTGGAATACGCCGATTTATCCAGTCCAATAAGCCAAGGCCATCCATTCCCGCCATTTGCACATCGGTGATCACCAGCTTGGTGCTGTGCTGTTGCAGCCACACAATAGCCTGCTCGGCACTATCTAGGCCGGTGCAAGAAAACCCTGCCAACAATAAGGTGTCTTGCAGCGCTTCTTGCAAGCCGGTATCGTCTTCTACTAATAAGATATCAACCACTTCTGGCTGCACTTCTTGAGTCATGAAACACGGCTCCTTAATCTGGGTAAAGGGTGAAGCGGACCACACAACCGGTAGCATCTATACAACAAACCAAACCTAAAACCTCTTTGCCACGCAATACACGGAACAACACGGACGAAGAGCAAAATAAAAAAGACGAGCAACTATTTTTTGTAAGGTCTTACTCTCCGTATTTTTCGCTATTGTCTCAGCTTAAATTTTCCGTGTATTTCGTGGCAAATACTTTAACTTTTAACCTTTTTAGGTAGCCACAAACTAAAGCAAGTCCCTTTACCTAGCGTTGATTGCACCGATACTCGCCCTTGGTGGGCATGCATGACTGCCGCCACCGCAGCTAAGCCAAGGCCGGTACCCTGAGTGCGGGTAGTAAAAAATGGCGTAAAAATACGCTTAATCAGCTCAGCCGCCATACCTTTACCATTATCTTGCAGGCGAATTTCTAGCTCATTATTAGGTGCAGTTAATAATTGCAGCTGCACTTGGCTAGCTCCTGCCTCCACGGCGTTTTCTAATAAATTAAGCACTATGCCTTTTAAGGCATGCAAATTACCGAGCACTTGGCTATTAGCTAAGCCTTCACTAAGCACATGGTCTTTTAGCGATATTTTTAGCGCTAATACATGCCCCGCCGCCTCCACGCATTGGCTTAATAATTCACTAATACTGACGGTATCGGCTAACGGCGCTTGTTCAGGGCGGGCAAATAATAAAATGTCACTAATTTGGCGCTCAATATCATTTAGCCTCGCCACTAAGCGCTGTTGAAATTGGTTACGCTGTTGCTCAGATAACTGCGGCGCCGCTAAATTAGCGCCATAGAGCATAGCCGCAGAAAGTGGGGTACGAATTTGATGGGCAAGGGTGGCGGCCATTTGGCCAAGGGCGGCTAAGCGCTGGGCATGGCTTTGCTGCTCCACCCAAGCGCGGGTGGGCGTTAAGTCTGTTAACTGAATAAGCTGGCCGGGCTGGCCTTCTACATGAGCAATTGCCAGCTGAATGCGCCGTCCGTTTTTTAAAGAGACTTGCAGGCCATCATCAGGTTGGGGCGCAAAGGCACGAGCAATAACGCTAGACCAAGGTTGGTAAAGCAGGGGGTCCCCTAACATAGTTTGTGCTGCAGGATTAACCAGCATGACCTTACCGCGCCCGTCTAACCACACCACGCCGCTGGGCATGGCGTTAACTAACGAAGTCATAATGGCGGTATCTGGCACCAGATCCACAGGCATAGTTTCAGCTACATAACACAAGTGATAGCTAGATCATTCAATAAGCATGCCACTAAGTGTGAATGGTGATCAGGGACTGGGGACTCGTTGCACACAAACACTGGTCGTTCGGCGCGGCTTTAAACTAATCCCTAATCCCAAGTGCCTAATTCCCGCTCTCTAGTACTTGGTTCAGCTTATCTATAACTGCCGGCTGACAGCTTCAAGCTTACGGCTATCATTTGGTAATGCCGTATTTTTTCATCTTCTCTACTAAGGTAGTGCGGCGCATGCCAAGATGCTCGGCGGCGCGGGCCACCACGCCATCATTCACTTCTAAAGATTGGCTGATCATGTCCATTTCTATATTAGCTAACATATCTTTTAAATTTACGCCATCAGCAGAGAGAGTCGGCGCCATAAAACTCGCCTCTTCTTCGTCATCATCTAAGCCCTGAAAATTAAAAAAATCTGCTTCGTTTTCTGCCACACCCTCTGGCTCAGATTGAAACATGGCTGATAGCGCATCACGTTCATCCAGCTCATCAAAGGAGCGGATCATTAACGAGCCTTCACTAGCAGCGCGATATTTAGCCGGTAAGTCGGCAAGCTCCACCATTTGGTTAGGACATAAAATAAACATCCGCTCTACCAAATTAGATAACTCGCGCACATTTCCTGGCCAGTGCCATTGCTTTAGTGAATCTATGGCCGCCGGTGAAAACGAGATTTCAGCATTATGAGTAATACGGTGGCGACTAATTAGCTCATTAAGCAATAGCGGAATGTCTTCTTGGCGCTGGCTTAACGCCGGTGCCTCAATCGGGAACACGTTTAAGCGATAATATAAGTCTTCACGAAAGCGCTGCTCATAAATCATTTGCTCTAAATCGCGATGGGTGGCGGCAATCACGCGCACCTTAGCAGTAATAGAACGAGTGCCGCCGACACGTTCAAAAGTACGCTCTTGTAATACACGCAATAACTTTACTTGCATCGGCAGTGGCATATCGCCAATTTCATCTAAAAACAGCGTGCCGCCCTCAGCTAACTCAAAGCGCCCTTTACGCGCCGTTACCGCACCGGTAAACGCGCCCTTCTCATGACCAAATAATTCGCTTTCTAACAGCTCCGCCGGAATAGCGCCGCAGTTAATGGGTACAAAAGGGCCCGATGATTGCAAAGACAATAAATGGATGGCGCGTGCAATCACCTCTTTACCGGTACCCGACTCCCCTAATAACAAGACGTTGGCCGGCTTATTGGCCACTTGACGGATCAGGTTTTTTACCTCGGTCATGGCCTCACTCTCACCAATTAGCAAGTCGTGTAAGCGGCAATCTTGATCACTGGAAATGAGTACCGGCTGCCAATTTCTCGCTTGTAGCAGTAAAGAGGTGAGCTCATCATAAGTTAGTGAAGCTAAGGTGCCGAGCAAGTTGTCTTGGCTACAAACCGTGTCTACCAAGCTAATAAAAGCATGATGAGGAAAAGCGTCTAATAACTCACTTAAAGGCACATCGGTCTCACCGACTAATACCGTCATGCTTTGCGGCTGGCTTTGTAACCAGTTTTTATCTTCCGCTCGGCTGCCACTGCGCCACTCCACCTGCATAAACGACAAGATGGACTCCAGCCTTAAGCGTCGCTCCTGATTGTGATCCATGATCAAAACGCAGCCATTAAAGCTCATAGGAACTATATCCTTACAATTCAGTTATTATTTGACGCATTTTCACAATTGATATTAAATCGCAGCTTTATTTTAACCAACAACTAAACACGACTTAACACAGTGCAACTTTGCATAGTATGAGATGCCGTAATTCTGACACAAGCGTCAAAAAAACTCGAGCCCTACAGCGTCATCTCAGCAGTAAATATGACTTAGATCAAAAGCTCAGACTCAAAAGACTCATTTAATGACACAAAACGTGAGCCTAACGACAATTTGAGAGAGAAAGGTTGGCACAAATAATAAGGCTAGCCTGAATTACCAGAAACTAAATAAGTGTTCTAGAAAATGAGGCTTTTAGGCGAACTAGTTCTTTAAGGTACGCTTCTTGCTTAAACTATAGTTAATTATTTCTCTTCGCAGAGACACTACATGCTCACCAACAAAACCATTCTCATTACCGGAGGTACTGGTTCGTTCGGTAACACCTTTGTGCCCATGACTTTGGCAAAATTTAATCCTAAAAAAGTGATCATTTTTTCACGGGATGAAATGAAGCAATGGGAGATGGCCAAAAAATTTCAGGGTGACGATCGCATCCGCTTTTTTATTGGTGATGTACGCGATAAAGACCGACTCTACCGAGCGCTAGATGGCGTGGATTATGTGGTACACGCTGCGGCAACCAAAATAGTACCTACTGCTGAATACAATCCGTTTGAATGCATCAAAACCAACATTAACGGTGCCATGAACTTGATTGATGCCTGCATAGATAAAGGCGTTAAAGGTGTGGTGGCGCTGTCTACCGACAAAGCTAGCAGCCCAATCAACCTCTACGGTGCCACCAAGCTAGCATCAGACAAAATGTTTGTGGCCGCTAACTCCTACTCAGGCGAGCACGGATCTAAGTTCTCTGTAGTTCTCTGTAGTGCGCTATGGCAATGTAATGGGTTCACGTGGCTCGGTGATTCCATTTTTTATGTCAATGAAAGATTCAGGTACCTTACCCATTACCGACGCGCGCATGACTCGCTTTATGATCTCACTCGAGCAAGGTGTGGAGTTGGTATGACATGCCTTTAATGACATGGTAGGCGGTGAAATTTACGTTAAAAAAATTCCCTCCATGAAGATGACGGATCTCGCCGCCGCCATCGCCCCCGAGGCTAAGCTAGAGGTAGTTGGCATTCGCCCTGGCGAAAAGCTACACGAACAAATGGTAAGCCAAGAAGATGCTTATACTACCTACGAATATTCGGAGCATTACAAGATCCTACCCTGCATTAATGGCTGGGCAACTTGTCTTAAGCGTATTAAAGACGGCATAAAAGTGCCTGAAGGCTTCGTCTATGCTAGCGATACTAATGATCAGTGGATGAAGGTAAGCGAACTACGAGAGTGGATTACTAATAACAATCATCATATTGGGAAGTTTTAACTGTGATCCCCTATGGCCGCCAAGATATTAATCAAGCAGATATTGATGCCGTGATAGAGATACTTAAGTCTGATTTTTTAACTCAAGGGCCCAAAGTGCCGCTGTTTGAGAAAACCGTCGCAGATTATGTAGGCTCAGATCATGCGGTAGCCGTCAACAGCGCCACCTCTGCCCTGCACATCGCCTGTTTAGCATTAGGGCTAGGCCCCGGTGATTGGTTATGGACTAGCCCTATTACTTTTGTTGCCTCGGCAAACTGCGGCTTATATTGTGGAGCTCAAGTTGATTTTGTTGATATAGATCCTCGCACTTATAACTTGTGTGCTAAAGAGCTCGAAAAAAAACTTATTACCGCAAAACAAAATGGAACTCTGCCTAAAGTCGTCATCCCCGTGCATTTTAGCGGCCAGTCTTGTGATATGCAGGCGATTCATGCCTTATCAAAAAGATACGGGTTTAAAATAATAGAAGATGCTTCTCATGCCATAGGTGGTAAGTATAAAAAAGAACCTATAGGCAATTGCCGCTATAGCGACATCACCGTTTTTAGTTTCCATCCAGTTAAAATCATCACTACCGCCGAAGGTGGCATGGCGATGACTAATAACCCGCAGCTTGCAGAAAAAATGCAATTGTATCGCAGCCACGGTATTACTCGCGATCCAAGCTTCATGACTCACGAGCCAGATGGTTCTTGGTATTACCAGCAAATAGAGCTGGGTTATAACTATCGCATGACTGAACTACAAGCGGCATTAGGTATCAGTCAAATGCAGCGCTTAGATGGGTTTATTACCCAACGACATAAACTTGCACAGCGCTATAATGAATTACTTGCTGACCTACCTATTACCTTGCCTTGGCAGCATGTGGACAGTGATTCAAGCTGGCATTTATATGTCATTTGTAGTGGTCAAGTAAAAGTAGCCACCGATTTATAGTTAATCCAATAATCTACTTCAGCCTGATTTGGACTGATACCACCATTGTGCTGATGGGGTCTCAATTGACTGTAATAACCGATTAAATATTTCACGATGTGATGCTGTGCTTCAGATAATGACTGATAGCCATAAGTCGGCACCCATTCAACTTTTAAGCTTCTAAAGAAACGCTCCATGGGAGCATTGTCCCAGCAGTTTCCACGTCGACTCATGCTCGGTTTTATTTGGCACTGCCACAACGTCTGCCGAAACTGTCGGCTTGTGTAATGACAGCCCTGATCACTATGAAACATCACACCTTTAGGCCGCCCCCGACTTTCATAAGCCATTTTCAATGCGCTACTGGTCAGCTTGCTATCCGGCGAGAGCGATATCGCCCAGCCAATAGGTTTACGAGCAAATAGGTCCAGCACCACGGCTAAATAAGCCCAGCGATTGCCCGACCAGATATAAGTCACGTCACCGCACCAGACACCATTAGGAACTTCAACATTAAACTGCCGAGCTAGCTCATTAGGGGTTTCAACATGTTCATTGCTCGCTTTCTTATATCTGTGCTCCCGGATCTGACAACTCACCAACCCGAGCTTTTTCATCAGACGACCTGCGCGATAGCGGCTTAAGGGAACAGCTTGGGTCGTGGCCATTTGGGCAATACTTCGTGCGCCTGCCGACTTTCCGCTTTCCCGAAACAGTTCTTTAACCTTCGCTATTTCTTCAATATGTTTGGCGCATACTGGCTTTTGTGAACGTTGTTGCCAATATTTAAAGCTGCTGCGATGGACACCAAACACTTGGCATAGTTTGCTGACTGGATAGCTCGTCTTGAGTTTCTCAATTAGCGAGAACTGTTCAGGGAGTCGGACATCAAGAGAGCGGTAGCCTTTTTTAGGATGTCTTTCTCCATCTCAATTTCACGAATACGCTTTTCCAGTTCACGAATTCTGAGTTGATCGGGCGTCATGGGTGTGGCTTTTGATGTCTCACCGTTGCGCTCTTTGCGCAGCTGGCGAGCCCATGTATCCATCGTTGAATAGCCGACACTCATCGCCTCAGCCGCCTGACGAACCGTATAGTTCTGGTCGATCACTAACTGTGCCGCTTCGAGTCGGAATTCAGGAGTAAAATTACGTTTTGGTCTTGTTGTCATAGTGTCACCTAGTAGCTTCTTGGTGCATGATAGCACCTCTAATTAGGTGGCCAAATTCACTATGCCACTACACTATTTTTTATGACCGCAGTTAATAAAATAATTTTTAAAGTTTTTCTGCATAGCGTCGATAACTTCATCAGCAAAACAAAGTATTGGGTTAAGCACAGGGTGCAGTTCACTTTAACCTTAAGCTAAAAAATCAGCAGAAAAGTGAAAAAAAAGTAAAGCTTTCGCCACCCTTGCCGATACCTTAGATAACTGCGAAGCAATTGCTTAAAGCAAAAGTTTCAATATTAAAAGCATACCGGCATAGCGCCGGACCAAACCTCGATGGAGAGTTGATTATGGCGATTACAGTAAACACAAACGTTACCGGTATGACCGCACAACGTAACTTAACCCAGTCTTCTAATGCCCTGGCCACCTCCATGGAGCGTTTAGCCACGGGTAGCCGCATTAACTCGGCAAAAGATGACGCGGCTGGCCTGCAAATTTCTAACCGCTTGAACTCTCAGGTACGTGGTTTAGGCGTAGCAATGAAGAACGCCAACGATGGTATCTCTATTGCACAAACCGCAGAAGGCGCGATGAACGAGTCTACCAACGTATTACAACGTATGCGTGATCTTGCCCTGCAATCTGCGAACGGGACTAACTCCGCAGAAGACCGCAAAGCGATTCAAAAAGAAGTAAGTGCCCTGCAGTCTGAGTTAACGCGAATTGCCGAAACCACTTCGTTTGGTGGTCAAAAACTAATTGATGGTTCTTTCGGTAGCCGTACTCTGCAAGTGGGTGCCAATGCCAATGAAACTATCGATCTGCAGTTGAAAAGCGTTGCGGCCGATAAAATTGGTTCTAACCGCTTTACTTTAGCAGGTTCAGCTGGTGCTGGGTTAGGTGAGGCAGCTTTAGGTACCGATAATGGCGTAACCACCAGTGCATTCACTTTAAAAGGAATGGGTGATAACAAAGCACTTACTATTGCAGCGAACGCTACAGCAAAAGATATTGCAAGCGCTATCAATGGTGTATCGGCAGATACTGGAATTACTGCCGAGGCGAGAACAGCGGCTAAACTTGATAGCTTAGCGGCCGCAGGGAAAGTTAGTTTTGATTTAAACGGCTCTTCTATTTCTGCCAATATTAACAGTGTTGATGACCTCTCAGCGTTAGCTGATGCAATTAACTCTAAGTCTACCGACAGCGGTATTAAGGCAACTGTGGACGGGGGAGCGCTTACTTTAGTGAGTGCCTCTGGCGAAGATATCAAAATCAGTGCTTTTGAGTCGGCTGGTACAGGTACTATGAACCTCACAGGTATAGATATTGATGGCAACGAAGGAACTGCGGCTGAATTGGATGCTGCTTCGGCCAAAGCGGGAATTGTGGCGGGTTCAGTACGCATGAACTCTAATGACGGCTTCTCTTTTGATGCTGCTGGTGCAACAGGTAACGCGACTATTGGGGTTAAAGAAGATGGAGATTATTCAACCCTGAACTCCACAGCTACTATTGATTTATCGACTCAAGCTGGTGCGCAAAATGCAATTGGTATCTTAGACGGCGCCATTGGTATGATTGACGCACAGCGCTCTGACCTAGGTGCGATGCAAAACCGCTTGAACAGCACCATCAATAACTTGGCCAACACGCGTGAGAACGCCGCCGAAGGTATGAGCCGCATTAAAGACGTCGACTTTGCCGACGAAACGGTAAACCTGACTAAGCAGCAAATCCTGCAGCAGGCTGGTACTTCGATTCTTGCTCAAGCTAAGCAAATCCCACAGGCGGCACTTTCGCTGCTGGGTTAAGGCAAGTAGGCTAATACTTTAGCCACACTATTAGCCATAATAATTGGGGGCATAGCCCCCTTTTTAGCAAATGAAGTTAGATTTAAGGCTGTTTAGTTTAAGGTGGTGGCGCTAAGTACTTATCAAGAGTGCCAAAGCCTTACTCCATTAAGCTAAGCAGCGTTTTCGTTTGTAGCTCTTTTTAGCATTAGCTTGAGGATACAATGATGGACACACTTCCTTTACCCGCTAAAGCCCCGATTTTAGCCTCAGATATGAGCGCTAAACAGCAACAAGTCGCAATCACTCAGCCGATAGGTAGTGAAGCTACGCAAACGGTGCAAGCCGTGCAGGCGCTAGATAAAAGCGGTGCTAATAACTCGACCATTCACGAGCAAAAAGCGGAGCAGGCCAAGACGCTCAATGGTGAGCAGCTTGAAGAGTTAGCTAAGCAAATGGATAAATTTGTCGGTAGCTTCACTCATGAGCTTAAGTTTCGCGTAGATGAAGACTCTGGCCGTAATGTAGTAACCGTAATCGACAGCAAGAGTGGTGATACTATTCGCCAAATTCCTACCGAAGAGCTGTTAGACGTGATTGCTCGCTTAGCCGAGGCCAGCAGTGGCTTGATTAATGTTAAAGCTTAGGCTCTAGCGTACCCAAGGAGACAGATTATGAGTGGTTTAAAATTACCTGGTGTAGGTTCTGGTTTTCCTATTCAACAGTTTGTGGATGCCACCGTTGCTGCCGAACGGGGGCCAAAAGCCAATATGTTGGGCCGCCAAGCCAATGATATTAAAGTGCAATTGTCTTCTTATGGTTCATTAAAGAGCGTGCTGGATGAGTTTAAAAGTTCACTTAAAAAATTGGGTGAAGAAGAAGCTTTTCAAAAACGTACCACCAGTTTTAATAACAGTGGCTTTGTGAGTGCTAAGGCCGACAAAGATGCAGTGGCCGGCAGTTATACACTGCAAGTTAATAAATTAGCCACCGCTCATAAACTGGGTAGTGATTACGTTGCTAAAGAAGATGCCACTAAAAAACTGGGAGCCGGTACCTTTAGTTTCACTTTAGGCAGTGGTGAAAATGCCCAGTCGTTTGGTGTGAGCGTGAGTCAAGAAAAAAGCAGCTTAAAAGACATAGCCGAAGCCATTAATAATGCCGAAGATAATAAAGGCGTACGCGCTACTGTCGTCACCGGGGAAGATGGTGCACGATTGGTTTTTTTCGCCGATAAAACCGGTACCGACAGTACTATTACGGTGAGTGCCACCAGTAGCGGTACCAGTGAAGTTGCCGGCAAAGATTTACAAAGCTTGGTTGCCAGCACCACTACGGTACAAGAAGCACAAAATGCGGAGCTAACTATCGATGGTGCGCTGGTAGTTAGCCAAAGCAATGAAATTAAAAATGCCATTCAAGGCGTCACCTTGGATCTGAAAAAAATAAATGACAAACCAGAACAAACCGATGCTAAAGTTAACACTACGTTAACCATTGGTTATGACAAAGGCACAGTAGAGAAAAATCTAAAAGATTTTGTGGCTTCCTTTAACAAAGTGATGGGCACCCTTAATCAGTTAACTTCTTATGATCAGAAG
Source organism: Oceanisphaera avium (assembly GCF_002157875.1). NCBI lineage: Bacteria > Pseudomonadati > Pseudomonadota > Gammaproteobacteria > Aeromonadales > Aeromonadaceae > Oceanisphaera > Oceanisphaera avium. The sequence continues at coordinate 1,293,595 of NZ_CP021376.1, forward strand.
AGTCAGGTAGCAGGCCCGTTAAATGGCGACAGTACCGCGCGTAACTTAACCTCACAAATAAAAAGAATGTTAAGTGAGCCAATAGAAGGCGCTGTGTCTCCACTGAGAAATCTGACTGACTTAGGGATTACCAGTAAACAAGACGGCACCATAGAGCTTGATGAAGATATTCTAAAGAAACACGTAGAAGATAATTTTGAGCGCATAGGCGTGTTATTTGCTTCAGAAGAAGGTGTTTCTAAAAAGCTAGATGACATGCTAGAAACCTTTGTCGGTAAAACCGGTATCTTAACGGAGCGTGATAAGTCGCTTAACGAACGCATGGCTAAGCTGGATAAAGAAGCCGTTAACTTTGAAATGTATATGGAAAAGTTTGAAGAGCGCACTTATCGTCAATTCTCGAAGATGGATATATCGGTAGCGCGCTTAAATCAGCAATTAGACTCAGTTATGGCCGCTTTTAGCAGCATGCCGGACTTCAGCGGTAATAAAAAGTGAGTTTTTTAGCGCAGTTAATTGAGCTTGATGCTCGCCTTTTTGCCGAGCTTGCTAAAGACGATGAGTTTGATCAAGATTACTTTGAAGAGCAGCTAATCGTAAGAGCTGACTTACTAAAAAACGTAATCAGTGACGGTAATATTAGCGCAAGTGAGTCGAGCGAGCTGATTACTCGCTCCCGCCGTTTAAAAGAAGCCGCCGAGCAATTGCAACAACGCTTAGGTGAGCAACTTAAACAAATGAATAAAGGCCGCCGCTCTGTGCAGGCCTATCAAACTGTTAAACGCAACTAGGTTAAATAAGGAATGATAATGGCAGGACCAATGCGCGGCTCAATGAAAGCTTATAAATCGGTAGCACTAGATAGTCAGAAAACCGTAGCAACCCCCTATAAAGTGGTACAAATGCTGTTAGCCGGTGCGCTTGAACGCTTAGCCAAGGCGCGTGTTGCCATTGATAAAGAAAAATTTGCTGAGCGCGGTGAGCTACTAAGCGCAACTTTAATGATAGTTGCCGAATTACGTATGGCACTCGATCATGATGCCGGCGGTGAAATATCAGCTAACCTTGATAACTTGTATGAATTTATGATGGGGGAAATAGTGCAGGCTAACATTCATGACGATGTAGATAAGCTAGAAACAGTTAGCCGTTTGCTGCGCGAGATTAAAGAAGGCTGGGATGCTATTCCAGTGAGTGAGCAAGAGTAATTAATAATATAGGGTAATTAACAATACAGCACGATAATGGATTAATATCACTGACGGCTCAGCAGTTATTAGATGAAGGGCTGCATTGTTATCATAAAAAAAATTTAAAAGGGGCACTCTATTTTTTAGAGGCCCTTTTCTGTTAGAAAAAAATAATGTAGAACTACTCACGACCATCATCAATATATTGCAAGAAATTAAACGCTATAAAAAAGCAGAAGAATATATTGATGCTCTGTTGGTGCTCGATAAAGAAAATGAAAACTATCAATTCATTCAAGCTGAAAACCTTGTAGTGGCATAGTGAATTTGGCCACCTAATTAGAGGTGCTATCATGCATCAAGAAGCTACTAGGTGACACTATGACAACAAGACCAAAACGTAATTTTACTCCTGAATTCCGACTCGAAGCGGCACAGTTAGTGATCGACCAGAACTATACGGTTCGTCAGGCGGCTGAGGCGATGAGTGTCGGCTATTCAACGATGGATACATGGGCTCGCCAGCTGCGTAAAGAGCGCAACGGTGAGACTTCAAAAGCCACCCCCATGACGCCCGATCAACTCAGAATTCGTGAACTGGAAAAGCGTATTCGTGAAATTGAGATGGAAAAAGACATCCTAAAAAAGGCTACCGCTCTCTTGATGTCCGACTCCCTGAACAGTTCTCGCTAATCGAGAAACTCAAGACGAGCTATCCAGTCAGCAAACTATGCCAAGTGTTTGGTGTCCATCGCAGCAGCTTTAAGTACTGGCAACAACGTTCACAGAAGCCAGTATGCGCCAAACACATTGAAGAAGTAGCGAAGGTCAAAGAACTCTTTCGGGAAAGTGAAAGTTCAGCCGGAGCACGAAGTATTGCCCAAATGGCCACGACCCAAAATGTCCCTCTAAGCCGCTATCGCGCAGGTCGTCTGATGAAAAAGCTCGGGTTGGTGAGTTGTCAGACCCGAGAGCACAGATATAAAAAAGCGAGCAATGAACATGTTGAGACCCCTAATGAGCTAGCTCGGCAGTTTAATGTTGAAGCTCCTAATGGTGTCTGGTGCGGTGACGTGACTTATATCTGGTCGGGCAATCGCTGGGCTTATTTAGCCGTGGTGCTGGACTTATTTGCTCGTAAACCTATTGGCTGGGCGATATCGCTCTCGCCGGATAGCAAGCTGACCAGTAGCGCATTGAAAATGGCCTATGAAAGTCGCGGGCGGCCTAAAGGTGTGATGTTTCATAGTGATCAGGGCTGTCATTACACAAGCCGACAGTTTCGGCAGACGTTGTGGCAGTGCCAAATCAAACCGAGCATGAGTCGACGTGGAAACTGCTGGGATAATGCTCCCATGGAGCGTTTCTTTAGAAGCTTAAAAGTTGAATGGGTGCCGACCTTTGGCTATAGGTCATTTTCTGAGACACAGCACCATATCGTGAAATATTTAATCGGTTATTACAGTCAATTGAGACCCCATCAGCACAATGGTGGTATCAGTCCAAATCAGGCTGAAGCAGATTATTGGATTAACTATAAATCGGTGGCCACTTTTACTTGACCACTACATTACTCTTTGTGGCACATTAACACCAGAGCACTTGCTTAAGAGTTTAATAATAAATTCATGTTAAAAGCGAGATCTTGACGTACGTCAAGAAAGCCTAACAAGATATCTATCTTAAAAATATCCTCTTTAGCGCTCTACTCTGCCACCTACTGTTAAATGGCCACTAAGAACCAATATTTAGCCAACAACCTAGGTTTTGTAGCCGTCATTGGTAGAGCGAAGAAGGATGTAAAACAAAAATAAACCACATCGCTATTAACTTGCTTAGCTAAAGAACAACTCTAAACATTCCTGCTTAGACGGGAGTGGCAGGCAAAGCAGTACACTACAAATACCTAAAGCTGTGGGAGATCCTGAAGCTTCGGTCATGCCGGGCTACGACCCGGTATCAGGATGACGGCACAAGTGCAGCGCCGAGCTTTGTGCCTTTGCAGTCATACCGAGCTCGCCTCGGTATCTCGTTTTGATGGTTAAGTATTAACGACTAAAGCGAGATCCTGATTTTCATCAGGATGACGGCGCTGAGCACAAGACACCGTGCGTGAAATAGCCTAGCTAGCACAATCGGCTTTATGATGAGTGCGAGTTTATATCTTCTGCCAATAGCTTTTTCATCAGCGCGGGGTTGCGTGGTAACAGGCCAGCTTTTAAACCAAAAGGTCTAAAAATAGCATTTAACACGTTAAGTGAGGGGCTGCCGATATCTCGCTCTACATCCGATAATGTGCGTCTACTTACTTTCACCAACGCTGCACAGTCAGTTTGAGACATATTCAGCAGATCTTTTCTAAGCGTACGTAGCAACTGGCCTTCTGTTATCTCCCCCGTAAATAATTGCATTAACAGGCTTATCAATAACGCTTCACGCTCACTAGGGCTTGGTTTTTTCATTACAGGTTCCAGCCTTGTAATTTTGCGCCTAGATAATCAAATCCCATTATAGGTATACGTATGCTATTCAAGTAACCGACCTCGTAAACTTACTCATAATGAGCAATTTATTACTCAAAAATAGTGAAAACTCTAAATAATGAGCGATATATTGCTCATGACGACCCCGGTGGCAATAGGTTATCAAAAGAAAAGTAAACACTAGCGCCAAACATTGAAAAAAGTTGGGTTTTTAGAGCTGAATGATGGGGAAAGTAAGAAAGCTTATTAAGACATTAAAACTAGATCCTGACGTGCGTCAGGATGACGGCAAAGGGCTGGGCGCTGGTTTTCCTAATAGCTTATGGCTGAGAGTGAGTCGTCTTACCGGTACTGAATCTACGTCATGCTGAACTCGATTCAGTATCAGCATAACGGAGACCGTATCTCGCTTTGATATTTAAGGCCTAAAGATTACACCGAGATCCTGAAGCTTCGTCATGCTGGGCTACAACCCAGTATCAGAGTGACGGTATAAGGCTGAGACCAAAACACCGCTCTTTATGGGAGCGGTGTTTATTTTAGTTTAGGTTTATATTTTTACTTAGCTGGGCGCCGGGCGCTTGGTGCTATGGCTTAGATATAATTAAACAGACTCATATTTTGAATTTTACCAAACATGGTTTGTGTGGCCTGCAAGGCCACCATGGTTTGGCTAAACTCGCCAGTAGCTTTGGCGTAGTCTAAGTCTTCCATACCGCTGCGTAATTTATCCAGCGTTAATCCCATCTCTATGTGCGTTTCTCGCTGGTTATCTACTCGCTGCATGCGGTTACCGGTGTCGGCGCGCACTCGTGTAAAATGCGAGCCCATGGCATCCAGCTCATCTAAAATATCGTTCATCTCACTTTGGCCACTGGGGTTATGACCATCGCTGCTTAGCCAAGTTAGCGCGCGATTTAAAATATCAAAAGCATCTCTTTCATCTTGGCCAGTACCATCTTGAACCGTTGAGTTTAATTGGATGTTATCGCCTATTTTAGCCTCGCCTTTAATGGCTATTTCAAGACCGTCCACCGTGATTTTTTGGCTGGGATCAAAAGCTAATTGCGGATCAGTGGGGTCTGCCGGCAGTATCACATTATTGTTGGCATCTTTCACTTGGTAATAGACCGCTTCGGGATTGGCAGGATCGAGGGGATCCGCTGGCACAAACTCTATGGTATAGCGGGCTTGGTCACTAAAATCTGCGCGATTTTTAATATCGACACTTTCTAAGCGCACCTGATCCTTTCGCGGCTCGCTACCTAATTGGTAATTAACTGTAAAATCGCCTCGCGGGTTAGGTACACTGCCAAATACTTGCTCACCGCTGTGGTTAAGCTCCACCTTTACGCTATCACCTATTACCATTTGCCGCTCACCGCTGTCACCGCCATAGGCAATGCTGCCATCAGGATGGCGGGTAAAAGGAGCACTATCAGTTTGAAAGCCACCAAAAATGGCTTGGCCAAATTCATCTTTACTGTTGGCAATATCAAACAGCTCATCCATGCGGCTTTGCAGCTCTACCTTAAAGGCGTCTCGCTCATGTTGGGTAATAGCCGGATTATTAGCTTTAAGCATAATTTCTTTTACTTGCTGGGTAATATTCTCAGCACTCGTAAGACCCGTTTCTTCACGGCGCAAGCGATTATCAGCCAAGTTAAGATTGGTTTGATATTGGTCGAGCTTACGCAGCTCTTGTTTGTAGTTAAGAATGCCGTTAGCGGATACCGGATCGTCACTGGCATGTTCCACGCGTTTACCCGAGGAAATTTGGCCCAATATCTTATTAGCCTCAGAGGTACGGCCACTAATATTGTCTAGGTTACGCTGAATAAATTGAAAACTGGATATGCGCATGATTATTCCTTAGCGTATCTGCAACAGAGTATTCATGGTCTCGGAGGCCACGGTCACCACACGGGCAGAGGCCATATAAGACTGCTGAAAACGTAATAAGTTGGCGGCTTCTTCGTCTAGGTTAACCCCAGAGGTAGCTAACATACGGTCATAAGACTGGTTGTAAGCCGCTTCTGCCGCTTGGGCTCTTATTTTTTGGTTTTTGGTAATGCCACCAATTTCTACCGCGGTTTTATTTAAACTATCAGTGACGGTAGACTTGCCATTATCTAACCATTTTTTATTTTGAATATCGGCAAAGGCTAAGGCATTGCTGTTATTACCTGAGCCTTTCGCTTGTTTAACCACAAATTGATCAAACTCAGCCGGCGTGCCTTTAATATTCATTTGCACATCACCAAAGGTGATATTGCCCTCAGCGTCTGGCGTTAGCGCCGTGCCCAAGGCCGTACCATCTGCTTTATAAACCTCATACACCAACACCGGCGGCGTGGCGGCCGTGCCATCATCTACTACTTTTACGCTTAAGGGATAATCTGCTGTTGGAATAGCGGCGGCCGGTGGCGTAGGTTCAACTAAGTTAACGCCAACTTTACCGGTGCCGGTATTATCTTTATTAGCCGCCACCATAATGGTGCCTGAGGCGGCAATTTGATCGCCACTATTTAAGTCAACTTGTAAGTCTACGCCCCCTTGGCGGGTAGGACGGATCACCATTTCATCAGTGGTATTAGGCGCTTCGCTTAAGGTAATGCTAAAGCCTAAATCTGGTAGGTTAATGGTTTGCTCAGGTGCTGCGCTGGTATCTACATCCGCGGCATCAATGGCGAATGTTTTGCCATTGGTCACATCGGTAAGCATATAGTCGCCACCGTAGTATTTAAGGGTATATTCCCCGCCGGTGAGCTTACTGGTATCACTAATGGTCACACTGCCATCAATATTGGAGTTGCTGCTTAAAAAGCGACTTTTTTGCGCCTGAGGATCGTTAATATCGGTGAAGAAGTTTTTACCTGGCTCGCCATTTAAGTCCACACCTTGTTTTTGCACTTGGTTATAGGCGTCGGCAATACCAATTGCCACTTTGCCCATATCGCTTAAGTTAGGGCCTAGCACTTGGTCGCGATAATGAAACAATGCGCCCATCTCACCGCCTAAGTCCAGGCTACCTTTAAGGCGAGTAGCAAGTTCTGGCTTACCGGGTTGGGTAATATATAACTCCGTTTGCTGAGGATCAGGTGAGCCTGGTCGTACTTCCATGCCATAGGCTTGGTTGCCACTCACTAAGGGTTCACGCCCACCTAGCATCACGGAGACCATGCCGTTATCGCCTTTAAGGGTGGTGACTTTAACCTCTTTACCTAACTCTTGAATTAGGCGATCCCGCTGATCCATTAAATCATTGGGGCTGCCATTTTGGCCGGCATTAAATATTTCTTGATTAAGCTCAGCAATGCCGTTAGCAAGCGTGGTGACATGATCGGCACGAGATTGGATATCGCGATTTTTAATGACCATTTCTTGATCAAGCGCGCTATAAAATTCATTAAAATGGTTAGTCAGATCATGGGCATTAGACAGCATTAAATCTCGGTTACCTAAGTTACCTGGATTATCTGCCACGGCGTTAATCGCTTTATACATGTCGTCTAAGCTACTGGCGATGCCTTTATTCACGCCGGTTAAGCTTTGATCAAGAAAGCTTAAATGATTATATAGCGCCTCGGCACCGGCTTGTTCGGTGTTATTAATAAGCACGTCTCTAAACGCGTATTCTTGATACATGCGGGTAACGTCAGTCACGCGGGTGCCGGTGCCATAAAACTGGGCACCATGATACATAGGCAGCGTGGTCACTTGCTCTACCCGCTGGCGGCTATAGCCTTCGGTATTCACGTTGGCAATGTTATGACCGGTGGTGGCCAATTGGCCTTGGGCGGCTAATAAGCCACTTACCCCAGTTTGATAAATATCAACAGCCATGATGTGTCCTTATGCTTTTGCTACCAATCGGTTAACGGTGTTTAAAATACTGCTTAGTTTGTCGGCATATTGGGGGTCGGTAGCGTAGCCCGCTTGCTGTAATGCCTTAAAGTATTGCTTGGGCGAGTCGGTTTGCTGCAAAGCGTTACCGTAGCGCGGGTTATCATGTAAAAAATCGACATAATCGTTAAAGCTGTCGTTAAAAGAGCTATAAGAGCGAAAAGGCGCTTTAACTTGTACCGCGACCCCTTGTTCATATTCCAAGGTGTTTACCCAAGTTTTACTGTTCTTCCAACTGTTATCGGCCTTGATCCCAAAAAGATTATGGCTAGAGTCACCATTTTTTGGTCCTATGATCTTTTTACCCCAGCCGGTTTCTAGTGCCGCCTGCGCTAACATAGCTTCTGGCGGCAAGCCCATGCGCTTGCCCGCCTCTACTGCTGCAGGCATTAAGCGCTTAACAAAATCCTCTGGCGAGCGAAATGGCTCACTGGCGCTATAGGTCACCGCCTCTTTATTATTAGCCGCTGCTAACAAAGGCGGCTTAGCTTTAAGCTCGGTTTTATCAGCTGTTTGTACGGAGTCATTGTCATTAAATGGGCGCACTACTTTGCCCGAAACGCGGCGCACATCGCTTAAATCAAATAAGCGAGCTTGCGGCTGAGGCGCTGCTTGCTCGCCCCCTAATTGCTTGCTCACTAAATCGGCGAGGCCTAAGCTGCCACGCTTACTTAATTCGGCCGACATCTGTTGGTCGTGCATATCTTGATAATATTCGGTGTAGCGGCTATTCATGGGGCCGTCGGCTTCAAAGACTTTGTTAGCGGCACGCATCGACTTAAATAGCTGCTGGGTAAACAAGCTTTCAAACTGACGCGCCGCTTCGTCTAGTGCCTTGCCTCTGTCTTCGGCAAAACCTTGTTGGCGCAATTTATCTAAGCCTTGTAGATCATTGGCCAGTAAGCTGTTGCTATATGAGTCGATGGGTTTCATACATACTCCTTTTAATACAGCTATCAGCCTTGAGCTGAGTGCTATAAAAAAAATCTAAAACCTATATTGGCCACGGAATACACAGAACAACACGGAAATAAAAATTTTAATGAGTAAGAACTCATAAAGAAAAAATTCTTCTCTTCGTCCGTGTACTTTCGTGTATTCCGTAGCAAAAATTTTTGATCTTTTAGTTACTTCTAGAAGCACTGTTATTAAATAATGACTAACTCGCCTTGTATGGCGCCAGCTTGGCGTAGTGCTTCTAAAATTGCCACTAAATCGCCGGGGGCAACGCCTACTTGATTCACAGCGCGCACTAAATCATCGAGCGTGGTGCCAGTATCTAGCTTAAACATGCGACTATCTGCTTGTTGCACATTCACATTACTGTTAGGCACTACTACGGTTTCGCCATCAGAAAAGGCATTAGGTTGTGACACCTGGGGGTTTTCTGAAATCATAATGGTTAAGCCACCGTGAGTAATAGCAGCCGGTTTAAGCTGCACACTTTGTCCTATGACAATAGTGCCGGTGCGTGAGTTCACAATAATCTTGGCGGCTTCATCGGCTACATCCACCACTAAATTTTCTAAGCTCGACAAATAATTGACACGCTCGCCGGGGTCACGCGGGGCATAGACTTGCACCGAGGTTGCATCTAGTGCTTGAGCATTATTAGGACCTACCAAGTCATTAATGGCTTCGGCCATGCGCTTAGCGGTAGTAAAATCAGAGCGGTGTAAGTTAAAAACAATGGTATCGCCGCGGCCAAAGGAGCTTTCTACTTCTCGCTCCACCATGGCTCCACCGGGAATGCGCCCTACGGTAGGAATATTAATCATAATAGAAGAGCCATCGGCACCCTCGGCACCTAAGCCTCCTACCACTAAGCTGCCTTGAGCGAGGGCATACACGCGCCCATCCACCCCTTTTAAGAAGGTTTGCAATAAGGTGCCACCGCGCAAACTTTTAGCTTCGCCAATGGCCGACACGGTAATGTCGATAGTTTGGCCAGGCTTAGCAAAGGCCGGCAGTTCGGCATGCACGGCCACCGGTGCCACGTCATTCATTTTAGGGCGTAGGTTTTCTGGTACTGTAATACCAAAGTTATTGAGCATGGTTCTAAAGGTTTGAGCGGCAAAGGCGTTATTACGCTCACCGGTACCAGGCAAGCCCACCACTAAGCCATAACCCACTAATTGGTTAGCGCGCACACCGGCCACCGAGCTAATGTCTTTAATACGCGCCGCATGCGCGGGCGCCAACACACCTGTGAATAAGGTTAAGCTCAGTAAGATACCGGTGAGCTGCTTCATGTATTTCTCCTGAACAAAACCTAAATTAAAGCGAATGCTTAAAACTGTAAAAATCTAAAAAACCAGATCCTGATGTGCATCAGGATGACGGCTGTTTTGTTATGCCGTCTGGCTAAACAACCTACCACTCTGTACCGTCATACCGAGCTTGCCTCGGTATCTCATGCAGACAACTCTGGCCTAGAAAAGATCCTGACTTTTATCAGGATGACAGCATAAACCCACGTCTCACGTCTTATCGTCATACCGGACTCGCTCCGGTATCTTGTTTTAAGACTTAAACCAGATCCTGACTTTCGTCAGGATGACAGCTGTTTTCTGTCATACCGATACTCCATCAAGTTCAGCATAACGGCTCCGGTATCTCCTGCCTCATCAGCAATAAAAAACTAAGGCATCCACGGGCTATTAAAGAACTTAGATAACCAGCCGCGGGTTTGGGTATTAGCAAAATCGCCGGTACCGCCGTAATAAATACGCGAGTTAGCCACGCGATTCGAGGCAATGCGGTTATCTGAGCTAATATCTTGCGGGCGTATCATGCCGCTAATGCGTACATATTCTTCACCGGTATTAAGCATGATCCACTTTTCGCCCTGCACCAGTAAATTTCCGTTAGCTAATACCTGAGCCACGCTTACAGTAATGCTGCCTTGTAAGCTGTTGCTTTGATTAGTATTCGCTTGGCCATCAAACTCATTGCCGCTCGACATAGAAGCACTAAGTGGATAACCCGCCACCGCTAACGCCGAGCCGCCCAAGGTAGGTGTGCCAATATTAAAGCTGGAGTCTTTACCTTGCTGGGTCGTAGCGCGCTTTTGCGCACGAGTAGACTCCGCCAGCTCCACGGTAATAATGTCGCCTACGCTGTGCGCTTTTACATCAGAGTACAAACTGTTGGCATAACTTTCTTGAAAAATAGAACCATTAGGCTCAAGTTGGCGCTCACTTAAGCTAGGAATAACAGGCGCAAACGCCGGATCGTCAGGCTTAGGCGTATAAGGCGTGCTGGAGCAGCCGGCTAAACTTAAGCCTGCAATCACCACTGCACTTATTACCGTTATGTGTTTGCGCATATCTATTCCTACCTTTATTAACTAACTGCTATTAATTTATCGCGCCTGCGTTACAACTGCTGGTTAATATACGCCAGCATGTCATCTACCGATGAAATCACCTTAGAGTTCATCTCATACACGCGCTGCGCTTGAATAAGGTTCACTAATTCTTCGGTCACGTTAACGTTAGAGGTTTCTAACATGCCCTGCTTAATGGTGCCGTAACCATCAGCACCGGCAATGCCTTGCATCGCAGCACCACTGGACTGGGTTTCTAAATACAAGTTTTCACCCTTTGGCTGTAAACCCGCAGGGTTAGCAAAGTCGGTAATAATTAACTGACCAATGATTTGGGCCTCGGCTTGGCCGGCCATTTGCACCGAGACTTCACCGTTAGTCCCTACACTAATGCTTTGCGCGTTCTCAGGAATTTGCATTTCTGGCTGTAGCGGATAACCGTTACCTGGAGTAACAATCACGCCCTCTTCGTTCAGCGCAAACTGACCATTTCGGGTATAACTGGTGGTGCCATCGGGTAGCAATACTTCAAAAAAGCCACGGCCATCAATCATCACATCCAGCGCGTTATCTGTGGTTTGCACGCTACCTTGGGTAAAGGTTTTTTGCGTAGCAACCACTTTACTACCGGCACCTAACATTAAGCCGGAGGGTAAGTTGGTATCGGCTGAGGCTCGGCCACCGGGCTGGTGAATATTTTGATAGAGCAAGTCTTCAAAAATCGCTCGGCCTTTTTTAAAGCCCACGGTGCTGGCGTTCGCTAAGTTATTTGAGGTGACCGAAATATTGGTCTGCTGAGCGTCTAAACCGGTTTTACTGATCCATAATGCTGGGTTCATTACATTCTCCTTTAGATGCGCAGCAGCTGAGCATGGGCTTTATCGTTTTCTTCTGCATGACTCATCATTTTTAATTGGGTTTCAAAGCGGCGTTGCAAATCAATTAAGTGGGTCATTTCTGATACGGGATTGACGTTACTGCCCTCCAGCGCGCCGGCAATTAATTGCACTTGAGCCGAAGCTGCCTCAACTTGTCCGTCTTTACGGCGAAATAAGCCATCTTGGCCTTTTTCAATCTCGGCATTATTAGGCAACACGGTTTTAATGCGCTGTAGCTCTTCACCGCCATCGGTGGGTTCCCCTTCAAGGCGCGCAAAGATAGTACCGTCTTTATTTATTTCCATTTTCTCTAATGGCAGCGGCAAAATAATCGCGCCACCATTATCATCTAATACGTTTAAACCGGTGCTGGTTTGCAAGCGGCCATCAGGAGCCACCTGCAAGTTACCAAAACGGGTATAAGCTTCACTGCCATCTTTAGATTCCACCGCCAGCCAACCTTCTCCTGCCACGGCAACGTCAAGATCTCGACCTGTGGTTTGAATGGGTCCGGTGGCAAAATTTTGCCCAGGGCGCTCTGTCATGGCAAACACGCGCGTTGGCGCACCTTCACCAAACGCTTGCATGGCGCGCGCTTGCTCCATGTCGGCTTTAAAGCCGGTGGTATTGGCATTGGCCAAGTTATTAGAGCGCACGGCCACGCTGTGCATGTTCTCTTTGGCGCCAGACATGGCGATATAAAGCAATTTATCCATTTCAGCTCCGTCGACCTTGGTCGAATAAGTACTGATTAATACTGGGCCAACAGGCTAGCCAGCGAATTGTTTAAATACAATGCAAGAAAGGTGCCACAAAATGTAAGAAGTAAGGTGTGAAGCGTGAGGAGAGGAAAACAAATGCTGAGCTGGGTAGCACTATACTGTAGCTGGCATCTCGAACTCTGTAGCTGGCATCTCGAACTCGCTGTCATCCTGATACCGGGTCGTAGCTCGGCATGACGAAGCTTCGGGATCTCGCTTTATTGTTTAATACACTAACACCAGATCCTGACGTGCGTCAGGATGACAACAAGAACGTAGCAGATTCAGCAGCCGTCATACCGGACCTGCTCCGGTATCTTGCACTTAGCATTTTTTCTTTAAACCTAAAGGCGAGATCCTGACGTGCGTCAGGATGACAACAAGAACATAGCAGATTCAGCAGCCGTCATACCGGACCTGCTCCGGTATCTTGCACTTAGCATTTTTTCTTTAAACCTAAGGGCGAGATCCTGACGTGCGTCAGGATGACAACAAGAACATAGCAGATTCAGCAGCCGTCATACCGGACCTGCTCCGGTATCTTGCACTTAGCATTTTTTCTTTAAACCTAAAGGCGAGATCCTGACGTGCGTCAGGATGACGGCAAAAGCAGAGCAAATCCTAGAGCCGTCATGCGAACAACAACTCAGTATCAGGATGAGGGCAATAAAAAAAACCGCTCTTTGTAAGAGCGGTGTTAGAGTTTTCTTATAGCTTAAAGCTTCGAGCTATGCCTTAACGGATCTGCAGTATGGTCTGTTGCAGTGTACTGTTCACTTCTAGCGCCCGCGAGTTAGCTTGGAAGTTACGCTGCGCGGTAATTAAATCGACCAGCTCGGAGGTTAAGTCGGTGTTAGATTGCTCTAACGCCGCCACACTTACCTTACCGAAAATACCAGTATTAGGCTGGCCGGTAACTGCCTCGCCCGATAACAAAGATTGGCGCCATTGGGTATCACCAATTTGCGTTAAGCCCTGCTCGTTAGGAAAGCGCGCCATGGCCACTATGCCTAAATTTTCTGTAGAGCCATTACTGTAAGTGGCTTGTACTAACCCATCCGGGCCCACATCCACCTTAGTTAAACGCCCTACTGTAGTACCGTCTTGGCGAGACTCAGTGATCTCAAAGGCACCGGAGTTAAGCGTGGCATCAGGGATCTTAATGTTTATCTTTTGACCTGCGTCTGAACCATTAGTAAAACCTAAAGCAACCGTCTCAAACTCTGTAGGTAATGGAGCAGTTAATACGCCGCTGTTATCAAAGGTTAAATCCAAGGTATCACTGGCAGGCGTACCACCTTGTTTCATTTGTCCATCAACTGCCACCCGCATTTCCCATTGGTTGCCAGTGATAGCAGGAACAACATTCGGATTAGGACCAATCTTAGTGAAATACTGAGTGAGCGTATGTGTATCACCCATAGAGTCATAAATCGTCATCGAAGTGGACGAGGTATAGGTCGCGGAGTCTTCGCGATCAAAAGGGGTCGCGACTCGGTCCATGGCATTAGCTTTTACCGGCAAGTTAACGCTGGTGCGAGCTTCTGCAGTTTGCTGCGGCTGGCCGGCTTTATCTGGTATGCGCAGCGGCTGTGTGCTATTAATGCCTAAGCCAGCAGGGGAGCCGTCGCTGTTCGCTTTATAGGTTTGTAAAAAGTGCCCTTGAGAGTTAGTTACAAAGCCTTCGTTATTTAAGCGAAATGCGCCAGCTCGAGTAAAGGTACGATCCAGTGAGCCAATTTCGTTAGACACCACAAAGAAGCCACTGCCGTTAATCGCCATATCGAGCGAGTTATCGGTAAATTGCAGTGCGCCTTGGTGAAACTGCTGCGATACGGCGGCGGTTTGTACACCACTACCGGTTTGAGTTTTGGCGTTAGCAAAAATAGAGTTGGCATAGACATCAGCAAACTCGGCGCGCGACTCTTTAAAACCGATGGTGTTAACGTTAGCGATGTTATTTGCAGTAACGTCGAGGTCTTTTTGGGCTGCGTTAACGCCGCTTAGGGCAATATTAAAAGACATAGTTGTGCTCCTTACGCCGCTTTACGGCCAGCAATTTCAAGTACTTGGTTCAAAGGAACACCCCCTAAACCAGATAAATTAACCAAAGTCGGACTATTAGCACTACCCAAAGTGACGCTATCTACCCGGCCAAAGGCCAATGCATTAAGATCTTCACGCTTATCATTCACTAAGCCGCTGATCTTAATTTTGTAGCGCCCTGCTACTGCAGGCTCGCCATTTTCTTGTAAACCATCCCACGTAAAAGGCACGTTGCCTCGCTGTGGCCCCTCTAGCGCAATTGAGCGCACTAACTGACCTTGTTCATTTTCAATGCGCACTAATACGTTATTAGCGCCCTCGCCCGTTACTGCCACGCCGTCTACCGGCTCTGCTTGATCCCAATAAGCAATGTTACTGGGTAGCAATACTTTTTGGCCCACTAGACTTGAGGCCTGCAGCGCTTGGCTAGAAGTCATTACCTCACTTAAGCCAGATAACTGCTCACCCATTTTACTAATGCCATCGGCACTGGTAAAAGCGGTCATTTGGGCAATCATGTCGGAGTTATCCGCCGGTTTAAAGGGGTCTTGATAGGCCAACTGTTGCGTCATTAGGGCAAAAAAGTCTTCTTGCCCTAATTGCGCACGACTGGGATCTTTAGCTTTTTCTGCAGGGCTTTGTTCGCCCGGCCATTTCATGCCATCTAGATAATCTTGGTTAATTTGCATGGCTTATTACCCCTTACCAAGACGCAGTGTTTGCTGCAGCATCTGCTTAGCGGCATCTGCTACTTGCACGTTAGTTTGATAATTACGTGAGGCACTGAGCATGTCGGTCATTTCTTCCACTACATTCACATTTGGCTTATAAATAAAGCCCTCGGCATCTGCCATAGGATGATCGGGATGAAATTCTTTAAGTAAGGGCTTATCCGTTTCGACGATGCCCATCACCTTTACGCCGACACTTTCTTGACGATCTGAAAGCGCCTGGTTTAAGTCGGCGGCAAATACCGGTTTACGCGCGCGGTAGGTTTCATTAATACTTGAGCTCACACTGTCGGCGTTCGCCAAGTTACTGGCTGTGGTATTAAGGCGCACCGACTGAGCGCTCATGGCGCTGCCGGAAATATCAAATACCTTAAATAGGCTCACATTGATTCTCCTTTAATGGCTTTTAACAGGCCGCTTATCTTGTCATTTAAAAACTCAAGCGAAGCTTGGTATTGCAAGGCGTTTTCCATGTAATTATTACGCTCGGTTTGTACATCCACCGTATTGCCATCCCCAGTATCAGGCTGATTAGGCACTCTAAACTGCACCATACCCGGCGGCGCAATATCTACCGCAAAGTGCTGCTGGTTAGTGCGCGCCAATGAAAAGCCTTGGCTGTTTTGGGCTTGGCTTAGCGCCGCCTGAAAATCCACATCTTTGGCTTTATAGCCAGGCGTGTCGGCATTGGCTAAGTTACTGGCTAATACCTCGGCGCGATTAGAGCGCGCCGTTAAGGCGTGCTGATGTATCCCAAAGGCTTTATCAAATGAAATCGCCACCCTGCACCTCGTATCTCGTTAATTAGCGGCTTGCCGCTGCGGCAGTCTGTTGCCACCTTGGCCAAATTAAGCGTTTATTCACTAGTAAATTGAATATTACACGCTTATTTATCGCCTCTTACTTATCTTGATTTATATTAAGCAAAAGCCGTGCCAAGGTTATAACGGTAAGTTAATGAGTCGCCTCCGCCATCCTGACAAAAGTCAGGATCTGGTTTACGTCTTGAAACAAGATACCGAGGCAAGCTCGGTATGACGGTATAGTTGTTTAGCTGTCATCCTGATGAACATCAGGATCTCTTAAAGTATTGAGTCGTGGGTATGAGATACCGGAGCAAGCCCGGCATGACGATACGAGGTGATGTTGGGTTATGCCGTCATCCTGACGAACGTCAGGATCTAGTTTACGTCTTGAAACAAGATACCGAGGCAAGCTCGGTATGACGGTATAGTTGTTTAGCCGTCATCCTGATGAACATCAGGATCTCTTAAAGTATTGAGTCGTGGGTATGAGATACCGGAGCAAGCCCGGCATGACTATAGGGAGTGATGTTGGGTTATGCCGTCATACTGACGAAAGTCAGGATCTGGTTTACGTCTTGAAACAACATACCGAGGCAAGCTCGGTATGACGGTATAGTTGTTTAGCTGTCATCCTGATGAACATCAGGATCTCTTAAAGTATTGAGTCGTGGGTATGAGATACCGGAGCAAGCCCGGCATGACTATAGGGAGTGGTGATGGGTTTAGCCGCCATCCTGACAAAAGTCAGGATCTGGTTTACGTCTTGAAACAAGATACCGAGGCAAGCTCGGTATGACGGTATAGTTGTTTAGCTGTCATCCTAATGAACATCAGGATCTCTTAAAGTATTGAGTCGTGGGTATGAGATACCGGAGCAAGCCCGGCATGACTATAGGGAGTGGTGATGGGTTTAGCCGCCATCCTGACAAAAGTCAGGATCTGGTTTACGTCTTGAAACAAGATACCGAGGCAAGCTCGGTATGACGGTATAGTTGTTTAGCTGTCATCCTGATGAACATCAGGATCTCTTAAAGTATTGAGTCGTGGGTATGAGATACCGGAGCAAGCCCGGTATGACGATACGAGGTGATGTTGGGTTATGCCGTCATCCTGACGAAAGTCAGGATCTGGTTTACGTCTTGAAACAACATACCGGGGCAAGCTCGGTATGACGGTATAGTTGTTTAGCCGTCATCCTGATGAACATCAGGATCTCTTAAAGTACTGAGTCGTGGGTATGAGATACCGGGGCAAGCCCGGTATGACGATACGAGGTGATGTTGGGTTATGCCGTCATACTGACGAAAGTCAGGATCTTGCTTTAAAAGATAACGAGGCTTATTTAATGCGATAAATAATGCCGGGGTTACAGCGGATCATTTCAAATTTATCTGATAATCCGGTTAACGACTCAGAAGCACCTAATAGCAAATAGCCTCCGGGGTTTAGGGAGCTGGCAAATTGATTGAGGATTTTCGTCTTATTAGCCGGTGAAAAATAAATAAGCACATTTCGACAAAAAATAATGTCAAATTTGCCTAATAAGCTATAGCTATCCAGTAAGTTAAACGGGCGAAAACTCACCATGTTTCTCACTTTTTCTTGCAGCTGCATCTTGCCCTCAGCTAGCGGCGTAAAAAAGTGACTTCTGCGCTCAGGCGACAAACCTCGCGCTAGCGATAAACTATCGTAAATTCCGGTTTTGCACTGTTCAAGCATACTGGCCGAAATATCGGTGGCCACAATTTGCAGCCCCGGCAAGCTTCCCGGCTTTCTTGCTTGATACTCTAGAGCGGTCATTGCAATAGAATAAGGCTCTTGGCCAGACGAGCTGGCCGCAGACCACACTTTTAAAATTTTCCCAGGCTTGGCTAATTCCGGAAATAACTTTTCTGTGAGTAACGTAAACGGATAGGTATCGCGAAACCACAGGGTTTCGTTGGTAGTCATGGCGTCAATCACGGCGGTTTTAAGCTCACGCTCGCGCATATTCATCGACTTAACCATGAGATCGTTAAGCGACTCAATTTTAAAGCGCGCCAGCAAAGGCGACAGCCGGCTTTTTACCAAATACTGTTTATTATCACCCAATACGATCCCGGTACTGGTTTCTAAAAAACGGCAAAAAGTTTGATATTGTTCGTCGGTCAGATTTTTCATCCGTTTCCTTACAGAAATTTAGAATGCAGCCTTCACGGCCGTTGCCAGCTCGTCGGGATGGAATTTGGCGATAAAATTATTGGCGCCGACTTTTTCAATCAGTGCTTTGTTAAACACACCACTTAAGGAGGTATGTAAAATAATATGCAAATCTTTAAGGGCTGCGCTATTGCGAATCTCTGCGGTGAGCGTGTAGCCGTCCATTTCTGGCATTTCCACATCAGAAATCACCATTGATAACTGATCAAGAATGGGGCCATTTTCTGCCAGCTCGCGCAATTTATTCAAAGCAAGCTTGCCGTTCTCTACCACTATGCACTCAATGCCTAAGCTTTCTAGCGTCTTTTGAATTTGGCGCCGTGCCACTGAAGAGTCATCAGCCACTAAAATCGGCTTTTGGGTAGCTGATTTTAAGTCTGAAACTTCATCCACTAATTCTTGTTTTACGTTTACTTCTCGTGGAGAAATTTCATCAAGAATTTTCTCTACATCTAAAATTTCTACTAACTCACCGTCTATTTCGGTGACGGCCGTCATATAATTACTGCGCCCCGTACCTTTAGGCGGTGGTAAAATGTCTTCCCAATTCATATTGACGATGCGCTCGACAGAGCTCACCAAAAAGCCCTGCACTGAACGATTATATTCAGAGATAATCACAAAACTGGTGTCAGTTTGTTCTACTGGGCGCCCGCCCATGGCCTTACTAATATCAATAATAGAAATGGTTTGACCACGAATATTAGCCACGCCTTTGATCACCGCATTACGCTGAGGGAGCGCCGATAACTTGGGGCACTGCAATACTTCTTTTACCTTGAACACGTTAATGCCAAATCTTTGACGGCCGTTTAGCCGAAACAGTAGTAACTCTAATCTATTTTGACCCACTAACTGTGTTCTTTGGTTTACCGAGTCGAGTATCCCCGCCATCGCAGTATCTCCCTTCACACCATGCTATTATTTTTAGCCCTGGCATATTTAATGCATGTTTCATGCTTCTTAATATATTCAGCACCAGCTTAGCACCCGCTAAAAACTGGCGCCATTCGCGCATAACCGAGACGTGACATCGGCCACTTAATTTACATATCGGCCAAGAGGGCAGAATGCTTAAAAGAATTTTATTAATATTAACAGCCGCTTTTTCACGTATTAGCACTTTACTCGGGCTTGGCGCGCTGTTTCTCTTACTGCTCACCGCTACCACAGCGCAAGCACAATCTTTAGGTGGCAGTAGTGTGCACGATGAAATTCGCCGCTACGCAGAGCAGTACGTTAAAGATCTCGTCCCCTTGCAACCAGAAGATAAATTG
This sequence comes from Oceanisphaera avium, assembly GCF_002157875.1. Taxonomy (NCBI): domain Bacteria; kingdom Pseudomonadati; phylum Pseudomonadota; class Gammaproteobacteria; order Aeromonadales; family Aeromonadaceae; genus Oceanisphaera; species Oceanisphaera avium. Next base: position 1,313,200 of record NZ_CP021376.1, read on the forward strand.
TTGGTTCAAGCGGCTAGCATAGATACGCGCCTTGCCTTAACCGAATGTCTAGGACAGTTAACCGCTGATATTCGCGGTTCAGGAGATGTAAAGCGCAATACCCACGTGTATTTAAAGTGTCATGAAAACCCCGGCTGGGAGATTTTTGTGCCGGTGCGAGTTAAAATACTTAAGCCGGTAGTCACGGCGGCTGACCCTATTACACGCAATACTTTGTTACAGGCGCAGCACCTAAGCGTGGATTATCAAGATGAAGTGTTATTGCGCGGTGATATTTTTAGTGATCCTAGCGAGCTTATTGGCTCGCGTAGCAAACGAGACTTGCGCGCCGGACAACCTATTTTAAGCAGCCAATTATGTGTAGTGTGCAAAGGCGATAGAGTCAGCATTTTGGCCCAAACCGGTGGCTTAACTATTAAAACCGACGGCATCGCTAAAGAAGATGGCACTTTTAATGATAGTATTAGAGTCAGTAACGTGAACTCAGGCCGAGAGATCAGTGCGCGCATTATTAGCGCCGGCCAAGTACAAGTGCGACTATAAAGTTGGCTGCTAATTATTCCTAAAGTTATTAAAGTCCACGCCGATACCCTTGTACGCAGCAGCAAAATAGGACTTTCATATTATGGCTATCGACAAATTACCTTCAGGAGTTGGCACTAATGCCCCACTTCCTGCTAACAAATTTAAGCAAAACGTGAGCACAGACACCCCGAGCACGGCCGCACCCAGCACCAGCGTGGCTAAGCAAGACTCGGTTACTCTTACCTCCCAAGCAAAACACTTGAGCCAAGTGCAGCAATCTTTGGCAAATGCGCCAGCGCCAGACAATAGTGTTCGTCTTGAAGCGCTGAAAAAAGCCATTAACGAGGGCAGCTATCACGTAGACAGCGATCGACTGGCAGCCAATATCTCCCGTTTTGAACAGGATTTAGAAGGCCTCTAATATGTCGCTTGCTGCGCTATTAACTCAACAGAAATCCCAACTTGAGCTTTTGTTAGAGATCACTCAACAAGAGCTTGAGTTGATCGTAAAACGCCAAGCACTAGACTTACCCGCCTTAGCTGAGCGCAAACAGACACTGCTGATTAATATTCAAAATACCGATGCAGAGCTGGCAAGTCATGAAGAGCGCGAGCGTTTAACCACTGATTTTCAACCGCAAGTAGACAGTCTTCGTCAATTAGTCACTACCTGCCAAGAGCAAAGTGCGGTCGCCGAGCAATTACTTGAACAATCTCTAAATGGCGTGCGCCAGCTCGCTAATATTTTAAGCCGTCTGCACGAGCGCCAAAGCATGACTTACGATCAAAAAGGTCATACTAAAGGCATCAATAAAGGCAGCGGCTTTAAAGTGTAGTTTTACTGTTAAACGCTAAATTGAAAGATCCTGACTTTCGCCAGGATGACGGCTGTTTTTCGTCATACCGATACTGAATCAAGTTCTGCATGACGGCTCCGGTATCTCTCGTTCTTTATCGTCCAAGGCGCAGATTTTCATACAGTTTTAAATCTAGCTCTAACTCAGTAATGTACATATCGCCATCGGGATAACTGTTCACTACGCGCGCACCGCGCACCACACCGCGGCTACTGTTAGTGACAGGGCCATCTTGTAAAATATTGCTGTTAGTTACGCTAGAGCTAGAAGTTAATACCCCACTGAGTTGTTCGGTTAGCTCACGATAAGCGTCTAATTTAGAGGCGCGCATGGCGTGGAGTAATTTTTGCTGCGGATCTTGTGGCTGTTGCAAGCTAATAGGTGCATATCCTACAGCATACAAATGATTTTTAGCCGCCTTGGGGCCCCCCGTTGGCTGTTGGCTACAGGCAACTAATGGCCATAACAATAAAGCAATTAATAGCCCACGCTTATTTAGCATAACGGCTCCTATATTCAGGGGTAATTACTTGTACTTTTGGCTCTGGCCCTTGGGCTTTAACTAAACTGGCCACCAAATACTGTGGAATAAACTGCTGGGCGCTCCCAATCACGCTGTTATCGCCCATGGAAATTAAGCGCGCATTCACTAATTTACCACCAGAGGTATCACTAATGGTGCCGTGAACTAAATATTGAGCGCCAATGCGTGAGCTAAGTTGGCGATAATCGCGGCTCGTACTGAGATCGCCCTCAGGAGTAATGCGAATAAAAGGCAGCGTTTTAAAGTCCACTACCCGCAAGCCATATTGATTAAGTTGAAACATCATGGTCTCTGACAATAAGCGGCCAAATTCACTTTGTGTTTTATAATCTTCTTGATCCACAAAACCACTAACGGCGATGCCAGAGCCCGCATTTAATTGGTGACCACTGGATACTAAACGATAAGCCAATGCTGACATATGTTGCTGTAATTGCGTTTGCCCGCCCACTAAAGAAGGCCCAGCTTGAGGTAAATACGCACTGCGCGTACCCGCACTCATGCGCATCGGAATGCCATCTTGGCTATGACGAGGCGATACCTCAGGTGCAACTAATGGCCCTAAGGGTTTGCGATTAATATAATGAGCCGCATGATCATGGGGCAGATAATGATTATTAGCATCAAACTGCTGCTCTTCTGTATTGGTACAAGCACTTAGCCCTAGTACCATTAGCAGAATAAGAGATCTGGTCATCATGACTCCATAAAATAAAATGCCCACTTGGGCTAGCTGACTAAGGCTATCGGCCTAGCACTGGCAAACTTTACTGCTCGCCCGCATTTCCTAACCTAAGCGGCAAAAAAATGCCGTTTATTTCACTACGCTTTATTTATCATTAATAACGCGCTAGCCGCGGCTAGCAAAGGCTGAAGCGCTAAGAGTCATCTTGCTGACTATTTAATATTACTAGTAGGCAAGCTTTTTGCATAAACCTTGCCAACAATTGATTGCTGAGCCATATATCTTTTGCTCGCTGCTAACTAGGACGCTATCGTGTCAAAAAAAGCCCTGTTGCCCACATTAGTATTACTACTGCCGCTTGCGTTTAGCGCGCAGGCTGACTGGTATCAAGCAGAAGGCTCGGCGCCCCTTGGCCAAGGAATAGAAATGGCGCGCCAGCAAGCCATGGAGCAAGCTCTTACCGACGCCCTACTTCAAGCAGGCGCCTCGGTGGCGACGGTACAGTCCGTTACTAATGGGGCGCTTTCTGGCCAGCGACTGGATATTGCCGCTCAAGGTGAGCTAATGGATTATGTAGTGACTAATGAGCGCCGCTCACAAGGACGGTTATGGCTGACCTTGCGCGCCGATATTTGGCCCAACCCTCAGCAAGTACAAGCCCAGTGCGCTAGCCGTTATCGCCCTGGCATTAGCCTAACGCCCTTTGCGCTGCAATATCCTGAGCAAGGCCGATTTGGGCAAATTTATGAACTGGGACACGCGAGCAGCCAACGCTTAGCCCAGCATTTGGCGAATAGCGTCAACTTAATGACTCAACTTGATCATCAATTATTAACCGACTCTCACCTACCGCGCAGCCAAGGCCTACGTAAAGGCAGTGATGTACTGGCTAATAAACAACAATCGCGCCTGCTGCTCAGTGGGGTGATCAATGACATTAGTATGGAAGATGGCAACTGGTTAGCTTGGCAAAAAAAACGCCAAGTGCGCCAATTTTCAATCACCATTCACTTAGAAGACAGCTTCACCGGCGAGCGCTTAATTTCGCAGCAATATCATATTGAAGCGCCGTGGACCTTTAAAAAGCATGACAAGGTCAATGTGGCACAACAAAGCTTTTGGCAATCTTCTTATGGCGTCGCCGCCGACCAACTATTACAACGTATTGCCCGCGATATAGTAAAAGCACAATCGTGCATGAAAGCGATAGCGCATATTTTGCAGCAATCTGATGAAGGGATTTTAATGGACTTAGGCCGCCAAGCCGGCATTCAGCCAGGCGATCGATTTACACTGATTCACCGGCGCCAGTTACAGCCGGGCTTTTATAGCGAAACCTCGTCTAAAGCGCAATTTGTGGTACAACAAAGTCATACCGATTACAGCATATTGGCACCCGCCGATGCCGCGGCTCGCCAAATTCGTATTACGCCTGGCGACATGCTGACCTCGGTAAAATAATAGTTAGCGCCCAGCCCTTTGCCGTTATGCTGATACTGAATCGAGTTCAGCATGACGTAGATTAAGTACCGGTAAGACGACTAACTATCAGCCGTAAGCTATCAGGAAAAACACCGCCAGCCCTTTGCCGTCATCATGACGCACGTCAGGATCTCGGTTTAATCTATAGACCTTAAACATCAAAGCGAGATACGGTCGCCGCCATGCTGATACTGAATCGAGTTCAGCATGACGTAGATTCAATACCGGTAAGACGACTAACTATCAGCCGTAAGCTATCAGGAAAAACACCGCCAGCCTTTTGCCGTCATCCTGACGCACGTCAGGATCTATGTTTTAATACTCAAGCTCACCCTCTCATTTCACTCAACACTAAAACTCAACATCGTATTAAGCGAGTCGTTTTCTATTCAGTAATACCAAAATAGCGTTTATGCAGCGCTTTAACTTGCTCCATTAGCTCCAGTACCGGCCCTTGTACTTTAATATCGGGCGCGACTTCATTAATAGATAACGCCTTAACTGGCGAGGGTGGCACGCCCCACTCTGCACACCAAGTAGCAAATTGCTTAGCCGAGCAAATATAAACCACCCGCCCTAACCCCGCCCAGGCATGAGCCGCCGCACACATAGGACAATGCTCGCCCGAGGTATACATAGTGGTTTGCGCACGTTCTGTTTCACTTAAATGCTCGGCGGCCCATTGCGCCAGTGTCAACTCTGGATGAAAAGTGGCATTGGTATGAATTTGATTATGATCTTCGGCCAGCACTGCTCCTTGTGCCGATACCAATACTGAACCGAACGGTTGATCACCCTCCGTCAATGATTCTTCTGCCAGCGCCACACAACGGCGTAAATATCGTAAGTCCTGTTCGCTTATGGTCATCTCAAAGCCTCCTGCCTACTAAACACGCATCTAGCTTAACCCTACCTAAATAGAAACGCCTTGGCCACGAAAGAACAAATACAGGGCAGCGCCCGGCGCCTAGCACCAAGCTAAAAGAAAGCGGTACGTCTAACGCTGTACGCCATGCGTTAAAGATAAAACTGGTTTGGTTTTTTCGTATAGTGGTCGGCGTAAAGCGTATAGCCGTCTGCTAAGCTTTAATTAAATGTTCAAAATAATGTACAATATTTATAATTAATCGCCAACTGTAGGTTATTTTGTACATTATGGATTATTTAGAGCTAGGCAAAATAATACGCGAACTACGCCAACAGAAAAAAATTTCGCAACAACAAATGGCCGACCATTTGGCGATGTCTCGCACCACAATCAATGCTTTTGAACTGGGCCGTTCGGGCGACGTTGGTCTGAGGAAGGTCATGAAAATGCTGGATTATTTGGGCTATGAAGTCTCAATTCGTGAAAAATCTCCGTTCCCTACCTTTGAGGAGCTACGCGATGGCCATTAATAAAAAGTCTTTGTCTGTAAGGGTAGCGGGACAAGCCGCCGGTGAGTTATTTAACGAACAAAACGAATTTATATTTCGTTATGACTCTGACGCAGCGCAGCAAGATTTTGTTTCGTTAACCATGCCGGTGCGTGGTAGGGATTATTCACATTCTGCATTACCTCCATTATTTGAAATGCACTTACCCGAGGGATATTTGCTATCAGTATTACAACGTCATTTTGCTAAGCTCAATGGTGCCGATGACCTAAGTTTGTTGAAGCTATTAGCGCCTAGCGTACGCGGACGAGTTCACTATCAGACAAACACAGACACAACTCAGCCCCTAGAACTAACCGATTTACTGTCACCCGCTGCAGGATTATTCGACGAACTAGTCGCTCGTTTTGCTTTGCACTCACCTGTGAGTGGTGTGCAGCCCAAGGTGTTGGCGCAGATCCAAGATAAAGCTACCTTGTGTATAGAAGATTACATAGTTAAAGCTTGGGGACCAGATTATCCACAGTTAGCACTCAACGAATATTGGTGCATGCGGGTATTAAAAGCTGCGGGCATTACAGTGCCCGAGTTTTATTTATCTGACGATGGCGCGCTTTTTATCATGAAGCGTTTTGACTTTACATCCTCAGGGCAATGGCTCGGTTTTGAGGACATGTGCGTATTAGCAGCAAAAAGTCGCCAACAAAAGTACGAAGGCAGCTACGAACAGCTAGCTAAAACCATTGCCAACTTTGTTTCCCCTGCACATAAAGTCACAGCATTGCAGCAGTTTTTTAAGATGTTGGTGCTGAATAATCGTTTACAAAATGGCGATGCTCACTTAAAAAATTTCGGCCTCTTGTATGAAGACATCTATAATATCTGGTTGGCACCGGCTTTTGATGTGGTTAGTACTACGGCCTACATTAAAAATGATGTGTCGGCTTTAACTTTAATGGGCAGTCGTAAATGGTGGGCACGTAAGCATCTGTTAACATTTGGCGTTCAACATTGCGCATTAACTCAAGCACAGGCAAATGCTTTATATGACGAGTGCGAGCAAGCAATGCAGCGAGTAGCAACGCAAATACAGCAGGCATTAGTCACAGAGGAAGTGGCTGACAAACAGCAGATACTTACACATTTACTGTCATGTCTGACACCAGACCAAATAATAGAGTGAAAAGGACTGACTGAGATAAAGCTGTGAAGAGAAACTGCTAATACAGTGCCAAGCGCACAAATGTAGTCGCGTGCTTTAACAGCGAAAACCAGCGCAGTTAACTCCCATGCAGATGTTCATCCCAGAACATTTCCGGTTGAAAGGTCTAGTGCAACCAATAACGGTACCTTTTTAAGCGCAAACCAATGCCGCCAAGATCAAGGTAAGCCCTTCATGAGTCTGATAAAGTAGCGAACAAGTTTCCAATATTAAAGCGCCACTATGTCGGTTGACTATTACCAGCAACAAGCCAATTCTTTTTATCAAAGCACCGTCGGTGTTGATATGGCGCCGCTGTATGATCGGTTTTTGCCTCACCTTCCGGATGGCGGCCATATTATTGATGCAGGTTGCGGATCCGGTCGCGACAGCCTGCATTTTGCTAATTTAGGTTTTAAAGTTAGCGCCTTCGATGCCAGCCCGGCATTAGTGGAATTGGCTCAACAACATACCGGCTTAGCCATCAGCGTCTGTCGCTTTGAACAATTTAACGTTATTGCTCCCGCCGAAGCTATCTGGGCCTGTGCCTCTTTATTACATGTACCCAGATCAGAACTCGCTCAAGTCATGGCGCACTTATGCACGCAGTTAAAAGCCGGCGGCATTTTTTATTGTTCATTTAAATATGGCCAAGGCGAAGTGGCCAGAGACGGGCGCCACTTTACCAATCTCGATGAAGCAGGTTTAAACGAGTTAATCAGCGAACTGCCACTGACATTAATTGAGCATTGGCAAACCGGCGATCTGCGCCTAGGGCGAGAGCAAGAACGCTGGCTTAATGCCATTTGTAAAAAGCAGTTAATTGAGGATGCGAGTTAATGAATACTCCACAACTGCTCACCGGTGGCAGTGCTCAAGACCCTAGTTTCAATCAGCCGTTATTACCGTGCTTATTAACCGCCATTAATAATACGGTGCAAGATAGCCAGATAACGATTGCCGTATCCTTTATTCGCCACAGTGGTTGGCGACTACTACAGGATGCTTTATTTGAAGCATTAAACAGAGGCGTGAAACTTATCATCGTCACCTCAGATTATCTTGATGTAACAGAGCCTGTGGCACTGCGCGAAATGATGCTATTGGCTGAACGCGGTGCTGAAATCAAAATCTATGAAAGCGCCAGTAATGCCGGCTTTCACCTTAAATCTTATCTTTTTATCCAGCATAATGATCAGCAACGAATAACGGGCTTAGGTTTAGTGGGCTCCAGCAATATTTCAAAAGCCGCTCTCACCTCATCGCTGGAATGGAATTGGCAGCTCAAAGTTAATGATGCGCTAACCAGTGATGCAGCTCAGAGTTTGCTGGCATTGCAGGCCCAACTAGCCAAGCTAAAACAAGACTCACGGGTAGTACCGCTCAGTCATTACAGGATTGATGCGTATCTTCAGCGCTATCAAGATAGCCCTTTAACCCAGCTGCGCACTATTACCGGTGATCATGCCAGTGATGATGAAACCCTACGCGAAACGCCATTACCCAATGCAGTACAAGAAGCAGCGTTAGCCGCTTTGCAGCAGACTCGGCAACTGGGCTTTAAGCGCGGTTTGGTGGTGATGGCCACCGGCCTTGGTAAAACATGGTTGGCCGCTTTTGATGCCCGTCAGCTTAAAGCTAAAAAGCTATTATTTGTTGCTCATCGCGATGAGATTATTCGTCAAGCACAAGCCACTTTTATTCGCATGAACCCCAGTGCCCACACCGGTTTATATAATGGCCAACAGCAGCAAGCAGCGGATTGGCTATTTGCCTCAATACAAACCTTAGGCCGCGACCATCACTTGCAGCAATTTGCCCACGATCATTTTGACTACATCATAGTGGACGAATTTCATCACGCCACGGCACCGACCTATCGCCGTTTATTAGATCACTTTCGCCCGCAGTTTTTACTCGGCCTCACCGCTACCCCAGATCGCACCGACCAAGCGGATATTCTCGCCTTATGCGATGACAACTTAGTCTTTGAACGAGGTTTGCGTGATGCCATTGTCGAACGGCATTTAGTGCCTTTTATTTACCAAGGTGTGTATGACGAATTTATCAATTACGACGAAATTCCCTGGCGTAATGGCCGTTTCGATCCACAAGCGCTAGACGCGGCCTTCGCCAGTCAAAAGCGGGCAAAACATGCATTAGAAAAGTGGCTAGAGTTTAGCCAAAGTCGCACCTTGGCGTTTTGTATCTCCACTCGTCATGCCGACTTTATGGCGCGCATTTTTAATGCCGCCGGCATCAAGTCCGTCGCCATTCATTCCAAATCAGCCATGCCGCGCAACCAGGCGCTCACCGAATTAGCAGACGGCACCTTACAGGTTATTTTCTCTGTCGACTTATTTAACGAAGGCACCGACTTACCAGCCATCGACACCCTGTTAATGCTGCGCCCCACCGAATCGCGCATCGTATTTTTGCAGCAACTCGGGCGCGGTTTACGGCTGTGCGCCGGCAAGACTCACTTGATGGTGGTGGATTTGGTGGGCAGTCATAAAGCTTGTTTGTTTAAACCCGAATTACTGCGAGAAGTGACTCAGGCGGTAACCGGCACGGTAGACACCGCCACACCCAGCTTACCCGATGGCTGCTTTATCAATCTTGAGCCGCAATTGCTGCCCTTGATGGACCAACTGCGTTACGGCGGCCGCGTTAAGGTAGTGGACGATTATCGCCGTTTAAAAGAACAACTCGGTTATCGACCCACGGCCGTGCAAGCGTTTCAAGCAGGGTTTGATTTCACTAAGCTGCGCAAGAAACATGGCAGCTGGTTTGAATTAGTATTTAGTGAAGATGACCTAACTCCATCACAAATTAGGGTATTAGATAAACTTAAAGACTTTTTGCTAATCGGTATCGAAACCACTCCGCTCACCAAGAGCTTTAAAATCATCTTGCTGCAAGCTTTGCTCGAAATAGACGGTTTATCCAAACCACCAACTTTACAGGCACTGGCCGAGCAATCTCGCTATGTATTAGAGCGCCAGCCCGACTTATTGCAGCTCGACTTATCCGCCACCCAGCAAGCCATGACAGCCGACTCAAAAGCTTGGTTAAGTTACTGGAAAGGTAATCCGATTAAACATAGCAGTAATGTAGGCAACAACCGAAAAGTGGCTGAAGCAGGGAAAGATTACGACATAGCTGCCGCAGCCCAAGATAAAACTGCTCAGTATTGGTTTAGTAGAAACAACGAACGCTACACGCCCGACTTTAGCTTTCCCGAAACTGAGTTAGACACCCTGCACCAGATGATGCAAGAGTTGATCGATCTACGACTGGCGGAATATAAGCGTAGAAAAACTAATGCTTTGGCCAAACATTAGCTGAATAAAATAATAAATGGCTACACAGAGGAAAGCACTGCAGCTTCAACACTCGCTACGTACTAGATGAACACTTAAGCAAACTTTATCACCTATCTGATTTAGGTTACTTAATTCATGAATGACAAACGGCTTTGCATCGGGAATTGGCGATATGACCTCATTTAGCTTGTAGGTCTGACAAGTATATCTTTAAGGCGTAATGGAGCTCACTCACTTTATAAGTTGCTTGAGCGGGAAAGCGGATCAAAGGGAAAACAGCGGATTGGCATGCGTCTTCTAAAAAAGCATCTCTAATCTGTCTTTTAGCGCTGTTATGAGAGCGATCGTCCAGCTCTATGGCACATAAGAACGACAAGTCATGTTTGCGGCATAATACAAAGTCGAAGTGTTTGGCAGAGATCTTATTGAATGCCGTTTGCCACACGCCCTTTACCGTACTTTTTTGCGGTGTGAGCACGTCTGCTACCCGCACCTTACCAAAAATAGCAGCGTCATCCCCTACCGCTTGGCTTAATACGCCGAAGAAGGAACGTTCAGCGGGAGTGAAGATCGCATTTAATCTTTTATACGGATGAATTAATTTTCTACTGCGAGCTTTAATACTTATCAAAACCACAACAATAAAAAACAAAACACTTAAAACAATTATTGATGTGAGCGACGTGAACAATTCCATATCCATTATTTTGCTTCCTAGCGTTTGTGATTAAGGGATCAGCACCTCTGTATCTGGCAGTAACTCGTTGAGCTTATGCTGCAATACAGCTTTGGCATGTGCTTCGCCGTGGACTAAGCGTATTTGTTTAGGTGGTGGGCTAATGGCGGTAGCAAAGTTAAGTAAATCGTCTTGGCCGGCATGGGCAGAATAGCCGCTAACTTGATGCACTTGGGCGCGAATAATATAGCGATGACCGTCCAGCTCTACCCAAGGCTCTGGCTTAGCTGAAACGGCAACCTCACTTGGAGTTTCATCGACCTGGTGAGGATTGAACGCGGGTCCATAGTCTAAAATAGCGCGCCCTGGCGTGCCTTCGGCTTGGTAGCCAACAAACAATACGTCGTTGCGGGACTCCCCCAATAGGGCTTTAAGGTAATTGACAACGCGGCCACCGGTGCACATGCCGGAGCCCGCTAGCACGATAAAGGGCTTATGGCTGCGAGCTAAATATTGCACGGCGTTTAAGTGATCTTGATGATTATCGATCACCGTCATTTGCTCAAAAGCCAAGGGATGGCGCCCAGCTTTAAGTCGCGCTTGTGCTTCAAGATTCCAAAACGGTTTTAGCTTACGATAAAGAGCAGTAAAGTTAGCAGCCAGTGGGGAGTCCACCACAATTTCAAGCTCCTGCCACGGTAAGTTGGGTGCCGCATGGCCTTGGCCAAATTCGCTGATAATGCCTTCAATTTCATATAATAAATCTTGGGTGCGTCCCAGACTAAAGGCGGGGATCAATAAGGTGCCACCATCTGTCAGAGCATGCTCAATGGCGGCTTTTAAGCGTAAGCGGCGATCAACTCGACTGTCATGATTTTTATCGCCATACGTGCTTTCAAGAATTAACACATCTGCTGTAACGGGCGCTTGGGGTGGCATTAATAATGGCGAGTGCGGTGCGCCTAAGTCGCCACTAAACACAATAGTTTGGTTAGCAGTGGCACACTCAACATAAGCCGAGCCTAAGATATGACCGGCTCTTTGCAAGCGAATTTTTAGCTCCATATCCGCGATGGGCTGCCAGTCGTTATAGGCCAGCGGGCAAAGTTGCGACTCAAGCTTGGCTAATATCTGGGCGATTAACGCTTTATTTTTAGTAAAGCCGATTTTTAGCGCATCTTCTAATATGGCGGGCAATAAGAGTGCTGAGGGCGCCGAGCAATAAATAGGGCCCGTAAACCCTGCTGCTAGTAAGTAAGGAATACGCCCCACATGATCGATATGCACATGAGTAACAACCAAGGCGCGAAGCTGTTCAATGGCAAAATCTATTGCTAAACCATCACGCTGCTCTCGGCCTTGAAATAATCCGCAGTCTATTAATATGCTCGCCTCGCCTACCTGTAATTGGTGGCAAGAACCGGTAACGCCCTCTGTTGCACCGTGATGCAAAACAAAGATGGCCGCTTGCTGCATTTGCGCGCTCCTTATTGAGTAAACTACACCTTGATAGCTGGCGCATTTGAATCCAGTATAGTTAATGACGCACTGCTTGAGCAGGCAAATAAATAAAGGGAGCCAAGCTTAGTGCAAAAGCTGACGCACCTAAGGCGCCAAGGCTCGCTATGAGATGTCATTAAGCTACGCTTAGCAAAGGTGTGCTAATGATACGATTGAGTAGTACGCCCGCTTTTTTATCAAATTATTATCGTCTAACGACTATATAAGAGGAGATAGCCATGCAGGTCACCAATTTCACGCAGCTTATTGATTGGACTCGCCAACTGCACCAGCAACTCGCTCAAGTATTAACCCGTGGTGGTGAGCTACATTCACAAGAGCGCGCCCGGATGCTACTTAAAAGCTTAGCCGAACAAGAGCAAGAGCTGGCTAATACCCTTCACGAATTTGATCAACAAACCAAAACCGAAGCGCTAGATGCCTATGTCCCTTATTTATATTCGGCTTTTGAGCAGCGCCCTATTAATACCCAGCAAGTCTATACCCAACCTTTTGACCGTTTATCTATTGCCGAAATCTCAAAGATGATGTTTGAGGTACACGATCAAGTGGTGGATTTTTATCAAAGGCTGGCTCAAGAAAGCCAAGTACCAGAAGCTAAAGAGTTAGTAGACTCCTTGCTAGAATTAGAGCAAGAAGCAGAAAAACAGATCGCCAGTAAAATTCAAGGAATGGAAGATATGTAACAGGAATTTGCGGACAAGTTGCTTATCTTTTGCGTTTGGCACGGGCTTGGCGCTGTGCCTTGCGCTCTTGTTTATTAGGTAAATGCTCACGCGTCGCTAACACTTGTTTTAACTCTTGGTAGGCGTTTTTCCAGACTTGGCTGTCTTTATAGCGAATAGGAAGTAATAACGAGGCTTTATCTTGGGCGGTTAGGTTTGAGCTTTCTGGGCAAGCGAGGAGTGCGCGTCGGCGACTCATTAAACTGCCGGTGTGCATAGCGTCAAGCTCAGCTAGGCTTTTAGGCGCAATCTCTTTAGGCGATAAAGACGGCTTAGCTAATGAACTCGACTCAGACACCCGCCACCTCGCCTATCACTAATGGGTTGTTATTCATTCTTACTACTACTTACCTCTACTTTTTTACCGGTACTAGGCGCCTTTTAAGGCGGCAATGTGTTTCACTAATTTAGGCGGGTTCTCAATATCAAATTTTGCAGAATAACTTAATAGGTAATCTATTAATTGTTCATTGCCCATAATCGGCACATTAGAGTCATTAGCGATATTAGCACTCACATTATGATGACTAAATAATACCACTCCTTGGATCCAAGCTCGGGAGTGCTTCGCTTTTAACTCGCCCGACAATAACCAAATTAAGCGCTTAACCTGAGCAATGGGATTGCGCATGGTTTTACCATAAATGCCGCCTCTGCGACTCACTTTTTTAACGCGCCATTGGGCATCACTGTCGCTGCCACTAATACGCCCGCTATTGTGTTTTACTTCAATAATAAAAACGGCATTCGGCCCCACTACAATAATATCTGCTTCATTAAAGCCAGTGCGCGATCTTGCATTAGGAATATCTACTTGGTTATACACGGTAAAAGTGTCGGGGAGTTGGCGCAAGCGCTCCATTACTTTATCTTCACCTGCTGCACCTGCGAGTAACACCGGATGACTTTTTTGCAGCCACCAGCATAAGGCGATGAGCACTAATACCAATGGGGTCGCAGGCAAGTAAAAAGCAGACACCACAAAGGCAATACCTAACCCGACTAATAGGATCAAGATACGATTGGTGCTTTTATAACCATGGGCATCTAATGTCAGCTTATTGGCAGTGACATAATCAAAATTAGCCACAGTCTGCTCCCTAAGTGATGATTTTACAGACAAGTTTAAGCGTTAATCATAACAAGTTGAGCCTCTGAGTAAAGTTTTGCTCGCGCATAAAAAGCGCCGCCCTCTTATTAAGGGCGGCGCTTTTTTAATTTACTTATTACACCTTATAACGGGCAACTTCTTTTTCTAGCTCAATGGCTAGTGCTGCTAAACGCTCGGTGGCGCTGCTGGCGCGTTGTGTGCCTTCACTGGTTTCATCGGTGATTACCACAATTTGGTGCACATTTTGGTTAATTAATTCCGATACACTGGTTTGCTCTTCAGCGGCACTGGCAATTTGGGTGTTCATTTCAGTAATGGTATTTACTGCAGCAGTAATACGCTGTAAAGCTTCGTTAACTTGCGTCGTTTCGCTTACAGTCGCATCACTGCGCTCACTTATGGCAGCAATAATAGTCACGGCATTAGTGGCGCCATTTTGTAGCACTTCTATGGTGTGTTGAATTTCTTGCACGCTTTGTTGGGTACGACTGGCTAAGGTGCGCACTTCATCAGCCACCACCGCAAAGCCCCGCCCTGCCTCACCCGCTCGGGCAGCTTCTATGGCTGCGTTCAGCGCGAGTAAGTTCGTTTGCTCGGCAATGGCGCGGATCACCTCTAGCACGGTATCAATCTGGTTTGAGTCTTCGCCTAGGGTTTCAATGACCTTAACGCCCTCTGCTACTTGCTCAGATAATCCCGAAATGACTTGTTGAGTTTGATATAACAAGCCTTGAGCATCGCGAACTTGGGCACTGGCATTATTTGCCGCATGAGAAGCTTCACTGGCGTTACTGGCGACATCTTGTGCAGTGGCCGTCATCTCATTCATAGCGGTGGCCACTTGGTCACTTTCTGTTTTTTGACGCTGCACGCCCGACTCTGCCGCTTGCATAGTTTGGCCAAGCTCGGTGCTGGCTTCATTAAGGGTGCGCGATGAGCTTAGCACTCGTTTTACTAAATCGTGTACTTGATTGGCAAAACTATTAAAGGCCAATGACAGCTGACTAATTTCATCTTTACCATTTACTGCTAAGCGGCGGGTAAGATCCCCATCGCCATTAGCAATATCATGCATGGCTTTTACTGCCACATTGAGTGGCCCTATGATGCTGCGCACCACAATTAAAGCTAAAATCACAATCAGTATTAAAGCGATAATGGCAGTAGCAATCGAGCCTTTAACGGTGTCACTAATGGACTGATTAACGCGCCCCTGCATGGCTTGTACGTCTTGTTCTAAGCCAGAGGTCCACATACCGGTACCAATCATGGCGTTCCATTTCGGTAAGAGCACGCCAGAGACGATTTTGGGATCCACGGTACCTGTGCTTTTATTCTCCCAGCTGTAATGACTAAAAGTATTCTCTTGAGCCGCTTTTAATAAGCTGCGAGTAGTGTAAACGCCATTAGGATCTTGGGTATCCCATAAATTTTTACCTTCTATGGCGGGGTTCATGCCATTCATTAAACTCACGCCGTTAAGATCATAGGCAAAAAAGTATCCCTCATTACCTGAGTCATCAAAGCGTAATTGTCGCAATATTTGCCAAGCTTGTTCTTTAATGCTCGGATCCGTGGTGGCATCGGGATGATTATATAGATGAGCAATGGCGGTAGTGGCAAGCTGGAGGTTATTTCTTAGCTCATCTTCTTGGTTTTCATAAAGGCTCTTTGAAAAATTACTCACGGCCCTATCACCAATTTTTTGGGTTTGGTGGTAGTTATAAGCGGTGAGAAACACGGTAAGCGCAATGACGGGCACTAATGCTAAAAGCAACACCCGTAGCCGAATAGTAAGATTGTTCATTAGTTGCCCTATCTTGCCAAGGTAGTAGTAGATATTTGCTGTCGGTCAGATTCTTTGTAACAGAATGCCGCCCGCCTTACCCGAAAAAGTAACTATATTGTTAACAGGATGTGACCCTATTCACTGTTAGCGACATTTTTATTTTTTATGGCTTAGCTAACTAAATCAATGTGTTGTAATAGCCATATATAGAGTGTTGATATAAAAAGGAATACACCTAGTGCTAAGACACTGTTTAGCGGCGGTAACTGCGGCCGCTAAATGCTCTTTTATAAAAACGGCGGTATCTAAGTCAGAGACGAGCTTATGAAATTTCTATTTACGCTATTGGCCACCCTACTAACATTTTCTGTCGCGGCTCAAGAAGCCCAACAAGAACTCCTATTTAAAGAGTTTCTTAAGGGCTATGAAGCGCTTGATAGCTTAGCAGTACTGGATAAAATTGAGGCGAACTTAGCGCTAAATAAACAGCCTACTTCTATATTTTTAGCCTCTGCGACTATTAATCCGTTAGCAAAAGCGATGTTGGCGCTAGAGGCCGTAGAAGGAGTGCGAGATAGGGTGCGCTATCGCATTAGTTATGGCGTTGAGTCGATAAATAATAATTTAAACGCTAACCGGATACCGATGAGCTTTATCCAAGTGGATCGCTTTAGTTTAGGGCAAACCATCCGCCAAGCGACGATTGAAGATTATGGTGAACAGCATGTAGCGCCACCGTCAGCGTTTGATGTGGGCCCTCATGTATCTTGGCGTATGGTAACTCAGCCAGTACAAGGCACAGTGGCCGATATTCAAGCCATCGGCCGCACTGAGCTTAGCCAAAGTAAAGCCCTAAAGATGCAGTGCTTTACTGTGCCATGCTTATCGCTCCTAGATTGGTCGCCCCCTGTTCATCACACCGAAGCACAGCCAACTCCGCTTGCAATAACAGCGCCTTTTCAAGTGATACGCCAAGGCATATTAAGCCCAGCTGCGGCTATTACGCAGCTTATCCACGAGCTAGATATCACTGAAGTAGAAAATTACCATGACACACCTCAACTGCCTGAGCCTGTTATAGAAGCTATTATCGACATTAATTTAGGCCAAGATACGGGTATGGTCGCGGCGTTGCGCAGATCCCATTTAATGGATGACTCTGTTAGTGCAATATGGCGCCTAATCAGTGTTATGCCCCAAGATACTGAGTTAGCACCTAGGCTTGTGCAAAGCGAAGGGGTTGAGTGCCAGCGCGGCCAACGCTTTCCTGCTGGTGGTGAACTGTGCCCCTAGCAACAAAAAAAGCGCAAACTTGGCCAAGTTTGCGCTTAATATTAAAAAAGAGTACTTAGTCTAGCGTTTGTACGCCGCCGCCATTAACAAATAACACTTGGCCGCTCACCCAATTAGAAATAGGCGCGGCAAAATATAAGACGGCACCGGCAATATCTTCTGGCTCGCCTAAGCGCTTAAGCGGCGTATGCGCCAACATAGTAGCTTCAATTTCAGGAGTAAGCACCGAGGCTAAGGCATCGGTTCTTACCGCACCTGGCCCTACGGCATTAACTCGAATACCGGCAGGCCCGTAGTCAAAAGCTAAATTTGCTGTCATGTGGTTAATGGCCGCTTTAGACGACGCATAGGCACTGATTGCTGGGCTTTTATTAATTGAGCTCATGGACGACATATTAATAATGGAGCCATAGCCGGCATTTTCCATGTGCGGCGCACATAATTGGGCAAGGCGCCAATTACTAAATACGTTAAGCTCAAAGGTGCGCGCAAATTGCTCCACACTCAAGGAGGCTGGGCTCTCGCGCCCTGCTCCGCCACCACCGACGTTATTCACTAAGATATTAATTTGTCCAAATTCGGCTAAGGTGGTGTCCACTAAATTTGTTAGGTCAGTATCTTCTAATACATTGCATTGTACGGCTCTAGCGTGGCCGCCTGCCTCTTGGATTTCACTGGCGGTGGCTTGAGCCGCTTCTAAGTTAAAATCGGCAATCACTATCTTAGCGCCGTGTGCGGCTAACATCTGGCTACAGCCTTTACCAATACCCTTAGCGCCACCGGTAATAATGGCGACTTTTCCCTTTAGATCAAACAAGCTTGCTGGGTTCATAATCTTTCCTCTTAAATGATAGAAATATTATTTTTGCCATAAAAATAAGCATTAAAGATAAATGGATGAGATAACACTACACTCAAGCCTAGCTAGAGCTGCATCACTTGCTAACCTGCCCTGCACTTTTACTCTTCACCTGTATTGTGACGAAGAAATCGTTAGTCTTTTGTCATCAAATAGTCCGCTACCGCCTGGTAAGCCGGCAACGAAGTCGCATCGTTAGCACTATTGCTGGCCACTGGGTGTGAGGCAAAACGTACTAACACCATCTCGGCTTTAGGATCGATATAGATGGTTTGCCCGTGAACACCTCGAGCAGCAAAGGCACCATTGTTATTATGAGTAACCCACCACATATTGCGGTAAGACCAGCCTTTAAGAGAGTTATAGCCAGCTTTTGCAAAAGCTTCGGGATCTGCGCCTTGCTGGATATCGGCAATAACGGCTGCAGGAATAATTTGCTTGTTTTTCCACCGTCCTTGGTTGCGAATAAGCTCACCAAAACGGGCCATATCTCGAAGGCCGGCGCTTAAGCCTCCACCTGCAAAAGGAATGCCCAGTTCATCGACTTGATAATAAGCATCTTGCTCCATGCCAAGGCGTTGCCAAATTTTTTCTGACAATAGCTCAGCGACGGACTTACCGGTTACTCGAGAAATTATCCAGCCTAGCGCATCGCTGTTAATGGTTTTATAAGCAAAGGCCTCGCCATGCTCGCCTTGTTTTTTAACCTGCTGTAAATATTCAAAATAACCCACAGGTCCCTGATATTCTTTAGGCTTAGGTAAAGGATTGCCCGCCGTAGAGTAGGCCCAAATTTCGGCATCTGGGTCGGCGTAGTCTTCGCTATATTTTAAGCCAGTGGTCATGTCCAGCACTTGGCGCACTGTGGCATCACCAAAGGCTGAATCTGTAAGCTCAGGTACATATTCAGCGACGGTTTTAGTGTCATCCAATGCCCCTTCTGCCACTAGCATGGCGGCTAAGGTGCCGGTAAAAGATTTAGTGACCGACATAGCCGCATGCTTATTTTTGGGAGTTAGTGCGCCAAAGTAGTCTTCGTACACTAATTTTCCTTTGTGCAACACCACGATGCCATCTGTGTAGTTATGCCACAGTGAGTCGGCAAAGGTCATGGTTTTATGACTATGCCAAGGCGTAAATTCAATCTCTGCGATGGCTTTATCAATGGCCTTAGGGAATAACTGACTCATCGTAATGCCCCGCGACACATTTACCGTGGGCAAAAACTCCCGCATATGTACCACGCTATAGCGCAGCGCTGGAAAGGTAAAAAATGAGCCATCTGCAACACTTAAGCGCTTTTCAGGTGGCGGAGGGAAACCCTGCATCCACCCTAAAGTCGTGGGATCACTGTCTTGTGCTGATAATAAGGCAGGAGCAGGCAGCACTGGGCTGGCAACAATGGCTTGTACTTGGCCACTCAGCGGCCATAAACACAGCATAGGCAGTAACAGCGCGCTCGCTTTGCGTTTAAGTGGGTTAATAAAAGCAGTGGGCGTGAATAGGCTCATTGGGGCTCCGCAGATGCCAACGAACAGCGTGGCATGCTAAAAAGTAGTAAAAAGCTTACCTTAATGGGCGGCCGACTTAAAATTTGCGCCGCTCATTATGGGTAACAAAGTATGTAAATAAATAAGTGTATTACATATTTTACTCGCAACGTCATTTTACATTAGCTTAAAGCAATACGCAGGTAATAGTGGCATCTCGCTAGGTAGCTCCCTGCTTGGCAAAGAGAGGTTTAGCCTATAAAAAAGCCCCGCAAGCTGGGCTTAAATACCATTCGTTAATGACTAGCGCTAAGAACCTCTTGTGCTAGCCAGCCGCTATAGCTGATATAAACTAGCAATAACAGCGCACCTTCAATGCGATTAATTCGTCCTTGGCGCTTTTTAAAGCCATAGCCTAAAACAAATAACGAGACCGTTAAGCCAATCATTACTAAAAAGTCCCGACTGATCACTTCACTGGCCACCGGCAGCGGGCTGATCACGCCTGCTAAACCGACGACCACCAAGGTATTAAAGAGGTTTGAGCCAATAACATTACCAATAGCTAAGTCATGCTGGTTTTTGCGAATAGCTACAATAGAAGACGCAAGCTCAGGCAAGGAGGTACCAATCGCCACTATGGTTAAGCCAATAATTAAATCACTCACACCAAAGGCTTGAGCAATATTTACCGCGCCCCACACCAGTAACCGCGAGCTTGCCACTAACAATACTAAGCCTAATACCAGCCAAATAATGGCCGCTTTAGCCGTCATGGCTTGCTCATCAATAACCTGTTCTTCTTCGGCCGCGAGTTTATCTTGTGGTTGAGCCATGGCTTGGCGAATACTCCACGCCATTAATAAAGCAAATACTGCTAATAAAATAATGGCATCAACCCGCGAGAGCATGCCGTTCCATACTAAAGCTAATGAAAGTAAAGAGATCACTAGCAGCACCGGCAACTCTTTGCGCAACACTTGTGAGTGCACCTTAATGGGACTAATAAGCGCGGTAATACCTAAAATCACACCAATGTTAGCAATGTTTGAGCCATAGGCATTCCCTAGCGCAAGGCCAGGATTTCCCTCCAGTGAAGAAATAACCGATACCACAATTTCTGGGGCCGAGGTACCAAAACCGACCACTATCATGCCGATCAACAATGGTGGCATGCCTGCATAACTCGCAGTAGCAGAGGCGCCATCGACGAAGCGGTCTGCACTCCACACCAAAATGATTAAGCCCACCACAATGGCGGCAAGAGAAATTAGCATGACAGGCATCCTTGCACTAATGAGGCACATTTTTTAGATAGGAAAAGCTCGCGGTGCAAACCAGTGGCACCGCAGTAGAAGTGTTCAATCACAACTCTAGACATAACGACTCGTTGAGGGCGGGATAAATACCAGAGCCAAGCTTAGTTCCCGCCCAGAGAATAAACTTAGCTCAGGTCTCACCAATCTTAAGCTAATGCTTAAACACCATTACCATAAGCATGACGCTTAGAGATTGTTGATAATGGTTTCGGCAGGTGCCGAACGGTTACTCCCCCAAGAAGCGCTCATTGTGCCAGCTCGTTAAACATTTGCAAAGCAGCTATTTTAAAAATTTATTACTCTTTTTTAATCATATAAATGCTAGCTAAGTCGCTTTTTATTAAGCTAAACCAACCGCCAATTGTGAGCCAGCTCCCAAATTCATAGCGTTTAAAACTAATGTCGGCTTGACTTAACACTCTTAGCATTCAAATGTGACTCTTTGTCGCCTATTTGTTATTTTTTTGTGTTTTATGCAAAGCTAATAATAATTTATTTCACCTTGATAACATTAATTGATCTAAATCAGCATTTATTTATTTTACTTAATTATATTGGCATCTGAAATGCTCATTTAGTTTTGTGTTAATAACAACTATTAAAAATAAGCCAACTGAATAGCTGGGAGTAGTATATGAAATTAAAAACCCTTGTTGCTGCAATCGGTATGACCTTTGCTTTATCTGTACAAGCAAGTGAGTTACCTGTCATTGATGCAGTATTAACTTCCCCTCCCATGGTGCCACCACCCATTAGCCGAGATCATGCGGCAAAAGTGGTTGTTAAAATGGAAACTGTTGAAAAAGTCATGGAAATCGCCGATGGCGTTGAGTACATGTTCTGGACATTTGGTGGCTCAGTACCTGGTCAATTCTTACGAATTCGTGAAGGCGATGAGGTTGAATTTCATCTTTCAAACCACCCCAGCTCTAAAATGCCGCACAACATAGACTTACACGCGGTTAACGGCCCAGGCGGTGGTGCTGCTGCCTCTTTTACTGCTCCTGGCCACACCTCAGTATTTAACTTTAAAGCCTTACATCCGGGCTTGTACGTGTATCACTGTGCCACCGCACCGGTGGGCATGCACATTGCTAATGGCATGTACGGTTTAGTTTTGGTTGAGCCTAAAGAAGGCTTGCCAAAAGTGGATAAAGAATACTACGTCATGCAAGGCGACTTTTATACGAAAGGCGCATATGGCGAACAAGGCTTCCAAGCTTTTGATATGGACAAGGCCATTAAAGAAGATGCGGATTATGTCTTATTTAACGGCGCAGTGGGTGCACTCACAGGCGATAAAGCCCTTACCGCTAACGTAGGTGAAACCGTACGTTTATTTATGGGTAATGGTGGCCCTAACTTAGCGTCTTCTTTCCACGTCATTGGCGAGATTTTCGATAAAGTAAACGTAGAAGCAGGTACGCTCGAAAACCATAACGTACAAACATCTTTAATTCCGGCCGGTGGCGCTATTACCGCCGAATTTAAAGTGGATGTACCGGGCAACTTTATTATGGTTGACCACTCAATCTTCCGTGCCTTTAATAAAGGCGCACTGGGCATGATTAATGTCGATGGCCCAGAAGATAAAGTCATCTATTCTGGAAAAGTATCAGAAACCGTTTACTTGCCAGAAGGCTCGGCCGTACAGAGCATCCCTAATAACCGTCCTAAGCAAGCGGCTAGCAGTAAAGAAGACCAAATGCTCTATGGTAAGCGCGTCTATGAAGCTAACTGCCAAGCATGTCACCAAGCAGATGGTAAAGGTATCCCAGGTGCGTTCCCTCCATTGGCGAAGTCTGACTTCTTGAACGACGATCCTACTCGTGCCATCGATGTCGTCGTGCATGGCTTAAAAGGCCCCATCAAAGTCAATGGCGCCGCCTTTGACAGTATTATGCCTGCGATGGCTTTATCTGATGAAGATACCGCTAACGTCTTAACCTATGTGCTCAATACGTGGGATAACAACGGCACAGTAGTGAGTCCAAAAGAGGTGAAAAAACGTCGTGACTCAGGTAAGCCGTTAGTAATGGAAGGGAGTGCACACTAATGACTAGGGCACTATTGCTGGGCTTGGCCGCCTTAGCAAGTGGGGTGCCCCCCCTCTTTGCAGCCTCTTCAGAGGCTGCTAATTTCAATGTTGAGCGAATGGTCGAACTTCCCAGCGGGGAAGTTCGACCGCTTTATCTCACCAAAGACAGCCCATTGACCCCGGTGGCCTCCTTTTGGTTGGACACCCACCCAGTCACTAACGCTGAATTTGCCGATTTTGTACGCCAACATCCTGCTTGGCAAGCCGACCAAGCGCCCGCTTTATTTGTAGAGTCTCAATATTTAACACACTGGCCCAGTAATAATGAAAAAATGACCGCCACCCAAGCGGCGCAACCCATGACCTATGTATCTTGGTATGCAGCTGATGCTTATTGCCAAGCTCAAGGCAAACGCTTACCTACTGTGTCGGAATGGGAGTATGCGGCTCAAGCCTCTGAACAAAAAAGAGATGGCAGTAAAGAAGAGGGCTATACCCGACGGATTTTATCCTGGTATGCCAAGTCGGCCACTACCGAGTTAAATACGGTAGGTCAAAGCCCAGCTAACTACTGGCAAGTTTATGATTTACACGGGTTAGTATGGGAGTGGACCCAAGACTTTAACTCCGCTTTAGTCACTGGAGAGTCCCGTGGCGATAGCACGATAGATCAAGGTTTATTTTGTGGCTCGGGTGCTGCTGGCAGTGCCGATCCTTCAGATTATGCCGCATTTATGCGCTACGGCTTTCGCTCAAGTTTAAAAGCTGCCTACACCTTAGGTAACTTAGGGTTTAGGTGTGCACAAGATAGCAGTGAGCCTAAGCAAGGAGCTATATAATGAGAATGCTATTTACCCTTCTTATGTTAGTGTTATTGCCGCTAACGGCATACGCTAAGCTACCCAGTGATTCGGTTTATCACCTTAATAATCAATGGCAAGATAGCCAAGAAAACAAGCTTAATTTCGCCGATCTTGCAGGAAAAAAGCAAATTGTAGCGCTAATTTATACCGACTGTATCACCGCCTGCCCAGTGATTGTGTCGGATATGAAAGCCATTCAAGATGCGCTTACCCCTGAGCAACAAGCCCAAATGGGCTTTGTATTAGTGTCACTCACGCCCGCGAGAGACACCCCTAAAGTCATGCGCCATTTTGCTAAAAAGCGAGAGCTAGATCAACACTGGACACTGCTCAGTGGTAAAGACGATGATGTACGCACTCTCGCCATGGCCTTAAATATTCAGTATATGGGCTTACCGGATGGGGAAGTGGCTCACTCTAATGCTATTACCGTCCTTGATGAGCAAGGCCGCCTACAGTTACAGCAAGTGGGTATGACAGGCGGCCCACACGCATTAATAAAAAAAGTATTTAACTAACTAGCCTAACTAAACACTAAAAAGCCCAATCACTGACGTGATTGGGCTTTTTTATGAATACACCCTTGCTGGTTTTTGTCCTACCGGACCTATCGCTACCTTTATAAAGCCAGATCCTGATGTTCATCAGGATGACCGCTAAAGCAAGACGATACGTTTAACGCCATACGCCATAAGTTAAACTAGACACGGGTTTAGCTTTTTCGTACCGCACTTAGCGTAAGACGTATAACGGTCAATTCGAGATCCTGACTTTCGCTAGGATGACGGCGGTTTTTGTCATACCGGGCTTGCCCCGGTATCTTCCTAAAGCCAGATCCTGACTTTCGCCAGGTTGACGGGTGTGCTGAGGTTAGCGTTTAGTATGGAAAATACGCGCTTAGTCTTGCTCTAGTTCAGCGATGCGTGCCTGTAGTTTAGCAATATTGGCTTGCAACTCGGCTACTTGCTCGTGCAGGGCTTTATTATCGCTGTCACTGCCAGTTTCGGCGTAGTATTCATAATCCACATCACAGAATAAATGCGCATAGCGAGCATCACGCTTGCCTGGTAATTTTGCTAATTTAACGACATAGGGCCCGTTACTGATTAAGCGCTCTAAACTGGCTTCTACCTCGGCGGCGGTCGTAAATTGATGTAGGCGCGCGCTGCGGCTACGTAACTCGCCGGGCGTTTGGGGGCCACGCAGCAGTAACTCGGTAATAATGGCAAGCTCTGCCTCATTAAATTGCAAGTCCCCAAACTCGGTATTACAAAACCGGTGCTGATACTTAGCCGTACGGGCATTAAAATCGGCACAGTTATTTACTAAGTGGCGCGCAATTAACGAGTCTAGCACCACTTGCAGCTCCGCTTCTGTCACTTCTAAAACGGGTTGGCGATTACTTTTTTGATTACAGGCATTAAGTAATACTTTAAAAGTGAGCGGATACCCTTCAGGAGTAGACACCTGTTTTTCGATTAAACAACCGATGACTCTTTGTTCTAATGGCGAAAGCACGTCCATATATCAACTCCTCTTTTTTCTCCAGCCTAACCGATGGCTGGATAAAGACCAAGCGTAAAGCTCACACAGCGCCATATTGAACCTTTCAGCTCAGTAGCCAGCATCATGACAGTTTAGGGTACACTCAGGCATACTTAGTTTTTAAGCTGCGCAACTTTCTAGCGCTTTCATGCAGAAGTGGAGAACGTATGTCTGCCCCTCTTAATACTCAGCCTCGTCTGAGCGCCCCTTTAATTGATGCTAATAACGCGGCCTTATTAGTAATAGATGTACAAGAAAAACTGGCGCCAGCCATGGCAGATAGCGACCAGTTAAGTGCACGCATTCAATGGTTAATTGGTGCTTGTGAGCAACTTTCGCTACCTATTTTGTTTAGCGAACAATATCCAAAGGGCTTAGGCCACACTTTACCGACGTTATTAGCACAAGTGGCTTCGCCCACCGTCGTTGAAAAAAGCTATTTTTCCCTCGTCGCCGCCGACTGCCTGCCGACTGACTGGCAGCAATATCAACAAGTGATTGTGCTGGGCATGGAAACTCACGTATGTGTGCTACAAACCGTGCTAGAGCTAATTGCCCAAGGTAAACAGGTATTTGTGGTCGCTGATGCAGTGGGCAGTCGTAGTGAAGATAACCATCAATTAGGTTTAGCACGCATGCGCCATGGCGGTGCTGAGATAGTGACTCGAGAAATGGTGGTCTTTGAATTATTACGCCACGCCGGACATGAGCAATTTAAGCACATTAGCAAAACGTTTTTACGCGGCGAGCAACCTTAATCTTTACTCACTGGCTCCCATAATAGGAGCCAGTGAATATTTAAGTGAACCACTTAATCATTTAATGAAGTGGCGGGCGAGAGTCTGGCCAAATCCCCTCTTCTAGCTGTGATCTCAGCTCGGGATATTTAGCTACATCTAGGGTCGGCGTTAAGCCTAGTTTTCGTTGGCCGTTATAATCGGTTGCTAATTTAATCACCACATTTGCTAGTAATAAAATAGCCACTAAATTAATCACCGCCATCACCCCCATCGAGATATAAGCCAGCGTCCACATGGTATCTATTTTTCCTATAGCGCCAAACATCACCATGCCAAGTGCAAATAAGCGAAAAGTCACCAAGCCTGCGGCATTATCGAGCTCCAAAAATACCAAGTTATTTTCGGCATAAGCATAATTGGCGACAATACTGGTGAAGGCAAAAAACAAAATGGCGATAGCAATAAAAGGACTGCCCCAAGCCCCCACTTCATGAGCCAATGCCCGTTGTGTTAATTGAATACCCGTAACGCCAGAGCCGGGCTCAAATTGATTTGACAGTAATATAATGGCCGCAGTACAGGTACAAATCACCAAGGTGTCTATAAATACGCCTAGCATTTGAATATAGCCTTGTGACGCTGGATGTGGCGGATAGGGGCTGGCGGAGGCGGCGGCATTGGCCGCCGAGCCCATGCCCGCCTCATTAGAGAATAAGCCGCGCTTAATGCCATTTATTAGCGCTTGCGTCACCGCATAGCCCGCCACACCTCCGCTGGCTTGCTCTAAACCAAAGGCAGATTTTACAATTAATAATAATACGCTGGGCACTTGGCCAATATTCATCACCACCACAATTAGAGCAATCAATAAATAAGCCAGCGCCATTACCGGCACCACTAATTCAGCAAAGCGCGCAATGGTGCGCAGTCCACCAAATACAATTAAGCCCGCCAGCACCGATAACACCACCCCAGAAAGCCAAGTAGGAATATCAAAGGCCACTTCCATGGCAACGCTAATGGCATTAGCTTGCACGGCGTTAAAAATTAAGCCAAAAGCGACGATTAAGCAGATAGCAAACAAGGCGCCCATCCAACGCACCCCTAGGCCGCGCTCCATATAATAAGCGGGCCCACCGCGATAATTGCCGGTTTCGTCGGTCACCTTATACAGTTGAGCCAGCGCGCTTTCGGCAAAGGCGGTCGACATACCAATTAAAGCAATCAGCCACATCCAAAATATGGCTCCCGGCCCCCCTAAATAAAGGGCAATTGCCACCCCCGCCAAGTTACCGGTACCTACTCGCGCTGCCAAGCTGGTACAGAGTGCTTGAAAAGAAGATATTCCCGCAACACTGTCGCGGCGGCTATTTTTTAACACCGTAAACATATGACTAAAATGGCGAAATTGAATAAATCCTAAGCGCACGGTAAAAAACGCGCCTGCTCCAAGCAGCATATAAACCAGCAAACTTCCCCAGAGCAGATCATTAATAAAGTTGATCATGGCATCCATAAAGATGCTCCTATTAAGGTAATACTCACGGAAAGCGAAGCCACTCGCCGCTGTGTTAGGCGGGCGTGCATTTCAGTGTGTGTTAAAACGCTAGAGTTAGCGCTGAGTAATTATACTAAAAATAGCCTGCATCCAAAATGATCCCAGATAAGTAATGCCTAAACTTAAGCACTATGCGCTGAAATCCGCTGAATTTAGCGCCCGTTAACGCACTGGCCTTTATTTTGCTGCCTACAATGAGCGATACTTAACTCCCGTTTATGCCGACCCTCAGGATCTTTGCCATGACAGACAAGCTGACTCAACTACGTGCGCTTACCACAGTGGTTGCCGACACCGGTGATATTGACGCTATTGCTAAGTATCAACCTCAAGATGCCACTACCAACCCTTCTCTTATCTTAAAGGCCGCACAACTTCCTGACTATCAGCCGCTACTTGCACAAGCGGTCAGCTGGGCAAAAGAACAAAGCCAAGACCCTAACCAACAGCTCATGGATGCCTCAGATAAACTGGCAGTGAGCATTGGCTGTGAAATTCTTAATATTATTCCAGGGCGTATTTCTACCGAAGTCGACGCCCGCTTATCTTTTGATACCCAAGCCAGCATTGCTAAGGCGCGCCACTTAATTGCCTTGTATCAAGCAGCCGGCATCAGTCGAGATCGTATTTTAATTAAACTGGCTGCCACTTGGGAGGGCATTCGCGCCGCTGAAGTACTAGAACAAGAAGGCATTAATTGTAATCTCACCTTATTGTTTAGCTTTGCCCAAGCCAGAGCCTGCGCCGAAGCGGGTGTGTATTTAATCTCTCCTTTTGTGGGGCGTATCTTAGACTGGTATAAGAAAAATACCGAACAAAAAGAATACAGCCCACAGCAAGACCCCGGTGTGGTATCCGTCACTGAAATTTATAACTACTATAAAGCGCATGGCTATAACACAGTGGTGATGGGCGCAAGCTTTCGTAATATAGACGAAATTTTAGAATTAGCAGGCTGTGACAGATTAACTATCGGGCCTGACTTACTCGAAACACTTAGCCAAACAACAGGAGACGTGCCCTTAAAGCTCCAAGCTGGCACCGCCACCCAAGCGCGCCCTATCGCGATGACAGAAGCAGAATTTCGTTGGGAGCATAATCAAGACCCCATGGCCAATGAAAAGCTGGCAGAGGGCATTCGAAACTTTGCTGCCGACCAACATAAACTTGAAGTGATGCTGCAAGCTCTATTAGAAAAGTAAAAATACTTTCACCCCAAGATAATATCGCTTGGGGTGTGATTTATAAAACGCATTATTAATAGGCTGCGACGCAGAGTATATTAATAATAAGTAATTAGTAAGCGACTTATTTATCTTCAAGCCATCACTTTTATTTAATTCAATGAGTGCTGTTAATAAGCGAAACCTTATTAAGTTATATGACCAAGCTCACCTTTATAACCATAATATAACAAATAAATTCATCTCTATAACGTATCGTGATATATACAAGGGGCACTTCAACTGATAGCAATAGGAGAGAGCCCCATGGATAGGAATAGCTTTAATCAGGACCTTGTTGTTGCACCGGTTAAGCGTGCCAAAACTCGCGAGTCGGCTAAAAAAAGCAGATGGCGGGAAATAGAAGCGCTACAAGACCAAAAACGCTTACAAGAAGAACTACAGCAATATGGCTGCACGCTAGATCTTGAAGAGCTAGCTGCCGAGCTTGAACAGTAGCAAACGCAGACATTTAAGCGCCGCAAGGCGCTTTTTTATGGCCAATGTTTATCGCCAAGGCGTAATCACTGCTCTTATTAATAGGCAGCTGCGTTTTTAACAAAGTCTTCTTCCTTAACTTCCACCTTCTTCAGTCGGTTGCTTTAATCAGTGCGTTAGATGCGTATTAAACCCTGTGGTTAACAATATCATTCGACCTTAGCCATCGCCTTAGTGCAAAATAGCATAAGCTTGTTTTTTTAATTAAGGATAACTGTCATGCAACTGCGTGTTGTGGCTCTAGCCCTACTTACCTTGGCCTTAAGTGGCTGTGCTAATCATTGGGGATTTAACAGCAATGTGTCGCCAGAGGGAATTAAGGACTATTACAAAGGCGACCAAGTCACCCTTTATAGTAAAGCACAATTAGAGGGGCTAAATTATGTCACGCTCGGCTCGGTTGAAGGCGAAGCCTGCCAAATTAAAACCGATGAAGCACCGCCTAAAGAAGCCGATGCCCGTGCCAGTATTCGCCGCCGTGCCGCCGACATGGAGGCCAATGGTTTAATACTTGATCAATGCCTGCGCTTTAACGACATGCCTGGCTGTTTAGAACAAGTATTATGCAGCGGTCAGGCGCTAAAGGTAGCCAAGTAATGATGCCTGTTTTGCCTAATGACCAGCCTAATTCAGAACCAGGCGCGCCATTACTTCTTGAGCCTATTGGTATTATACGCTCGCCTTATAAAGAAAAGTTTGCCGTCCCTCGCCAACCTGGCTTGGTCAGCCAAGCGCGGGCGCAATTAGAAATCTTAGCGCCCTATAATGAGCCCAGCGCCTTTCGGGGCTTGGCAGAGTTTAGTCATTTATGGTTGGTGTTTATGTTTCACCAAACTCAAGATAAAGGCTGGAATCCCACGGTGCGCCCGCCTCGCTTAGGCGGGAATGAACGAGTGGGCGTATTTGCCACCCGCTCTACTTTTAGGCCCAACCCCTTGGGCTTATCTGTGGTGCAGTTGTTAGATATGTGTAAAGACGGCAATAAAGTGTGGCTGGAGCTGGGCGGTGTGGACTTAGTAGATGGCACTCCGGTCTTGGATATTAAGCCCTATTTACCTTGGGTAGATGCGGTTCCCGAGGCTCATGGCGGCTTTGCACCGGCGCCGCCAGATTTAAATATGGAAGTGATTTTTAGTCCAGAAGCCGAGTTGCAATGCGCTCAGTCCTCGGTGCCAAATTTACGCGATTTTATTAGCGAAGTATTAGCCCAAGATCCGCGCCCCGCCTATAAGCGCCAGCAACAACATTGGCAAGAATATGGCGTGCGTTTATATCATTACAATGTGCGCTTTGAAGTATTTGGCCATTTAACCCGGGTACTCAGCCTAGAAGTGTTAGCCGATAATACCTAACAAGGTAGCGCTTCATTAATAGCATCGCTTTGCTAGTAACACTCTGCAGCAAAAAAGACGCAAGCAGTGGGAAATATCTTTGCACTTCTGCCAAGCCTGCCCCCCTGCTACAATTAGCCACTTTTATTTTTAGCTCAGCTCCAAATTTAGTCTGGAGTATTTAGCACCATAAGGTTTTAGCACATGCGCACCAGTCAGTACTTGCTTTCCACTCTTAAAGAAACTCCCAGCGATGCAGAAGTCATTAGCCACCAGCTGATGCTGCGCGCCGGTATGATCCGCCGTTTGGCCTCTGGCCTCTACACTTGGTTGCCCAGTGGTCTTCGAGTATTGAACAAAGTGGCGACCATTGTGCGTGAAGAAATGAATCGCGCCGGCGCCATTGAAATGCTGATGCCCGTGGTACAACCCGCCGAGCTGTGGCACGAAACCGGGCGCTGGGATAAATTTGGCCCCGAATTACTGCGTATTAAAGATCGCAACGATCGTGGCTTTGTATTAGGCCCGACTCACGAGGAAGTGATCACCGCCGTAGTGCGCAATGAAGTCTCTTCTTATAAGCAGCTACCACTGAATTTATATCAGGTACAAACGAAGTTTCGTGATGAAGTACGCCCGCGCTTTGGCGTGATGCGCTCTCGTGAATTTATTATGAAAGATGCTTATTCTTTTCATACAACCCAAGAAAGCTTAGCCCAAACCTATGAGGCAATGTATCAAGCCTATAGCCGTATTTTTGAGCGCATGGACTTAGACTTTAGAGCCGTATTAGCTGACACCGGTGCCATTGGTGGCAGTGCTTCCCATGAATTTCACGTATTAGCCAAAAGCGGGGAAGACGATATCGCCTTCTCTAGTGTGTCTGATTACGCCGCTAACATTGAAATGGCAGAAGCACTCGCTCCTAAAGCGCAGGCGGGTGCGCCCACTCAAGAGCTGCAGTTAGTAGATACGCCCGATGCCAAAACTATTAATGAGTTGGTCGAGCAGTTCGGTTTAGACATTAAGCAAACCGTAAAAACTTTATTAGTGCATGCCAGTGAGGGCCAAGCCTCACCCTTAGTCGCACTGTTAGTGCGTGGCGATCACGAGCTTAATGAAATTAAAGCCGAAAAATTAGCGCAAGTGGCCAGCCCCTTAGTGTTTGCCAGTGAAGCTGAAATTCGCCAATTAGTGGGTGCGGGCCCAGGCTCCTTAGGACCTGTGAAGCTAAATGTCCCTGTGATTGCCGATCGCTCAGTGGCGGTAATGAGTGACTTTGCCGCCGGCGCTAACGTCGATGATAAACACTTCTTTGGTATTAACTGGGGGCGTGACTTGGCACAGCCAGAAGTTGCGGACTTGCGTAATGTTCAAGAAGGCGATGCCAGCCCCTGTGGCCAAGGCGTACTACAGATTAAGCGTGGTATTGAAGTGGGGCATATCTTCCAGCTCGGCAATAACTACTCCAGCAAGATGAACGCCACCGTCTTAAATGAGCAAGGTAAGTCGACCATCTTAGAAATGGGTTGTTACGGCATAGGCGTATCACGCATAGTGGCCGCCGCCATTGAACAAAACCATGATGAGCGCGGCATTATTTGGCCCGCCGCCATAGCGCCATTTCAAGTGGCGATTATTCCGATGAATATGCACAAGTCACAAACCGTAGCCGATGCCGCTGAGGCGCTTTATGCCGAGCTAAGTGCCGCCGGCATCGAAGTGCTATTTGATGATCGCAAAGAGCGCCCCGGCGTGATGTTTGCCGATATGGAGCTATTAGGCGTGCCGCACCATATTATTATTGGTGATCGCAGTCTTGAAAATGGCGTGGTGGAATACAAAACCCGCCGTGAAGGTGAAAAGTCTGAGGTAGCACTTACAGAGATAGTGGCAAAAATTACTGCCGCAATTAAGTAATTACCCGCCCCCCTTCTTAGCTAAATAAGACACCTCTTTGCTATGCAAGAGGTGTTTTTTTATGCGCTTAATTTAAAAATGAGCTCGGAATAACGAGCTGGTTAGCCGTCCTCCTGATGAGTGTCAGCCTCTTTTAAAGTACTGAGCCCTATGAGCGTTGCCATTTAGCATTCACGGCCTAGCTCACACTTAAGCCTCGATTTGTCGGCAAGCCTTGGTGCTTAATCAACAAATCCTTATACTGGCTAAAAAGAGAGGGATCTATGGACTCAGAAGAAAGTAACGCTTGTGCCTTAGTGCTCACCGGAGGCGGCGCTAGAGCGGCGTATCAAGTAGGGGTGCTTAAGGCCATTGCTGAGCGTTTACCACGAGGCCAAGCCATCCCTTTTCCTATTTTAGTGGGCACTTCTGCCGGCGCTATTAATGCCACGGCACTGGCTTGTTATGCCTCTTGTTTTCAATTGGGTGTTAAGAAGCTGGAGCATGTGTGGAGCAATTTACATACCCAAGATGTATTGCGCTTGCAGGTGGGGAAAGTAGTCGGTCACTCTCTCAAAAGCGTGTTTTACAGTGCCCTTGGTAAGCCATCGCAAATTGCGCTGCCTTGGTTTGATAACAGTCCGCTAGAGCGACTATTAGAAAAGCTGATTGATTTTCAACGCATCGATAATAATTTACTTTATGGCGCACTCGAAGTGTTAGCCATTACCGCGTCTAATTATAATACCGGTGACTCCACCACGTTTTACCAAGGTCGCCCTTATCACGAGCCGTGGGCCAGAGCGGGCCGTTCTGGGCGTTCAGCAATTATTGCCTCGCCTCATTTAATGGCAAGCAGCGCACTGCCTTTTATTTTTAAACCTTGTCGCTTACAAAACCACCATTATGGCGATGGATCCATTCACCAACTCAATCCACTAAGCCCGGCTATTCACTTAGGCGCCCAGCGCATTTTAATTGTTAGCTTAGCGCCTGATGAGCGCAGTGCTACTACACTGCCAAGCGACCCAAGCAGCTCAGACATTGCCGGCCATTTATTGGATACGGTTTTTACCGATGCGCTCACCTCAGATATTGAACGCCTACAGCGAGTTAATAACACCATTAAGCTGATTCCTGAGCGCAAGCGCGAGCAACTCTCACTGCGCCACATTGATAATTTAGTATTAAAACCCAGTAAAAACCTTGATGCCATGACCCATCAGCACTTTGACAAGCTGCCCTATAATATTCGCTCATTACTGCGTTTATTTGGCGTTAACGCCGGTGATGCCACGGGGCTATCTAGCTTTTTATTGTTTGAAAAAGACTACTGTAAGGAGCTTATTGCGCTGGGCTATCAAGACACGCAAGCGCGCTTAGAGGAAGTGTGTACTTTTTTGGGCATCACGCCCATTGCGCTATAAGCCTAATACTTCTTTGGCAAAGGGGGTGCTAATTTTACGTTTAGCTTGAAAAGAGGCATTGTCTAATAAGTCTAATGCCGCTAATAAGGTATTCATATCTCGAGATAAACGGCTTAGCAAAAAACGTCCCACATCGGTGGGTAGCTTAAAACCACGCAGCTCAGAGCGTAACTGCAAAGCACTTAGCTTACCTTCATCATCTAGCGGTTTAAGTTGGTACGCCACTCCCCAATCCAAGCGAGAAGCTAAATCCGCTAAGCGCAACCCCACATGGCGCGGTGCATGATTAGCCGTTACCACTAATGAGCCAACGCCTTTTTCATGGCGGCGATTAAAAAAGTTAAACACCGCCTGCTCCCAGCTAGCCACGCCGGCAATGGCATCCAAATTATCTAAGCACACCAGCGCTAATTGCTCCATGCCATCCAAAATATGCGGTGACATTTGAGGATGTAAGTCGAGCGAAATATAGCCAGCGACCGCTTGCTCACTATCTAATTCCGCACAGGCCGCATGCAGTAGATGGGAGCGACCACTGCCTTCTTGCCCCCAAAAATAAAGCAAATTATCGCCCTGGCCAATGGCGGCGTTTTTTAAGGCGGTGATCAGCTGAGCATTATCGCCTGGGTAAAAACTGGCAAAAGTTTCATCGTCGGGCAATTGTACGGCTAAAGCGAGTTGCTGCTGAGTGTCATCTATCATATAAGCTCGGCCTCAGGCCCGAGAATGTTCGTCACTGGTAGGCTAGTGCACCGGACTTTTAGGTAAGACCAGATTTAATAAGATACCGACTATACCGCATAAGCTAATGCCTTGTAGACTAAAGCCACCAATTCCAAACGCCATGCCACCAATACCAAAGATCAAAATAACCGCCAC
The DNA here is from genome assembly GCF_002157875.1 of Oceanisphaera avium. Taxonomy (NCBI): domain Bacteria; kingdom Pseudomonadati; phylum Pseudomonadota; class Gammaproteobacteria; order Aeromonadales; family Aeromonadaceae; genus Oceanisphaera; species Oceanisphaera avium. Next base: position 1,347,981 of record NZ_CP021376.1, read on the forward strand.
AATACAAAGGTTGCGCGCTTGAGAAAGATCCACTTGGTGCTTAATCAAACTATTTAAGCCCACGGTAGCAATAGAGCCAAACAACAAAATCATAATGCCGCCCATAACAGGCGCGGGAATACTCAGCATGAGCGCACCAAACTTGCCGACAAATGCCAATACAATGGCAAAGCCTGCCGCCCACGTCATGATCACCGGATTAAAATTTTTAGTCAGCATCACAGCACCGGTCACTTCTGAATAAGTAGTATTAGGCGGACCACCAAAACACGCCGCACCCATAGTGGCAATGCCATCACCTAAGATGGTGCGATGCAACCCTGGTTTTTTTAGATAATCTTTACCTGTTACTGAGCTAATCGCTAAAATATCACCAATATGCTCAATGGCCGGCGCTATGGCCACCGGCAACATAAACAGCACTGCCTGCCAATGCCACTGTGGCGCCACAAAATGGGGGAGAGAGAACCAAGCAGCACTGGTTACGCCACTAAAGTCCACCACCTTAAAATAAAGAGCTAAGCCATAACCCACCGCAATACCGGCGGTAATAGGCACCAATCGAAACACTCCTTTAGCCATAGTGGACACTAATAAGGTGGTAAGCAGTGCGGGCAGCGATAACCACAGCGCAATATTTTGTTCAATTAATACCGCTGAACCATCGCCTGTTTTTCCAATCGCCATATTCACCGCCATGGGCGCCAGCCCCAGGCCAATGACCATGATCACCGGCCCCACTACCACCGGCGGCAACAGTCGCGTTAATAAGGCAGTACCGCGCCAGCGTATCAGCTGGCTTAAAAGTACATACATAAAGCCAGCGGCCATAATGCCGCTCATGGTGGCAGGAATACCCCAAGTTTGTACGCCATATAAAATAGGTGCAATAAAAGCAAAGGAAGAGGCTAAAAAAATGGGCACCTGGCGCTTAGTGCAAATTTGAAAGACTAAGGTGCCAAGCCCAGCAGTAAATAAAGCAACGTTAGGGTCAAGACCGGTAATTAAAGGCATTAATACCAGCGCGCCAAAGGCCACAAATAACATTTGTGAGCCCGCCAGTGCTTGGCGCAAAGGACTATGGGTAATGGCTATTTCGGGCTCGGGTGAAGTGGGCGCATTTGGCGCAGAATCAGACGTCATCGACTAGACCTTAGTTGACTAATAAAAAATTAACGGAAAAAAACCGGCCATGGCCGGTTTTAAAAATCAGTTACTTAGTACCAAATATTTTATCGCCGGCATCCCCTAAGCCGGGGATAATATAACCATTACTATCGAGGCGCTCATCAATACCTGCGCAATAGACCTCTACCTCGGGATGTGCTGCCTCTAATGCACGTAGGCCCTCAGGTGCCGCCACTAATACGATAACTTTAAAGTGCTGGCAGCGTTTTTCTTTTAATAAGTCGATAGTAGCAATCATAGAGCCACCCGTGGCCAGCATAGGATCCACAATTAAGGCGATACGCTCATCAATATGGCTCACTAACTTATTAAAATAATGCACCGGTTGTAAGGTGTCTTCATCACGATATACCCCCACTACACTCACTCGTGCGCCGGGCATGTGTTCTAGTACGCCATCCATCATGCCTAAACCGGCACGCAAAATAGGCACCACTGTGACTTTTTTGCCTTTTAGCTGATCGACGACGGTAGGGCCATTCCAGCCTTCTATGGTAGTGGTTTCGGTTTCAAAATCTGCTGTGGCTTCATAAGTGAGCAAGCTGCCAACTTCTCTGGCCAGCTCGCGAAAGCGTTTGGTGCTAATGTCGGCTTCGCGCATTAACCCTAACTTGTGTTTAACTAAAGGGTGTTTAACCTCAACGACTTTCATTCACCTATTCTCCCGACTTGTGTCTGCGCAGCCACACATGGACAACGCCCATATGCACAAAAAAACCGCAAAATTTTATCATAAAAAAATCATCAACGGCAGATTTTTCCCACACTGACTTTAATATTTTCCAAATAAACACTAACTCATCAAATTACTAAACTCACGCTTAAGTGCGTAATATGTGAACTCAACAAGCTCTGTTTATGTTTCAGGCGCAGAGCAATTATTTTAGCCCGTGGATGCGTGCGCAACTGTCTCTTTTTTAAAATGCATTTACGTCTCAGGTCGCTGTGAGCTAGCACTGTATGGCGCATTAAATTAGAATAGCCAGCGAAACCGAGGCAAACCGCTAACCGTGTTAGTTTTTAGCCATGCCAGCCCCAATCTGGCGCGCTAAAATAACCAGGATAGCCACACTGTCTACCCCCCAAATAATGACAAGGTACTTTCTCGTGACGCAGAACAAACCCCTGAGCTATAAAGACGCTGGTGTCGATATTGATGCTGGTAATGCACTGGTAGAACGCATTAAAGGCGTGAGCCGTCGCACACAACGCCCAGAAGTAATGGGCGGACTCGGGGGCTTTGGCGCATTGTGCCAGCTTCCCACCGGCTATAAAGAACCGGTATTAGTAGCCGGCACCGATGGTGTTGGCACCAAATTACGCTTAGCTATCGATCTTAAACGCCACCAAGGCGTGGGCATCGACTTAGTTGCCATGTGCGTTAATGATTTAATTGTACAAGGTGGCGAGCCGCTATTTTTTCTCGATTACTATGCCACCGGTAAATTAGACGTAGACGCCGCCGCTGAAGTCGTTACTGGCATAGGTAAAGGCTGTGAGCTCAGTGGTTGTGCCCTCATTGGTGGTGAAACCGCAGAAATGCCCGGCATGTATCAAGCCGGTGATTACGACCTCGCCGGTTTTTGCGTAGGTGTGGTAGAAAAAAGTGCCATTATCGATGGCACTAAAGTGGCCGCCGGTGATGCGTTAATCGCTCTCGCTTCCAGTGGTCCGCACTCTAATGGCTTTTCGCTGATCCGTAAAATTTTAGAAGTCAGTAACGCCGACTTACAGCAGCCCCTAGCTAACACTACCTTAGCCGATGCGCTAATGGAGCCCACGCGCATTTATGTAAAACCGGTATTAGCCTTACAGAAAAAATTTGATATTCATGCGCTAAGCCATATTACCGGTGGCGGTTTTTGGGAAAACATTCCTCGCGTCTTACCAAAAGGCACGAAAGCACTCATTGATGGCAGCAGCTGGCAGTGGCCAGAGGTGTTTAATTGGTTACAAAAAGCGGGCAACGTAGAAACGAAAGAAATGTATCGCACCTTTAACTGTGGTGTGGGCATGGTGATCGCCCTACCCGCAGCGCAAGCTAAGGCCGCCGTAGACTTTATGAACAACCAAGGCGAGCAATGCTGGTTAATTGGTCACATTGATAGCGCAAGTACTGATGAAGAGCAGGTTGAAATTAAATGAGTGTTGCCCAAGCAAGCCGCACGACTAATAACATAGTGGTGCTTATTTCCGGTAATGGCAGTAATTTACAAGCGCTGCTCGACCAATCTCCGCCATTAGGCGGTGAAATTGTGGCGGTAGTGAGCAATAACGCCAATGCCTATGGCTTAACGCGCGCTCAAGACGCAGGCATTGCCAGTCATGTGGTAGACCATAAAGACTTTAGTGATCGGTTAAGCTTTGATAAGGCGCTAATGGCAATCATTGACCAATATGAGCCTAATTTGGTCGTGCTGGCCGGCTTTATGCGTATTTTAACGCCAGAATTTGTCCAGCATTATCAACATTGCTTGCTTAATATTCATCCCTCTTTACTCCCTCGCTATCAAGGCTTACACACCCATCAACAAGCCATTGATGCCGGTGATGCCGAGCATGGTTGCAGTGTGCACTTTGTCACCGACCACCTCGATGGCGGGCCGGTTATCTTGCAAGCGCAAGTGCCAGTATTTGAAGATGATGATGCAGCAGGCCTTGCCGAGCGCGTACAAGTCCAAGAGCATGCGATTTATCCACTCACCATACGCTGGTTTTGTGAAGGTCGCGTAGTACTGTATCAGGGTAAAGCTTATCTTGATGGCGCCCTGCTGCCTGAACAAGGTTATGCCCAAGAATAGCGTTAGACATTAGATGAAAATAATAAACCTCGAGTCTCACGGCTCGGGGTTTTGTTTTTTAAGCGGTCGTTAACAATACCTTAGGCTTTAACACCCAACAATCAGAGCCAATGCAAGACGCCATGGCACTTTTCCCTTAAGATGGCCCTCCATTTTTATTGCGATCCCCGCGCTTCGCTGAACTTAATCTAGGTAATAACGTAGTTATGACGACAGATGTGAACCTTCCCCACTCCCGCTTGCCACCAACGCGCACGGTTAAGCGAGGCGTTATTTTACTGGTCTTAGCACTGGGTACTTTTATCTTAGGCTTGGCAGAGTTTTCAATGATGCCGATGCTGCCTCTTATCAGTGACACATTTAATAGTACGCCTGCGCAAAGTGGCTATGCCATTAGTGCTTATGCACTTGGCGTGGTGGTAGGGGCGCCTATTTTAATGCTGGCAACGGCCAATATTAAAAAGCGCACCGCCTTATTAATATTTTTAAGCTTAATGGCGGTAGCTAATACCTTAAGTGCCTTTGCTAGCTCACTTGAGCAATTGGTATTGTTTCGATTTTTAAGTGGCCTGCCCCACGGCGCTTATTTTGGCGCCGCTATTTTATTTGCCTCTACCCTAGCGCCTCTTGGCAAGCGAGCCCGCTTTATGTCGAATGTCTTTATGGGCTTAACCATTGCCACCATAGTCGGCGTGCCTATTACCACCTTAGTAGGACAATATTTAAGTTGGCGATATTGCTTGGCCGGTGCTGGCGTCTTATCTTTTATCGCCTTTATCTGCGTGTATCGCTTAGTACCACAACTCAAAAACAGCCAAGCGTCTCATTTATTAAATGAGTTAGGGGTATTAAAAGATAAACTGGTGTGGTCGATATTGGGCATAGTGATTATTGGTTTTGGTGGGGTATTTTGTATTTACACTTATATTGCCGACACCATGTTAGACGTCACGCAAAGCCCGGCTTACACTATTTCGATTGCCATGGTGATGTTTGGCATTGGCTCTACTTTAGGCAATTATGTGTTAGGGAAAGCCGCCGATAAGTCGGCTCTTAATAGCACCGGCTGGGTATTAGTAGGCGCGGTATTGTTTGGGATAGCTTATGTCTGGGCCAGTCAGCATCTTTGGCTATTATATGGCGTGGTCTTTTTTATTGGCTGCAGCCTAGGGCTTGCCACTTTAATTCAAAGCTTATTAATGGATGTGTCACCAACTGGTCACGCCATGATAGGCGCGCTGGTACAATGTGCCTTTAATATTGCTAACGCCATTGGACCTTGGTTAGGCGGCATTATGATAGCCAACGGCGGTGCGCCCAGCGACACCGGTTATGTGGCTGCGACGTTATTTGGTGGTGGCTTAGTGATGTGGGCGCTAAGCTATATTCAGATACAGCGCCAACAACATAAGCTTGCTCTGTGTAAGGTGTAAATTAAGCTAGCCAGTTAAAGCGATAAGCCAGCGCGGCCACTCCAGCACTTACGGCACCCGTTAATAAGCCGCCCCACAGAAAATCCACGAGGGCGGTTTCTAGAGTAAAGCCTTTATAGAGAGCCAAGTTAGTAAAGTCGTAGGTGCCATAGGCCATTAATCCAATTAGGCCTCCCAGCAAGAAAATGCCAATCACGCTAGTACCGACTTTAATTTGTGGATATAGCACTAAGAGACACAGCGCTAATATATAAAAAAGATAAAACGCACCGGCAGCCCCCATATTGGGTTTATCTGCAAGTAAATGACCTATTCTTGGCTCATAGAATAAGCCCTTCATGGTGGTTAACCACACTGTATCCACTCCCAAAAAGATAACTACTGCCGCCAGATAAACAAAGACATAGCCCATCATATTATCCTTTTGTTGTACGCGCGTAATGGCCCTTTGTTTTAGCCTAGTCGACTAAACTAAGTCGGTGGCAGCAATACGCTCACCCAGTAAGAATAAATTAAACTCTCCAGGCTGCATTTTCTGCCACGGCTCATTATGAGTTAGCGGTTGCGTGGCAATCACGGTCACGACATCGTTGGGTGTGGTTTCTTTTTGAAAGTCTATTTCTACATCTTCATCAATTAAACGGGCGGGGCCAAAAGGGGCGCGACGAGTTAACCAATGTAAGTTATTAGTACAATAGGTCATTAAATACTCGCCATCGGTAAGCAGCATATTAAAGACCCCAAAACCGCGCAGCTCATCGCATAAACTGGCCACATACTGAAACATGGCTCGCATCTCGGCCCCCGCTTCGGGCTTAGTGGGGTAGCGACGCTCCATGGCATCGAGTAGCCAACAAAAAGCTAATTCACTGTCGGTTTCGCCCACCGGATTATGACGCCCAGTTTGCAAATGACTGTAATCACTTAACTGGCCATTATGAGCAAAGGTCCAATAACGTCCCCACAATTCACGAGTAAAAGGATGAGTGTTTTCAAGTGCAATGCCGCCGCGATTCGCTTGGCGAATATGACTGATCACAGAGCAGCTTTTAATGGGATACTCTTGTACTAATTTAGCAATGCGTGACTGGCTAGAAGGCTTAGGATCCTTAAAGGTGCGCAAGCCTTTACCTTCGTAAAAGACGATGCCCCAGCCATCTTTATGGGGGCCGGTGCGCCCGCCCCGTTGAATTAGGCCGGTAAAGCTAAAACAAATATCCGTGGGCACATTCGCGCTCATCCCTAGCAGTTCACACATAATAGTTACGCTTGCTCCATTTCTTTTTCAATTAATTGGATCAAAATATGAATAATCTTAATGTGCACTTCTTGGATACGATCTGCATAACCAAAATGAGGAACTCGGATTTCAATGTCTGCCAGACCCGCCATCTTGCCGCCATCTTTACCAGTGAGTGCGATAACTTTAATGCCCTTCGCCTTAGCAGCAGTAATCGCATTAATAATATTGGCTGAATTACCGCTAGTAGATAAACCAAACAGCACATCCCCTGGCTGACCCACGGCTTCTAAATAGCGTGAAAAGACAAATTCAAAACCAAAATCATTGGCCACACAAGAAATATGGCTAGGATCTGAGATGGCAATGGCCGCATAGCCAGGGCGATTTTCTCGATAGCGCCCCGTTAATTCTTCGGCAAAGTGCATGGCATCACAGTGAGAGCCGCCATTACCACAAGACAATACTTTTGAGCCGGCCTTAAAACGCTCAGCCAATAACTTAGCAGCCTGCTCAATTGCCGCTAAATTATTGTCATCGGCTAAGAAGCGCTGTAGCACCTCACTCGCTTCTATCAGTTCGTTGCGGATCAGACTCTGATACATGGAATTGCCTCTCACTCACAAAAAATCTATTTTGGCATAGATTACGCCAAGCGCCCAGCGCCGTGGTGCCTTGAGAAGGCGCACCATTCACAGTTCACTTAATTAATAACAGTAGCTAAGTAACGCCGTTAACTTTTTCATTACTTGATTTAAACATTTGTATACCTTACAACTAATCACATACAGGTCTGACCTGACTTTACATAATTCCCTGCCAAAGGAGTGTTTGATGATAACCCTACTACTGCTCTTGCTTGCTTGGGGAGTGTTGGCCTATCGCCGCGCGCCGTTAGGCACTTTTACTATTACCACCGCTGTCATCTTAATCGCTGGCACCTTATGGGGTGAAGTAGGCCCCGCAAGCTGGCTTATCTTTGTGCTGGTGGCCGCCCTTATTAATATCTTAGCGCTGCGCACCTCTCTACTCAGTGCGCCTATGTTTCGACTGTATAAGCGCATTATGCCCCAAATGTCGAGAACCGAGCGTGAGGCCATAGAAGCCGGCACCGTCTGGTGGGAAGCTGAGCTATTTGCAGGCAAACCAAACTGGGAGCGGTTGCACGCTTTTCCAAAACCTAAGCTTAGCGAAGAAGAACAAGCGTTCTTAGATGGGCCGGTGGCCGAAGTTTGCCGCATGACCAACGACTGGCAAGTCACTCATGAATTAGCCGACTTATCACCCGAGGTGTGGGCCTATTTAAAAGAGCATAAGTTTTTTGCCATGATCATTAAAAAACAATATGGCGGCTTAGAATTCTCTGCTTATGCTCAGTCTCGGGTATTACAAAAACTCTGTACCACCAGCGCCGTGTTAGCTTCTACGGTAGGTGTGCCCAACTCCCTTGGGCCGGGTGAGCTATTGCAGCACTATGGCACCACAGCCCAAAAAGATTATTATTTACCCCGTCTAGCAGCGGGAGAAGAAATTCCCTGTTTTGCGCTCACCGGCCCTGAAGCAGGCTCTGATGCCGGCGCAATTCCCGATGTGGGCATTATTTGTAAAGGGGAATGGCAAGGCGAGCAAGTGCTTGGTATGCGCTTAACATGGAATAAACGCTATATTACGCTCGCGCCTATTGCTACCGTACTAGGCTTGGCTTTTAAGCTACAAGACCCAGATGCCTTATTGGGTAATAAGCCAAACTTAGGCATTACTTGTGCCTTAATTCCTACCGACTTAGCCGGCATTACCATTGGCCGGCGCCATTTTCCGCTGAACGTGCCTTTTCAAAACGGCCCAACCCAAGGTCAAAATGTCTTTGTGCCCTTAAGCTTTATTATTGGCGGGCCCGAGATGGCCGGACAAGGATGGCGCATGTTGTCAGAGTGTCTATCGGTGGGGCGTGGCATCACTCTTCCCTCTACCGCCACTGCTGGCACTCGTCTGTCTGCATTAGCATCGGGCGCTTATAGTCGAATTCGTCGCCAGTTTCGTATTCCTATTGGCAAGATGGAGGGGATTGAAGAACCCTTGGCACGCCTTGGCGGTAATGCCTATCTTTCTGATGCGGCAAGTCAGCTCACCGTCACCGGCATAGATATGGGTGAAAAACCCTCAGTAATTTCAGCCATTGTGAAATACCATCTTACTCATCGCAGTCAGCAATGTTTAATTGATGCTATGGATATTCATGGCGGCAAAGGCATTTGTTTAGGGCCTAATAACTATTTAGCCCGTGGCTACCAAGGCGCTCCCATCGCCATCACAGTCGAAGGCGCAAATATTTTAACGCGCTCTATGATCATCTACGGCCAAGGCGCTATTCGTTGCCACCCTTTTGTATTAAAAGAAATGTTAGCAGCACAAGTCCCCGACCCGCAGAGCGCACTGCGCCAATTTGATGCCGCTGTGTTTGGTCATATTGGCTTTGCTATTAGCAACCTGGTGGCCAGTTTATGGTTAGGCCTCACTAATGCTCGCTTTAGCATGAGTCCCGTCACGGATGCCACCGCCCCTATTATCGCCATATGAACCGCTTAAGCGCCAACTTAAGCCTATTATCTGATATTTCTATGGCTACCTTAGGTGGCGAGCTTAAACGAAAAGAGCGACTCTCGGCGCGGCTTGGCGATATCTTAAGTCAGCTTTATTTAGTGTCCGCCACCTTAAAGCGCTTTAATGATGAAGGCCGCCCTGAGGCGCTCTTACCTTTGGTACACTGGGCTTGCCAAGATGGCTTATATCAGGCGCAAAGCGCAATGCTAGGATTATTAGACAACTTTCCTTCACGCTTAACCGCGCTATTATTGGATGTGATCATTATGCCCTGGGGCCCGCGTTTAATGGCACCCTCGGATCGCTTAGATAAAGTCGTAGCGCGTTCACTACAAAATACCGGTGGGGTGCGCGATGCACTGGCGAAAGATTTATACCTTACGCCTGAGGCAAGCAATCCGCTGGGCATGCTAGAGCAGGCCTTACTGGATATTGAACAAGCAGAGCCTATTTATAATAAAATAGTGGATGTGCTGGGGCGGCGCCCCTTCACCGGTTTAGATAAGCTAGGCGAAGAAGCCCTAAGCGCAGAAATTATTACTCAAGAACAAGCAGCCATATTAAGCAAAGCCGAAACTAGCCGCTTACAGACCATTAACGTGGATGATTTTGCACCACTGGATTTGGTGGTCAATAAAGCGCTCTTTAAGGATGATCTCTATAATGAACCCACGGCGCATCGCCCTAAGCTAAAAGTCACATTGACTGCTAAAAACTCTTAAGCGGCTTTATTATTAAGAGATAAAGACTAACACCAGATCCTGATTTTCATCAGGATGACGACAAAAAAGCACCGAGTTTGAGCTCGGTGCTTTTTATTTTAGCTTGATGCTGGACGCTGCTCTTAGTTATGGGCCGTCATGCCGGACTTGCTCCGGTATCTCGCAGTGATGGTTAAGGGCTAAAGACTAACACCAGATCCTAATTTTCATCAGGATACGCTACAAAAAAACCCCGCGCCTGCAATCAGGCTCGGGGTTTTATTTTAGCAAACGCGCTCAGTTCGCCGTATCTAGCAGCGCAAAGCTTTTGATTAAGTCATCTAAGGCCTTAAGCTGCGCTAAAAAAGGCTCAAGCTTGGCCAGCGGTAAGGCACTGGGGCCATCACATTTTGCATTAGCGGGATCAGGGTGAGCTTCTAAAAATAACCCTGCCACTCCGGTAGCCAAGCCGGCACGAGCCAGATCAACAATTTGCTCACGCCGCCCGCCAGAGGCTTCGCCGAGCGGATCTCGACACTGTAAAGCGTGCGTAACATCAAAAATAATCGGCGCCCCTTGGCTGGCTTTTTTCATTACGCCAAAGCCCAGCATATCCACCACTAAATTATCGTAACCAAAGTTTGCGCCTCGCTCGCACAGCAAGAGTTGCTCATTACCGCATTCAATAAACTTATCAACGATATTTTTCATCTGTCCTGGGCTTAAAAACTGCGGTTTTTTAATATTAATCACCCGCCCTGTTTTTGCCATGGCTTCCACTAAGTCAGTTTGGCGAGCTAAAAAAGCCGGCAGTTGAATGACATCGGCCACTTCAGCCACAATGGGGGCCTGATAGGGTTCATGCAAGTCGGTAATAATCGACACCTTAAAAGTATCTTTCACTTCTTGCAAAAGCTTCATGCCCTCTTCTAAGCCTGGGCCGCGATAAGAATAAATAGAAGAGCGATTGGCTTTATCCCAGCTGGCTTTAAAGACATAAGGAATGCCGAGCTTTTCGGTGATCTGTACAAAGTGCTCACAGCTTTTTAGGGCAAGGTCGCGCGACTCTAAAACGTTAATGCCCCCAAATAACACAAAGGGTTTATCGTTAGCCACAGGGATCTGATTAATATGAACGGTTTTCATCACGGCTCCTAATGAAGGACAGGGGCGAGCAAGTCCAATGCCAAGGCTTGTACTTGTAATACATCCGCCAGCGGATCGTCTGGGCATTGTTCAATAAAATATTCAAAGTCTTCGCTGGCTAGTTGATGACACTCGAGCTGTTCATATAAAAAGCCCCGATCGCGGCGCTCTAAGGGACAGTCGGGGCGCAATGAAATTAGCAACTGGCTGCACATCAGCGCATGGCGAAAATGTTTATGATGAATAAACGATGCTTTAGTGACATCGAGAAGGCGCAAAATAATATCTAGCGGCTCAGCTGCCACTAAGTGCTTAGCACTTAATTTAGCTAAGTTGCCACGCGCCCCGCGCAGCAATAACTCAATATGGTGATGACTTAAGCGCTGGCCACTAAAAGGATCAATAATCTGGCTGGCGGCACAGCGCTCTAGGTTGATCTCAGCACTTTTTTCTAATGAGTCTTTGGCCGTTAATTCATCAAATACGCGCACTAAAAAGTGACCTGGAAAGTTAATGCCCTCGGCCTCAATATTAAAGTGCTCACATAAGTGCAGCAATAACACCGCCATGCTCACGGGAATACCGCGCCGACGGCTTAAAATACGATCCATTAAGCAGTTATCGACCGCAAAAAATTGCTCCCAATCGCCCACTAAGCCCATGGGGCCATATAAGGCGGCCAACAGTTGTTGGCTGGGCAACATGCCTTCACTATCTTGTGCCATATAGCTGGCAAGCTCGGCTTCCAATTGGGCTAAGTCATGTTGGGCACGCGTACGCGCGGGGAGGCCATATAAGCTTTCTACAATATCGAGCGCCATGGTCATTAAGCTCGGTAGCGCATCCACTTGCCAGCTTCTGCTCACTTGGCTATTAAGCATGCGCGCATTCGCAGCTATCATTTCGTTTATTTCACAGCGATGCGCTTCGCTGGTGCTGCTCTGCTCATCAAGAGTTGCGAGCCGACGCTTAGCGGTAATAACCATAGGCTCAGCGTCGTTGTCCTCATCTTGCAGACTATCTTCTAATTCAATATCAAAAAATAAATTATCGTCAATGTTGTACTTGTTAGACATGCAGCCTCCCAGACCACTGAGCCAAGGTGATACGCTCATTACCGCCATAATCACACCGCGTTTGTACGCTTTGATAACCGTGTTGGGTGCAGTAATCGCGCACTTGTGCCCCTTGTTGCCAGCCGTGCTCTAGCAACAGCCAGCCTTGTGCTGTTAAATAATGGGGAGCTTGGCGAATAAGATGCACTAAATCTGCCAGCCCCGCCTGCGGCGCCACTAACGCAGAAGCCGGCTCAAAGCGCAGATCGCCTTGCTCTAAATGAGGATCTGTTACGTCAATATAAGGGGGATTAGATAAGATCATATCAAAGGTCATTCCCGCTAGCGGCTCAAACCAACTGCCATGGTGCACTTCAATATCTAGCCCAAGACGCGCGCTATTGCGCTTTGCTAATGCCACGGCATTGGCATTAAACTCCACCGCCATCACGCAATCGTGAGGCCGTTCACTTTTAAGCGCTAAGGCAATCGCGCCGGTGCCGGTGCCTAAGTCCACCAGTTTGGCTGGGCTATTTGGCAGCAACTCGAGCGCCGCTTCAATCATAAGCTCGGTGTCGGGGCGAGGTATTAAGGTATCGGCGGAAACTTCGAGTAATAAAGTCCAAAAGCCCCGCTCTTTCGTTAAATGCGCAATAGGCTCGCCAAGCTTGCGGCGAGTGACTAAGGCTGTTAACTCACTTAGCTGCGCTGCTGTGAGTTGATACTCTGGCCAACTGAGTAAGAAATGCCGAGGTTTTGCTAGCACATGACACAATAATAAGTCGGCATCGAGCGCTGCAGTGTCCGAGTTTGTTAGCTGCTCACGCAGTCGATGTCGCCATTGCGCTAACGTCATACACTCATCACCATTAAGACTCAGACAAAGCCGCCAGCATATCGGCTTGATGCTCTTGCAAGATAGGCTGGGTCAGCATATCTAGGTTGCCTTCTAACACTTCATGTAAGCGATAGAGCGTTAAGTTAATGCGGTGATCCGATACTCGCCCTTGCGGGTAGTTATAGGTACGAATGCGATCGGAGCGATCACCGGTACTTAATAAATTACGGCGCACATCTTGCTCGGCGGCGTGGCGAATATCTTCTTCACGCTGAGCAAGACGCGAGTTTAATACCTTCATCGCCTGGGCCCGGTTTTTATGTTGCGAGCGCCCATCTTGGCACTCTACCACTAAGCCGGTGGGTAAGTGCGTAATACGAATGGCAGAGTCAGTTTTGTTTACGTGCTGACCACCAGCACCCGAGGCACGAAAGGTGTCCACGCGAATATCCGCAGGATTAATGACAATGGCTTCGGCTTCAGGAATTTCTGCCATGATAGCCACAGTACAAGCAGAGGTGTGCACCCGTCCTTGAGACTCGGTTTCGGGTACGCGCTGCACCCGATGCCCACCGGACTCAAACTTCATCTTACCGTATACGCCGGTGCCACTAATATGAGCGATAAGTTCTTTAAAGCCGCCATGCTCACCTTCATGAACGCTCACAATTTCAATTTGCCAGCGCTGTTGCTCGGCATATTTGCTGTACATGCGAAATAAGTCGCCCGCAAAAATGGCCGCTTCATCGCCACCGGCACCGGCGCGCAGCTCTAAGAAACAGTTATTATCGTCATTAGGATCTTTTGGCAGTAATAAAATTTGCAGCTGGTGGCTAAGCTCCGCAATGGTTTCTTTGGCGGTGGCCATTTCTTCTTCTGCCATCTCGCGCATTTCTTCATCATCTTCGGCGAGCATTTCTTGTGCGGCCGCTAAGTCGGCTTGTGCTTGGCAGTAGTTAACATAACAAGCCACCACATCTTCTAACTGGGCGTATTCTTTAGTGAGGGTGCGATATTGCTCTTGATCGCTGATCACCGAGGCTTCACTTAACAGTGCTTGAATTTCCTCATGGCGCTCTTGTAAGCCTTCTAGCTTTCTTAATATGGATTTATTCATGAATTCTCGCCGTGGCGCAATCAGTGTTGGCCAAGTTTTAAATTATGGGCAAGCACGGTTAGCAAGTCTTGATTGCCGTCTTTACCCGCTTGGTTGAGTGCCTGAGTGGGCGTGTGGATCAATTTATTGGTGAGGCGGCGTGCTAAACGCTGCAGCACTTGTTGGCTATCTTTGCCTTGGGCAAGTGCTTGCAGCGCTAATAATAATTCTTGTTGGCATACCTGCTCTGCATGACCGCGATAATCTTGAATGAGTTTGACCGACTCAAGCGAGCGATACCAGGCCATAAAGTTGTCACGCTCTTCTTCAATGATGATCTCTGCCTGATTAGCCGCTTGTTGGCGAGTGGCCATATTTTGCTCAATAATGCCTTGCAGATCGTCCACCGTATATAAGTAGGCGTCGTTTAGCTCATCCACTTCTGGCTCAATGTCTCTGGGCACGGCAATATCGACCAATAAAATCGGCTGTTGGCGCCGTGCTTTTAAGGCGCGCTCCACTAAGCCTTTACCAATAATGGGTAAAGGACTGGCGGTGGAGCTGATCACTATGTCCGCTTGCGGTAAATAATCGGGTATTTGCTCGAGCGTCATGATCTTGGCATCAAACTCTTGGGCTAAGTTTTGCGCACGCTCCAAGGTACGGTTGGCGACCATCATCTGACTGACTGCTTGTTCTTTTAAATGTCGCGCCACCAGCTCAATGGTTTCACCAGCCCCAACTAATAGCACCTTGGTGTGACTTAAGTCGGAGAAAATGCGCTTAGCTAAACTCACCGCGGCAAATGCCACCGACACGGCACTGGCACCAATTTCGGTTTCGGTGCGCACCCGTTTCGCCACAGAAAAGGTTTTTTGGAACATGCGATCTAGCGTGCCTTTAAGGCTACCCACTTTTTGCGACTGGGTATAAGCCAGCTTCATTTGCCCCAAAATTTGTGGCTCACCCAAGACTAAAGAGTCCAGACCACAGGAGACACGCATTAAATGGCGCACCGCTTCTTCACCGTGATATTGGTATAAGCAGCTATTGAGCTCATTTTCATCTAATTGATGAAAATTTTGCAGCCACATACGCACCAAATGGCTATCACCTTCCGGCTCTAAGCTACAATAGAGTTCCGTGCGATTACAGGTTGACAGTATCACCGCCTCACCTACGCCTTGGGTACACATGAGCTCCTGTAGGGCTCTAGGAGCCACTTCAGGACCAAATGCAACTCGCTCGCGTAGTGCGACGGATGCTGTCTTATGATTAATTCCCAGTACCAACAGGCTCATGAGGGTTGTATGCGGCTCGTTACATCTTTCAAGTAGCCGAGTATTGTACGAGAAACACTAAGCCTTTAAAAGCTGAGACGCTTACCCTTATACTTAGCTTTCATTTTTTATTGAGGATTAAACGTGCGCAATCTACTGATAATGTTCACGCTATTATGGCTAACAGGCTGTGCCTACAAGGCTGAGCAAGCGCCCGCTGGCTCTTGGCAAGCACAACAAAAAACGTTATCACAACTGCAAGATTGGCAACTTAGCGCCAAGCTTGGCATCGTTACTCCCGATGAAAGAGGCAGTTTAAGTTTATTTTGGCGACAAAACAGCCAAGATTATCGCATGAACTTAACCAATGTCGTGGGCAAGCGCGTGTTTGACTTAAGCCGCACCGGACAACGAGTGCAATTAACCGACAGTAAAGGCCAAGTGCATCAGGCTCAAAATGCCCGTGACTTAGTGCAGCAACTCACCGGCTGGAATTTACCAGTAGAACAATTGGCTTATTGGATTAAAGGGCTACCAGGAGCAGGCGATACCGTTATTTATGATGAGCATCAACGCCCTAAGACCATTCAAGCTCATGGCTGGGAATTAGAATATTTAGGCTATACCCAAATTGATGGCTTGTGGCTGCCAAGCCGTCTGAATTTAAGTCATGATGACACTCAATTACGACTCGCCATTAGCCAGTGGCAACTGAAATAGCGTGACTCACTACTATTCACTAAGCCTTAATTGATAAGGTTTTTCTCTTAGCGAAGGTCACTCTTATCTTTATTGCTCAGTGGCGCGGTGTTTTAGAGTTGAGGTTGTACTTACAACGCTCAGCATAAATGTATTGCGCTATTCATACCTCTATGATTAAGAGAGTTACTCATGCTAGTGCTTCCCGCGCCCGCTAAATTAAATTTATTTTTAACCATTACCGGTCAGCGTGCCGACGGTTATCACTTATTACAAACCTTGTTTCAGTTTGTCGACTTTGGCGATACCTTAAGCTTTAGCTTGGCACCCCAAGGACAGCTGAGCTTAATCGATGGCCCTGCCGATATTGAGCCTGAGCAAAATTTAATTATAAAAGCCGCTCGTTTATTACAAGCTCACACTCACACTCAACAAGGCGCGCAGATTAAGCTAACTAAGCGCTTACCCATGGGCGGTGGCTTAGGCGGTGGCTCCAGTGATGCCGCCACTACCTTATTGGCTCTAAATCACCTTTGGCAGCTAGGGTTAACGCGCGCTGCATTAGCCGAGCTTGGCTTGCGCTTAGGCGCAGATGTGCCGGTATTTGTGCACGGCTTTGCCGCCTTTGCCGAGGGCGTGGGCGAGCAGCTCACTGCGGTGGCTCCTGCTGAGCCTTGGTATTTAATCCTTTGGCCAGACATTTCCATCTCCACGGCCGGTATTTTTAACGAGCCTGAGCTTATTCGCAATAGTCCAAAACTTGCCCTAGCAGACTGGTTAAGTGGCAGTCATCCACAGGGGAAGTGGCGCAATGATTGCGAGCCATTGGTTAAAAAACGCCACCCCGAGGTTGCCAAGCTCCTTGGCTGGTTGGTAGAATATGCGCCGCCAAGAATGACGGGCACAGGTGCTTGTATCTTCGCCAGTTTTGACACTCAACAGGCGGCAGAGCAAGTATTAGCCAAGGCGCCTTCAGGCGTGTCAGGTTTTGTGGCGAAAGGCTGTAATCAGTCGCCATTAATTCGCGCCCTAGCGTTGCGTTAATTCGTTACGTTAGCGCAAATTAGCTTAACACTTAGGTAATCTCTAAGAGCTAAAGGTAATTTGCGCGTTAACTATGGCCACAACAGCAATGCCAGAAACTGGGGATGGGCCCACTTTCGCTCTTGTTTCCAAGGGTTAATTGACTGTTAGGTGTGATCGACAGGTTGATAAGGCTTACGCCATCTCGCCGTTTGCGTCATCTGACTCAACATCCTGTAAGATGCACTTTTATACTCCAGATTTACAAAACGGGCTGGATAGCGAAATTTTATTTCGTGATAACGGGTTCACGGCCCCGTCCAGTCTCGCCACCCATGAAACAATCCCGAGGTTTTCAACCGTGCCCGACATGAAGCTGTTTGCTGGTAATGCTACGCCGGAACTCGCCCAACGTATCGCTGATCGTTTGTTTATTAAACTGAGTGCTGCCGATGTTGGCCGTTTTAGTGACGGTGAGATCAGTGTGCAAATCAACGAAAATGTACGGGGCGGCGATGTGTTTATCATCCAGTCGACCTGTGCGCCAACCAACGATAATTTAATGGAACTGATCGTGATGGTAGATGCGCTTCGCCGCGCCTCTGCTGGGCGAATTACTGCCGTTATCCCCTACTTTGGTTATGCTCGCCAAGACAGACGCGTGCGCTCTTCTCGTGTGCCTATTACCGCTAAGGTAGTCGCCGACTTTTTATCGAGTGTGGGCGTGGATCGCGTGCTTACCGTTGACTTGCACGCCGAGCAAATTCAAGGCTTCTTTGATGTGCCAGTAGACAATGTATTTGGCACACCTGTGCTACTAGAAGATATGTTGGCTAAAAACCTGCAAGATGCCGTAGTTGTATCACCAGACATTGGTGGCGTAGTACGCGCTCGCGCCGTGGCTAAGTTACTAGATGAAACTGAAATTGCCATTATCGATAAGCGCCGCCCTCGAGCCAACGTTTCTCAGGTTATGAATCTTATTGGTGATGTTGAAGGTCGCGATTGTGTGATTGTCGATGACATGATTGATACCGGCGGCACCTTGTGCAAAGCTGCAGAAGCACTGAAAGAGCGTGGCGCTAAGCGCGTATTCGCCTATGCCACTCATGCCGTGTTCTCTGGTAATGCTTATCAAAACATCAAAGACTCAGTGATTGATGAAGTGATCATTACCGACTCTGTGCCGCTAAGCGAAGAAATTAAATCCCTAGACAAAGTGAAGCAGTTATCACTGTCACCTATGCTGGCAGAAGCCATTCGTCGCATTAGCAACGAAGAGTCTATCTCAGCGATGTTTGAGCATTAAGTTGCAAAACATAGCGCCGAGCGCCTAGCGAAATAAAACCCCGAACCCGCAAAGGTTCGGGTTTTTTTTTATGCCGTCAGGTGCCGCACATCCGGACATCGCCCTGCTCTTAGGTTTAAAGGAAAAAAGAAAAGTGCGAGATACCGGGGCGAGCCCGTTATGACGGCCAACAACCAAAACCGGCGTGTTGCCGTGCCCCGTATGACGCCGTGGGGCTGGGGCTTTTTTATGCCGTCATCCTGATGAAAACCAGGATCTGGCTTTTAGCCTTAGGTCTTAACGATAAAAACGAGATACCGGGGCAAGCCCGGTATGACGGCTAGTGACTAAACCAGCGGGTTGGCGAGCCCGGCATAACGGCCAGTGACTAAACCGGCGGGTTAAAAATTCTGGAATTTTTAAGAGGCCAATTAACTATAAAACCTGAAAAAATAGTAACCGCTTAAGCCAATGCCAAAGGCGACGATGCCCCAAGCTAAGAGCTTAGGATTGACCCAAGTTAATACTTGCGCTCCTAATTTACCGCCAAGCAAATAGCCCAGTGCCAGTACTAGCCCACCCTGCCAATACACTAAGCCTGAGAGCGAATACACCACAATCGTAGCGCCACTGGCTAACAGAGATAAATAAAGCTTAATAGCATGTTGCTCTAAATTAGAGCCCATGCGTAACTGCCCCGTAATGGACATATAAAGTACGCCCAAGCCGCCACCAAAAAAGCCGCCATAGAAACTGCCACTTAGTAGCAAAGGCCAAGCTAATGGGCGCAGCACTAATGGGCCTTCAAATCCGGTTTTACTTAGTAGTTGGCGGGCATATAACAGGCTAACGGTAAGCAACAGCCAAGGTACCCAATAATTAAATTGGCTGGCATCAAATTGCACTAGCACTAAGGCCCCTAAGCTCCCCCCCACTATGCCAATAACACTGAGCGCCACCATAGGTGCGCCCCTTAATTGGCGGCGCAATCCCCAAAAGGCACTGATATAACCTGGCCAAGAGGCCACGTTGGCCGTGGCTACAGCCGTAGTACTGGGCACGCCAAGTGCTAGTAAAGCTGGTAGCGTAAAAAATAAACCGCCACCGGCTAAGGCATTCGTAACGCCAGCTAACAATGCCCAGCCTAGTAATTCAAACATGCATATTCCTTCGTTAAAAATCTTGGCACTCTCTCTTTACTGCCATTTTCGCGCTATTATGGCGCTTTCTTACCACTAAGGTGGCCATTATTGGCGCTCTTAATTAGAATGTGGCGTAATTTTTCACGGCCAAGTTAGCATATGACCCCTATCAAACTCATTGTTGGGCTCGGTAATCCGGGGCCAGAATACGCACAAACTCGCCATAACGCTGGCGTTTGGTATGTGGCCGAATTGGCACGCATGCACGGTATCACGCTTAAAGAAGAAGCCAAGTTTTTTGGTTGGACAGCGCGCGCGCGCATTGAAGGCCAAGATGTACGGCTATTAGTACCGGCCACCTTTATGAATTTATCAGGGAAAGCCGTCGGCGCCATGGCCAATTTTTATCAAATTGAGCCCGAGGCGATCTTAATCGCCCATGATGAATTAGATCTCAACCCTGGGACCGTGCGTTTTAAAAAAGGCGGCGGCCACGGTGGTCATAATGGCCTGCGCGACTCGATAAGCAGCCTTGGCAATAATAAAGATTTTTATCGACTGCGCATCGGCATTGGCCATCCAGGGCATAAATCTCAAGTGGCGGGGTTTGTTCTTACTAAAGCACCGGCGCCTGAGCACAGCTTATTAGAAGCCGCCGTCGATGAAGCGGCCCGTTGTACCGATATTTTATTTAAAGATGGCATTAATAAGGCGATGAATCGCCTGCATGCCTTTAATGCAGACACCACTCCATAACTTTTTGCTTAGCAATCTTAAAGTCATTACTTTTAGTTATCACAGTCAGGACACACATCATGGGTTTTAAATGCGGTATCGTAGGTTTACCTAACGTCGGTAAATCCACTCTGTTTAACGCGCTTACCAAAGCTGGCATTGAAGCGGCCAACTTTCCTTTTTGTACCATAGAGCCTAATACCGGCGTCGTTCCGGTGCCAGATAATCGCCTAAATGCGCTGGCAGAGATCGTAAAACCGCAACGTATTTTAACCACCTCCATGGAGTTTGTAGATATCGCTGGCTTAGTGGCAGGGGCGTCTAAAGGAGAAGGCTTAGGCAATAAGTTTTTAGCCAATATTCGAGAAACCGATGCCATTGGTCATGTCGTGCGCTGCTTTGAAAACGACAATATTATTCATGTCGCCGGTAAAGTGTCACCTAA
This sequence comes from Oceanisphaera avium, assembly GCF_002157875.1. NCBI lineage: Bacteria > Pseudomonadati > Pseudomonadota > Gammaproteobacteria > Aeromonadales > Aeromonadaceae > Oceanisphaera > Oceanisphaera avium. Next base: position 1,368,692 of record NZ_CP021376.1, read on the forward strand.
AGACGACATTGAAGTCATTAATATTGAGTTGTCATTAGCGGATCTTGATACCTGTGAGCGGGCCATTCAGCGCAACAGTAAAAAAGCCAAAGGCGGTGATAAAGACGCTAAGTTTGAAGTGAGCGTTTTAGAAAAATTGTTACCCGCATTAGAAAATGGCCAAGTACTGCGCAGTGTTGAGCTCAGTAAAGAAGAGAAAGAAGCCATCGATTATTTAAACTTCTTAACCATTAAGCCCACCATGTACATTGCTAACGTTAATGATGATGGCTTTGAAAACAATCCTTACTTGGATCAAGTACGCGAAATTGCCGCCGCCGAAAACGCCATTGTAGTCCCCGTATGTGCCGAGATGGAGTCGGAAATTGCCGAGCTAGATGCCGATGAAGCAGCGGAATTTATGACCGACTTAGGCATTGAAGAGCCTGGCCTTAACCGCGTGATCCGAGCCGGTTACGAGCTACTGAACTTACAAACCTACTTTACTGCCGGTGTAAAAGAAGTTCGTGCTTGGACGATCCCCGTGGGTGCCACCGCGCCCCAAGCGGCCGGTAAAATTCATACCGACTTTGAAAAAGGCTTTATTCGCGCCCAAACTATCGCCTTTGACGACTTTATTGCCTTTAAGGGTGAGCAAGGCGCCAAAGAAGCCGGCAAACAACGTGCCGAAGGTAAAGAATATGTGGTGAAAGACGGCGACGTATTGAACTTCTTATTTAACGTTTAAAGCAACGCCTAGCTAAAATAAAGCACCGCTCCCATAAGGTTCGGTGCTTTTTTATTTCGTTTACATCATGAGTTATTACAAAAATACTTAGGCCTTTGATTGGTAACGACACTCGCCCTTTTTACCTAGGATAAGCACAAAATAAACAGCGCGTTATGGGTGAGAGCTAACATCTAGCCTAAATGAGAAGCGCCTTTACTATAAATAAGCGGTTAGGCCCTTATCGCATCTTACTATTTGCGTGCGCTGCCTGTTCGTGCGTGGCAAAAAAATCGTTAATCTTTACTCTTCTTTCTGCTGCACACTTTTAGCTCACCGCTCATCTTGCTAAGCGCCAAGCGCTCGGTGCTAATTTTGCTCATTAGTCAGGCGAAGCGTTTACTTTATCGACAAACGAGCCCCATAAGGTCTTTTAAGTCTAAAAAGCGGTTGACGCTTATCACTTGGGTACGCATAATGCGCCCCGTTCCCAACAAGATGTGTCTAGGCAAACGCTTGCATATTAAATTAGGAACAGCAGTGGCTATGTAGCTCAGTTGGTTAGAGCACATCACTCATAATGATGGGGTCGCAGGTTCGAATCCCGCCATAGCCACCATAGTTGGGGTATCGCCAAGCGGTAAGGCAGCGGGTTTTGATCTCGCCATTCCCAGGTTCGAATCCTGGTACCCCAGCCACTTTCTTACAGAGTTCGCTTTGTAAAAAGATAAAAATTTGTAAATGGCTGATTTTATGCTATAAATATCAACCATCTTTGTTGGGGTATCGCCAAGCGGTAAGGCAGCGGGTTTTGATCTCGCCATTCCCAGGTTCGAATCCTGGTACCCCAGCCATCTTTGTTACAAGAATTTATTGTAAAAAGATAAATATTTGCAATGTAAATCGATTAAAAATAGCCTTGATTTTCAAAAGAAAAATAGGCATATTAGCCTCGGTTTACAGAAGTGGCTATGTAGCTCAGTTGGTTAGAGCACATCACTCATAATGATGGGGTCGCAGGTTCGAATCCCGCCATAGCCACCACTTTTTAGCGGGAGTGGCGAAATTGGTAGACGCACTAGATTTAGGTTCTAGCGCCGAGAGGCGTGCGAGTTCAAGTCTCGCCTTCCGCACCATATTTAAGATGTTATTAAGTGCAATAAACTTAATGAGTCTGGGGAAATAACACTGAGTTAGCTTAACGCTGGTTAAGCAGTAACTGAGTGAGTAATAAAAAATTGGGGTATCGCCAAGCGGTAAGGCAGCGGGTTTTGATCTCGCCATTCCCAGGTTCGAATCCTGGTACCCCAGCCATATTAAGTAAAAAAGCCGACTCTTGAGTCGGCTTTTTGCTGTCTAGCGTTGGGCTTACGGAAGTAACAGCTCAATGCCTCAAGGCGTGATCTAGTAGCTATGGCTAAACCCGAATTTTGCTAGCCTCGCCATTAAGTAATAAGCCGACCGTGAGGGTGGCTTATTACTCATAGCGTGTAGCGTTTAACCTAAGGCGCGGCCCTTAAAGCCCCATGGCATATTTCATTACCCGATTTTTTAAAGGGCCGCTGCGCTGTGCCGCCGCCAATCCTAGGTTCCGAAATAATTTAAGGGGTAAAATATCGTTACTAAAGGTGTGATAACACACATCCATCGCCGTTTGCATTAACAGGTTATCGGGGCGACGAGCGCGCTGGTAGCGTGCTAAGCGCTCGGGGGCGCCAATATCTAATTGCGCCTCTACGCCTTGGCTCACCAGCTTTACGAGCGCGGCTACATCCTTAAAGCCTAAGTTAACGCCCTGCCCCGCTAAGGGATTAATGGTATGAGCGGCATCTCCTAATAACACCACCCGCCTGCTGACATAATGATTCGCATGGCGACGGCGCAGCGGGAAACTGCCTTTATTTAGTACGCTAAAATTTCCCATACGCTTTGGAAAATGGGCTGCTATTTGCTCTGCCAATCGATTGTTATCAAGTTGCGCCAGCGCTGCAATACGCTCTTTATCGTCATACCACACTAAGCAGCCTTGCTGAGCCCCCAAGGGTAAAAAAGCGCGCGGCCCGGTCGGCGTAAATTGTTGCCACGTCATATCAGACTCAAGCTGGTCAGCTTCAATCGTGATTAACATGCAAGACTGGCCATAATCCCACGCGCTAATACCTATCTCTGCTAGCTGGCGAGTCATAGACTCGGCCCCATCGCAGGCGAGCACTAAGCGCGCTTGTAACTGCGGGCCATGCGTTAAGGTTAAGGTGGTGGCACTTTGTTCTTGGCGAAGCGCTTGTAGGCCATTGGGGCAGTCGAGTACCACATTAGAATACGATTTAAGCGCAGCCCACAGTCCTAGCTGAATAATGCGATTTTCCACCATATAACCTAAATGGTCACAGCCTAAGGAGTCGGCCTTAAACTCACTATGAAAGCCTGGCCATTCATACGCTGCTAAGCGCTGATAAGGCCAAGCACGCATCGCTTGAATAGCTTGCCAAGCGTGAGCTTTTTCTAATAACGCCACCGAAGTCGCACTTAAAGAAGAGACGCGTAAATCAAAAGGCTGTTCGGCGCTAAACTCGGCTGCTGGTTTAGCTTCTATTAAGCGAATTGCCAACCCAGTGGGCGCTAATAACGCCGCGGCTAAGGCCCCCACCATACCGCCACCTATAATGGCAATATCACATTGTTCCATGGCTTACCTCATGAATGTTTTGTCCATGTTAGCGTAAAAGCGCTTCATTTTATGGCTCATTAAGCCTCAGCATCCCACGCTCGGCCTACGCTGTCTATTGGATATTATCTGGTCACTAGCGCGAGAAAGGAGTAGAATTTGGTGCCTGATCCCATGTCCCTTGCCGTATACCTTTACCGGCATATCGGCCGTAATTTCAAGAGTGCCATGAGCAAAAAACTTCATATTAAAACCTGGGGCTGTCAGATGAACGAATATGATTCATCTAAGATGGCTGATTTACTCGACGCCACCCACGGCTATGAGCTCACCGACGATCCTACCGAAGCGGATGTGTTGTTGCTTAATACCTGCTCTATCCGTGAAAAAGCCCAAGAAAAAGTCTTTCATCAACTCGGACGCTGGCGTCCTCTTAAAATGATCAACCCAAAGCTGGTGATAGGGGTAGGCGGCTGTGTGGCGTCTCAAGAAGGGGAAGCCATCCGCGCCCGCGCCCACTATGTGGACCTCGTCTTTGGCCCACAAACACTGCATCGTTTACCGGCGATGATTAAAGCCGTGCTTGAGGGCAATGGTGCTCAAGTGGATGTGGCGTTTCCTGAAATTGAAAAATTCGACAATTTGCCTGAGCCGCGCGCCGAAGGACCCACCGCCTATGTGTCGATTATGGAAGGCTGCTCAAAATATTGTTCTTTTTGCGTCGTACCCTATACCCGAGGCGAAGAAGTCAGTCGCCCTCTAGACGATGTGCTTTACGAAATTGCCCAGCTCGCCGACCAAGGGGTGCGAGAAGTTAATTTATTAGGCCAAAACGTGAATGGGTATCGTGGTGACACTCACGATGGAGAAATTTGTACCTTTGCCGAGTTATTACGCTTAGTCGCCTCCATCGATGGCATTGATCGGGTGCGCTACACCACCAGTCATCCTATTGAATTTACCGATGACATTATTGAAGTCTATAAAGATACGCCAGAATTGGTTAGCTTTTTGCACTTGCCTGTACAAAGTGGCTCAGACCGAATTTTGACGCTAATGAAGCGCCCGCATACCGCGCTTGAATATAAGTCTAAGATCCGTAAATTACGCGCCGCCCGCCCAGACGTGACCATTAGCTCTGACTTTATTATTGGTTTTCCTGGGGAAGATGAAGAAGATTTTGCACAAACCATGAAGCTTATCGAAGACGTAGGCTTTGATTTAAGCTATAGCTTTATCTTTAGCGCCCGCCCCGGCACGCCGGCGGCAGATTTACCCGATGATGTGCCCATGGAAGAGAAAAAAGCGCGCTTAGCCCGCTTACAAACGCTAATTAATAATCAAGCGCAACAAATCAGTCGCCAAATGATGGGCACCACTCAGCGTATTTTAGTGGAAGGCCCCTCTAAGATAAATCCAATGGAATTACGCGGGCGCACTGAAAATAATAGAGTAGTAAACTTTGAAGGCCCCCATACCGCTATTGGTGGCTTTGCCGATGTAGAGATTATTGAAGCACGCCCTAATAGCTTACGCGGAAGATTTATCCGTGATGAAACTGAAATGGGTTTGCGCGTGCAAACCTCGCCAAAGAGTATTTTAAGTCGCCGCCCCGATGGCGTGGCCGATGACATAGGCGTGGCTACTTTTACACCTTAACATTAGGGTAAGGAATGAGGCGTGAGAGGTAAGGTACGCAGATGAAGTACCCACCCACAATGTCGTCACTAATAGGCTGTATCTTGTGGTACAGCCTTTACGGTTTTACCTCTTTACTATTTATCACTTACGCTTCACGCTTAAATAACAGGAGTTATTTTGACAACGACTGTAGAACTGGAATTGCAGCCTGCCGATGGCGCACGCCTAGCTAGCCTATGTGGCCCGCTAGATGACAATATTAAACAACTCGAGCGCCGCTTAGGCGTGGCCATCAATTATCATAATCAGCATTTTAGCATTGCGGGTAAGCCCGCTCAGATAAACATAGCCTGCGAATTACTGAAAGACTTATATGTCCAAACCCAACCGCTTCGCGATCAAGGCGTACCTGATATTACGCCAGATTTAGTGCACTTATTAATACAAGAAAGCCAAACTCTTGAGCAAGATATTCGCCCCGATGCCCATCATATCTATGACAAAGCACTCACCATTAAAACTAAGCGCGGCTTAATTAAACCGCGCAGCCCTAACCAAGCTAATTATATTGCGCACATGTTAAGCCATGATATTACCTTTGGCATTGGTCCGGCGGGCACAGGTAAAACTTATTTGGCAGTGGCGGCGGCGGTAGATGCCCTAGAGCGCCAAGAAGTGCGCAGGATCTTATTAACTCGCCCCGCGGTAGAGGCCGGTGAAAAGCTGGGCTTTTTGCCAGGGGATCTTAGTCAAAAAGTAGATCCTTATTTGCGCCCACTTTATGATGCATTATTTGAAATGCTTGGCTTTGAGCAAGTAGAAAAACTCATTGAGCGCAATGTAATTGAAGTGGCGCCATTAGCCTATATGCGTGGGCGCACCCTAAATGATGCATTTATTATTCTCGATGAAAGTCAAAATACTACGCTCGAGCAAATGAAGATGTTTTTAACGCGCATCGGCTTTAACTCGCGCGCCGTAGTAACCGGTGATATTACTCAAGTCGACTTACCGCGCAATGCTAAATCTGGCCTGCGCCATGCAATGGAAGTATTAGACGGCGTTGAAGGCTTGTCATTTAACTTTTTTGAAGCCGAAGATGTGGTGCGCCATCCCGTCGTGGCTCGTATAGTTCGCGCCTATGAGCTATTTGATAATCAACAGCGAAGTCACGATGAGGGTCAGTCATGAAACTGTGGTTAGACTTACAAATCGCGACCGCCCCCTCACCCACTCTGCCCCGAGAAGCAGATATTTTACAGTGGATGCAAGCGGCCCTAAAAGACGAGCGTGATGAAGCAGAAGTGACCTTGCGCATCGTGGACGAAGCCGAGAGCCAGCAACTCAATCTTGATTATCGCGCTAAAGATAAGCCCACCAATGTGCTATCTTTTCCGTTTGTAGCACCACCAGGGATTAATATCCCGTTACTGGGTGATTTAGTGGTGTGTCGCCAAGTGGTAGAGCAAGAAGCACAAGACCAAGCTAAGTCGCTTAACGCCCACTGGGCGCACATAGTGGTACACGGCTGCTTGCATTTACTGGGCTTTGACCATATTAAAGATGATGAAGCCGAGATAATGGAAGCAAAAGAAATTGCCATCTTGGCAAGCCTTGGCTATGCCAATCCCTATTTAGATGATGAAGGTTAAATTAGGTCAATGAGCGACGATAATTCGAACTCAGAACACGGTTCGTCCGCTAAGAAAAACTGGCTAGAAAAACTAGGCCAACTTTTTCAGGGCGAACCGAAGAATCGTGAAGAGTTAGTAGAAGTGATCATGGAAGCCAGTCAGCGTGAGCTGATCGATCAAGACACCAAAGACATGATTGAAGGCGTACTCGAGGTTAGCGAGTTAAGAGTACGCGATATTATGATCCCCCGCTCACAGATGGTCACGGTGGAAAAGTCCCAACCGGTGTCGTCATTTTTGCCCATGATTATTGAGTCTACGCACTCACGCTTTCCGGTGGTTAATGAAGATAAAGACCACATAGAAGGCATTTTGTTAGCAAAAGATCTGCTGCAATACGGTTTTTCGCTAAACGACGATACTTTCGCTATCGATAAAATATTACGCCCCGCTGTGGTGGTACCAGAAAGTAAGCGCCTAGATAAGCTGCTAAAAGAATTTCGCCAAGAGCGTTATCACATGGCCATCGTCGTCGATGAGTTTGGCGGTGTATCAGGGCTGGTGACCATTGAAGATATTTTAGAATTGATTGTTGGCGACATTGAAGATGAATTTGATGCCGAGGAAAGTGAAGAAATCCGACAAATTACGTCGCGCGTCTATTCAGTCGCCGCCCTCACCGATATCGAAGACTTTAACGAGTTTTTTAATACCGACTTTAGTGATGAAGAGGCAGACACAGTAGGTGGGCTTGTGATGCACGCCTTTGGCCACTTACCTGCTAAAGGAGAACAACTGGAAATTAATGGCTTTATCTTCAAGGTGGCCCACGCGGATCGTCGACGTTTGCTGCAATTACAGGTTAAGCTGCCCGCTACCCAGGACTCAGCTACTTCGGATACTTTATAACCGTGCGCCATTTTTTACCCAGCCTCATTGCCCTATTAAGTGGGGTAATAGGGGTATTTGCTTTTAGTCCTTTTGATTACTGGCCATTGGCACTGGTGTCTTTGTTTGGCTTGTATGCCAGTACCCAAAACTTAGCACCCAAATTAGCCGCTAAGCGCGCCTTTATCTGGGCCTTTGGTTTTTACCTATATGGCTTGTGGTGGATCCATAACAGCATGACGCTGTTTGGCGGGATCCCCTTATGGGTGGCTTTTTTATTGGTGGCTTTATTAGCCGCTTATTTAAGCTTATATACCGCCGCTGCCATTTGGTTGGCACAGCGCTTAGTGCCCGCACGCGCCTGGCGCGCATTGTTAGTATTACCCGCCCTTTTAATTGCCGCCGATTGGTTACGCGGCTGGGTACTCACCGGTTTTCCGTGGTTATGGTTTGGTTACAGTCAAGTCGATGGTCCCTTAGCCGCACTGGCACCGCTGGCGGGCGTACAAGGCATTAGTTGGCTGCTTATCTTCTCTGCAGCCAGCGTGTGGTTATTACTGCAACGCCACTTTCGCTGGTGGCCAAGTGTCGCCACCTTAGTGTTATGGGGTTTAGCCGTTGGCGCCAGCTCACTTTCTTGGGTAACGCCTACCCAAGAAAGTCGCTTTGCGCTGGTACAGGGCAATATCGAACAATCGCTAAAATGGATCCCAGGACATTTAGAGCAAAGCTTACAGCGCTATATTAACCTCACGTTACCGCTGCGCGATGCAGATGTGGTGATCTGGCCAGAATCAGCGCTGCCCAGTAGTGAACAAGAATTAGCGCCTTGGCTACAACAAGTGGATCGCCTAATGCGTGAACGTGGCCAAAGTTTGATTACCGGTTTAGTGTCACAACCCGACTCTGGTGAAACTTATAACTCGGTCATCACTTTGGGTAAAAACGCCATTCCTTATCAATTAGAGCACAGCAATCGCTACTATAAACAGCACCTAGTGCCCATTGGTGAGTTTGTGCCCTTTGGCGATTTATTACGACCATTAGCACCATTTTTTAACTTACCAATGTCTTCTTTTGCTAAAGGGCAAGCCGGCCAGCCTGACTTAAGCGTGGCAGGGCAGCAATTAAGTGTGGCTATTTGTTATGAAGTGGCCTTTCCGGGCTTAGTGCGCGCCAACACCAAACCCGACACCGATTACTTGCTTACCGTGTCTAACGATACCTGGTTTGGGCAATCAATTGGCCCTTGGCAGCATCAACAAATTGCGCGCATGCGCGCTCTAGAATTAGGCCGCCCGCTGATCCGGGCTACCAATAATGGCGTCACTTTAGTTACCGATGAAAAAGGCCAAATTCAGGCTCAATACCCGCAATTTACCATGGGCGTATTACAGGCTAAAGTGATGGGCACCACAGGGCTTACTCCCTATGCCAGCTTTGGAAGTGCGCCCTTAATGGCGTGGTTATTAATTAGCGCCTTAGTGGGAATTACTCAAGGTCGGCGCCAATACTACGGACATCAGCAGCGTCTTGCCGCTCAAGAAAACCTACGCACCAGAGCCAGAAGTTAACGCTGAACGCGGCACGAAAAAACACCGAGTCTTATCGACTCGGTGTTTTTTGCTTTAATGGGTAGCGTACGGCGTATCACGTACGGCTGTCTGTCAGAGCGCTAACGGTCGGCGAATAAAGCAGTCGTGATTGCACTCTAAACACGTGGTGAGTACTTCAGGGTGCGTCACTTCATGAGAGTGCGCACACAAGGTGCAATCAAAGCGCCCAGGACCCACTACCTCGCCGGCATGATACTCACCGTGATTAGTCAGCTCGGTAGCCAGCTCCTGCCACTCTAATTGGCTTTGGTCGGTAATATCGGACAACCAGCCCCATACGGTTTCTTTAATGCGTTGATAATAAAGGCTATCTCTAAAGTCTTCCCCACTGACTTCTAACTCAACCAAATCACGCTTAACGTATTCGGAGATCAAGGCAATTTCGTCTTTAGTTAAATCACTGGCCGCTTCCATATAGGCGCGGGTCTTATCTACTAATTCTTTAATGCTGGCATCTTCATTTTCTTGCCAGCGCTTTCTTAGCTCAGCAACAAACTGGTCATAGCCTTTTTTCTTTTTATGATCTTGATTATCCATCTGCTTTCTCCCTTAAGATGATAAGCACTAAGGGCGGCTATTGTTGCCTTTCCCCCCTAGGGTATTCTATGTCGATATTTCGCCGTGGTTTATCACCCATTTCTCAGATCCGGATGTCCCTAATGCAAGAGCAATACATTCCCCAAAACATTGAGCCCAAAGTACAAGAGCTATGGGCAGAACAGCAGACCTTTAAGGCTACAGAACAAGCAGATAAAGAGAAATTCTATTGCCTCTCTATGTTTCCTTATCCTTCTGGCCGACTGCACATGGGGCATGTACGTAACTACACCATAGGTGACGTTATCTCGCGTTATCAACGCCTGCAAGGTAAAAATGTTATGCAACCCATAGGTTGGGATGCTTTTGGCTTGCCAGCAGAGAACGCCGCTATTAATAATAAGACGGCACCCGCACCTTGGACCTATGAAAATATCGACTACATGAAAAACCAGTTGAAGCGCTTAGGCTTTGGTTATGATTGGAGCCGAGAGTTTGCTACCTGTGACCCAGAATACTATCGCTGGGAGCAGTGGTTTTTTACTAAGCTTTATGAGCAAGGTTTAGTGTATAAGAAAACCTCATCGGTCAACTGGTGTCCTAATGACGAAACCGTATTAGCCAATGAGCAAGTTAATGACGGCTGCTGCTGGCGCTGTGACTCGCCGGTGGAGCGCAAAGAAATTCCACAGTGGTTTATTAAAATTACCGACTATGCCGATGAATTACTCAGCGAGCTAGATAATTTAGATGAATGGCCCGAGCAAGTTAAGGCCATGCAGCGTAACTGGATTGGCCGCAGTGAAGGCGTCACCTTACGCTTTGCCGTAGCCGACCAAGCGCCCGTGCAAGCTCAATCATTTGAAGTGTATACCACTCGCCCCGACACTCTGTTTGGCGTTACTTATGTAGGCATTGCCGCAGGTCACCCGCTCGCCGAGCAAGCCACAGCCAATAACCCAGCGCTCGCGGCCTTTATTGAAGAGTGCAAGCACAACAGTAAAGTGGCTGAAGCAGATGTAGCGACCATGGACAAAAAAGGCATGGCCACAGGGTTATATGCCATCCATCCGCTAACGGGTAAGCAAGTCCCTATTTGGGTAGCCAACTTTGTGTTAATGGATTATGGCTCAGGTGCCGTAATGTCAGTACCGGCTCATGATGAACGCGATTATGAATTTGCCAAACAATATGGCTTAGACATTATCCCGGTTATTAAGCCTGAGGACGGTAGCGAGCTCGACATCACCAAAGAAGCCTATACCGAGCATGGCATCCTGTTTAACTCAGGCTCCTTTGATGGCTTAGACTTTGCAGCGGCCTTTGATGCTATCGCCGATACCTTAATCGAGAAAAATCTCGGTCAACGTACCGTTAACTATCGCCTGCGCGATTGGGGCGTGAGCCGACAGCGTTATTGGGGGGCGCCTATCCCTATGCTGAACTTAGAAGATGGCTCAGTGGTCGGAGTGCCTGAAGCAGACTTACCGGTGGTGTTGCCAGAAGATGTGGTGATGGATGGCATTCAAAGCCCCATTAAAGCGGATCCGGAGTGGGCAAAAACCACTTATAATGGCCAGCCGGCACTGCGCGAAACCGATACCTTTGACACTTTTATGGAGTCTTCTTGGTATTACGCGCGCTATTGTAGCCCGCACAGCGATAACGCCATGCTCGACTCTGAAAAAGCCAACTATTGGCTGCCAGTGGATCAATATATTGGCGGCATAGAGCATGCGTGTATGCACTTATTATATTCACGCTTTTTCCATAAATTACTGCGCGATACCGGCTTAGTAAATTCCGACGAGCCCTTTAAGCGCCTACTTTGCCAAGGCATGGTATTAGCCGATGCGTTTTACCATACCGATGACAAAGGCGCGCGCACTTGGGTAAGTCCTTTAGAGGTAAGCGTTGAGCGCGATGAAAAAGGGCGCATTAAAAAAGCCCAAGACTCCGAAGGCCACGATTTAGTGCACACCGGCATGACTAAAATGTCTAAGTCAAAAAATAACGGCATAGACCCGCAAGTTATGATTGATAAATACGGCGCCGATACCGTGCGTTTGTTTATGATGTTTGCCGCGCCCGCTGACATGACGCTGGAATGGTCAGATGCCGGTGTGGAAGGCGCTCAGCGCTTTATTAAACGCCTGTGGCGTTTAGTCTATGAGCACCAAGCTCAAGGCTCAGTGGCACAACTGGATGTGGCCAGCTTAAACAGCGAGCAAAAAGCGCTACGCCGTGAAGTACACAAAACCATCGCTAAAGTGAGCGATGACATTGGCCGTCGTCAGACCTTTAATACCGCTATTGCCGCCATCATGGAGTTGATGAATAAGCTGACTAAAGCCGATGGCAGTGATGCGCAAAACCGCGCCTTGTTGCAAGAAGCGCTCGCGGCCATCACAGTGATGCTGCATCCTATTATTCCTCATACCTGTTTTGAATTGTGGCAAGCGCTAGGTCAGCAAGATATTGATCACGCTCCTTGGCCACAAGTAGACCAAAGCGCCCTAGTGGAAGATGAAAAGCTAGTGGTAGTGCAGGTGAACGGCAAGGTGCGCGGTAAAATTACCGTCGCCGCCGATGCCGACCAAGACACGGTGAGTGGCCTAGCGCAAGCGGATGAAAACGTCGCTCGTCATTTGGAAGATAAAACCATTCGTAAAGTGATTTACGTCCCTGGCAAGCTGCTAAATATAGTGGCGAACTGATCTTGTTGTAAGGCGTGAGATGTGCAAAGTGAGGGGGTGACATCTCACGCCTAACTCCTCACATCAGTTAAAGGAATATTTTATGCTTTATCGCATTAAAGCCAGCGTGCTGGTGCTACTGACCTTATTGTTGGTCGGCTGTGGCTTTCAATTGCGCGGTGGTGACAACCTCGCGCCTGAGTTACATAAGCTGGCCTTAGTGGGCGATAATAAAAGTCAATTTTATCGCTTAGTGTCGGCGCGCTTAAAAAGAGCCGGAGCTGAGCTGGTGCCAGTTAGTGCAGGGGTGCCTATTTTAAGCATCCAAGGACTTGGACAAGGAAATACCGTGGCCTCGGTTAACGATCGTGCCAATGCCTTAGAGTACGCCACTCGCTTTGGTACGCGCTTTACACTGGATATGCCCGATGAGACACGCCAAGTGTTTAACGTGACCTTTAACCGCAGCTTTCTTGATAAATCCGCACAAGCGCTGGCTTCTAGCCGAGAGCAGCAACAACTGCGCGAACAAATGGAGCAAGAAGCCGCTGAGCAAATTATTCGCCAACTTAACCGCTTAAGCTTCTAATGCGCTTATATCCTGAAAAACTGGCACATCATCTTCAAGCAGGGCTCGCGCCCTGCTATTTTATTTATGGCGATGAACCGCTTCTTAAGTTAGAAGCGCTGGATATGCTGCGCCAATGCGCGCGTAACAATGGCTTTGATGATCATCTTCGCTTTGACGCACCCAACCTAGAGTGGGACGACATATTTAGCGCCAGCCAATCATTAAGTTTATTTAGCCAGCGACAAATTATCGAACTAGCACTTCCCGAAAAGCTGGATAAAAACAGCGCCCAACGACTGGGCGAGTTACTTAAGCAATGTCATCCCGACTTATTACTTCTCATCACCGGCCCTAAACTAAATCAGCAACAACAAAAAAGCGCTTGGTTTAGTGCCATTAGCCAAGCAGGCCCTGTGATACTGGTGAATACCCCCGAGGGCAGCCATTGGCTACGCTGGCTACAGCAGCGCATCAAACAACATGGCTTACAAATAGATAATGATGGCGTGCAATGGCTAAGCTTAGCGTTTGAAGGGAATTTATTAGCACTAAATGGCGAGCTTGAAAAGCTCGCCTTACAGCAATTACCCTCGCCATTAAGTTTGGCGCTGTTACAAGAACAAGTGCAGCCCCATCATCAATTTAATCCCTTTCAATTATTTGACCCGCTGTTAGAGGGCAAAGTTAAGCGCGCCACGCGAATTTTACTGCAACTGCGCGCCGAGGGGATTGAAGCGGGCATGCTATGTCATTTATTTGCCCGTGAGCTCACCCCTTTAATACACATGCAGCTGGGCTTAACGGCAGGACAGTCCTTTTCTAAGTTGGCGGCCGAGCTGCATATTTGGTCTAGCCGCCAAGGCTTAGTACAAAGCGCACTGCAGCGCCTGCCGTTGGCTAAGCTACAACAATTACAAGCTATGTTAGGGGCGGCCGATGTGGCGGTAGCCAATTTTGAGGAAGACGAAGCGTGGCGCTGGTTATATAGCCTCTGCGTGGGATTTTTAGATGGCAAGAAGATGGGAATTAATCCATAAGCGGTGAGGGCCAATAGTGAGGAGTAAAAGATGAATACAATCAGCACAGGCGCGAATGGGTGGGTTGACCTTAACGCCTTACGCTTCATTGCTCACCCGAGAACATCATGAAGAACGCTATTGGTTTGTTGGGTGGCACCTTTGACCCTATTCATGTCGGGCATTTGCGCCCCGCTATTGCCATGTTAGAGCAGTTGGGCTTAAGCGAAGTACGCCTGATTCCAAATTATATTCCGCCGCATAAGGCCACGCCCGACAGCGATGCTAACCATCGGCTTAATATGGCGAAATTAGCGGCCGCAGCGACGCCCGGATTAGTGGTAGATGCGCGCGAGCTTAACCGCAACCGCCCCTCTTATACGCTTGATACGCTAAAAGAGCTAAGAGGCGAGCACCCTACTCGCGCTCTGTGTTTTATTATGGGTATGGACTCATTATGTAGCCTAGATAAATGGCATGGCTGGCAAGAGCTGCTCAATTATGCGCACTTAGTGGTGGGGCACAGGCCAGGCTGGCAGCCGCAATTTAATACCACTTTGCATGACTTTATCCAGCGCCATCTTACCGATGATGCCAGCCTATTAAGTAGCAAAACCCAAGGCCATATTTATCTTTTTAATAATCCGCAACTGGATATTTCTTCGTCACAAATTCGTCATTGCTTGCAAGCTGGGAACAATCCGCAATATTTGTTGCCAGAAGGCGTGCTCAACTACATTCGAGACAAGGGACTCTATCAATTGCACGTGTTATAATCCGCCGTCATTTTTTTATTGAGGAGCGCGCCCCTTGCAAGGTCAAGAATTGTACGATTTTATTGTTGATAAGCTCGACGATAGTAAAGCCCAAGACATCCAAGTACTGGATGTGGTTGGCAAGTCCACCATTACCGATTGCATGATCGTATGCTCAGGCACCTCTAGCCGCCACGTTAATGCCATTGCCGAGCGTTTAGTCATGGACGCCAAGCAAGCTAACTTAAATTATTTAAGTATGCAGGGTAAAGACTTAGGTGAATGGGTATTAGTCGACTTAGGTGATGTGATTGTTCATGTCATGCAAGATGAAACCCGTGATTTATACCAACTTGAAAAACTTTGGGGTGGCCCAACCGCTGGAGCGTCAGCCTAATGAAACTACAACTGGTGGCAGTGGGCACCAAAATGCCTGCTTGGGTCACCAGCGGTTTTAAAGAATACCAACGCCGTTTCCCGCGGGATTTGCCCTTAGAGCTTATCGAAATTAGTGCCGGTAAACGGGGTAAAAACGCCGATATTGAGCGTATTTTACAACGTGAAGGGGAACTCATGCTGGCGGCAGTGGCGAAGTCGGCACGTATTGTGACGTTGGATATTCCTGGTCGCCCTTGGTCTACGCCGCAACTGGCCACTGAATTGGAGCGCTGGCAAATGGATGGCCGAGATGTGGCTATCTTAATTGGTGGGCCAGAGGGCTTAGCGCCGGCATGTAAAGCCGCCGCTGAGCAGTCTTGGTCGCTCTCCAATTTAACACTGCCGCATCCTTTAGTGCGTGTTGTTACAGCTGAAAGTCTGTATCGCGCCTGGAGCCTCAACACTAATCACCCCTACCACAGAGAATAAGCATGGCCAAACCGCGAGTAAAGATGCGCGATCATGGCGCTGAGTCTTCTTTGTTTTGGCGACGCGCTGTTATTGCTTTTATTAGCATTACGGTGTTGATGGGGGTGCTGGTCGCCAACTTATATCATCTGCAAATTAATGAGCATCAAAGCTATCAAACGCGCTCCAACGATAACCGCATTAAAGTGGTGCCCGTGCCGCCAACACGCGGTTTAATCTTTGACCGAAATGGTATCTTACTAGCCGAAAACCGCCCCATTTACAGCCTAGAAATTATCCCTGAGCTGGCTCCCGAGCTAGAGCAAAACGTTGATAAGTTAATTGACTTACTGGATCTCGACCCCAGCGTAAAAGCGCGCTTTTTTAATGAAGTAAAGCGCCAGCGTCGTTTTACGCCAGTGGTATTAGTAAATCGCCTCGATGAAGACCAAGTGGCGCGCTTTAGTATTAATCAGCATAAATTTCCCGGGGCGGCCATTGAAGCTTACTTAAAGCGCTTTTACCCCTATCGCGATACCTTTACCCATGTCATTGGCTATGTGGCGCGCATTAATGATAAAGACGTCGCCCGTCTTAAAGCCGACAATAAACTGGCCAATTATGCCGCCTCCCAAGACATAGGTAAGCTTGGCATAGAGCGTTATTATGAAGATATGTTGCATGGCCAAACCGGCTATCAAGAAGTGGAAGTCAATAACCGCGGGCGCGTGATCCGCACCCTAAAATATCAACCGCCCATCCCAGGCAATGATATTTATCTTAATGTGGATGTGGGCTTACAAGTTAAAGCACAAAAACTCATGGCTAATCGCCGTGGGGCGGCCGTGATCATGACCCCCAAAGATGGCAAAATTTTAGCGCTCATCTCAAGTCCAAGCTACGACCCTAACTTATTTGTCCATGGCATCAGTGGCCCCGAATATCGGGCGTTATTGAATAACCCCGACCGCCCGCTGATTAACCGCGCCAGTCAAGGTATCTATGCCCCTGCCTCTACGGTGAAACCTATGCTAGCAGTGATGGGCTTAAACGAGGGCATCTTTACCCCAGGGACGCGATATTTTGGTGGCCCCTATTTTCAAATTCCGAATACCAAGCATAAATTTCGCGACTGGCGCCGCTGGGGTCACGGCTGGATGGATGTCTATCGGGCCATTGAAATCTCTGCCGATACTTTTTTCTATGACTTGGCCTATAAAGCCGGCATCGACACCATGCACGATTATATGAGCCGCTTTGGCTTTGGTGAATATTCGGGCATCGATCTGCACGAAGAAGCAAACGGTACCATGCCCTCACGGGATTGGAAGCGCGCTCGCCATAAACAAGCGTGGTTTCAAGGCGATACGATTTCGGTGGGTATCGGTCAAGGTTATTGGGCAGCGACACCTTTACAACTGGCGCGCGCCGCTACCATTTTAATTGATCATGGTGAAACCATACATCCACGCTTATTGCATGGCATTGGTACATCTGAGGGCATGATTTCTATGCCCATTAGTAAAGGCGAGCCCATTGAGCTGAAACATGACAGCTATTGGAATGTGGCGCTGGCTGGTATGCACAGAGTCATTAATGGCAAAGAAGGCACCGCACGGCGCGCCTTTGCCGACACGCCTTATACGGCCGCGGGTAAATCCGGCACGGCCCAAGTTTTCAGTTTGGCGGAAAACCAGCAATATGATCACGCCTCAACCAAAGAGCATCTGCGTGATAACGCCCTCTTTATTGGCTACGCCCCTTATGAAGATCCCGAAGTGGTAGTGTCTGTGGTGTTAGAAAACGTCGGCGGGGGTAGCTCCCATGCCGCGCCCGTGGCGCGTTCCTTAATTGACTTATATATGATCCCTGAAATAGAGCCCCCCGTTGACGACGAGGAGTCGGCCGATGAATAACCCGCATAATCGCCGCCCGCTGTGGCAAATACTGCATTTAGACTGGCCGCTATTTCTAGGCTTGCTCAGCTTATTGGGCGCCAGTTTAATCGTTTTATACTCAGCAACCGGTGAGGACGTCGATGCTCTTTTTCGCCAAAGCATGCGCATCGTACTCTCGCTGGTCATTATGCTGGGTTTAGCCCAATTACAGCCCAGTTTTTATGCTCGCTGGGCACCGCCCGTTTTTATTGTAGGGGTCAGCTTATTAGTGCTGGTGATGCTTATTGGTGATGTAGGCAAAGGAGCACAGCGCTGGTTAGAGTTTGGCAGCATTCGCTTTCAGCCCTCGGAGCTGATGAAACTGGTGATGCCCATGATGATCGCCACCTACATTAGTCGCTACCCCTTGCCGCCAAGCTTATTACGCTTAAGCCTGGCCTTGGGCATGGTGTTGGTGCCTACGCTATTAATTGCTAAACAACCCGACTTAGGCACCGCCCTGCTGGTGGTGGCCTCGGGCGTATTTGTTATTTTTTTAGCGGGCCTTTCATGGCGCCTAATACTGGCCGCGGCCATCGCACTGGGTGCGCTATTGCCCCCGCTGTGGTTTTTCTTTATGCATGATTATCAAAAACGACGAGTATTGACTCTGCTCAACCCTGAGTCTGATCCCCTCGGGGCTGGCTACCATATTATCCAGTCTAAGATTGCTATTGGCTCCGGCGGCTTATGGGGCAAGGGTTGGTTGCAAGGCACCCAGTCCCAATTAGAGTTTTTGCCAGAGCGTCACACCGACTTTATTTTTGCGGTATTAGCAGAAGAGTTCGGCTTAATTGGCGTTTGTGCACTGGTGCTGTTATACCTCTTCATTATTTGGCGAGGCTTGTATATTTCCATGCAAGCCCAAGGTGCGTTTCCTCGGCTGTTAGGCGGCGCACTTACGCTGACTTTTTTTGTCTATGTGTTTGTTAATATCGGCATGGTCAGTGGTTTATTACCCGTAGTGGGCATTCCTTTGCCCTTAATTAGCTATGGCGGTACTTCAATGGTGACGCTAATGGCCGGCTTTGGCATTTTAATGTCAGTGCACACTCATAAACGTTTATTAGCGAAATAAAAGGACTCTTAATGCGTATTGCTCTTCTTTCGGCGGCTCTTATCTTCGCACCTTTCGTTATGGCAAAAGAGGCTGTGCCCGAGCAAGCGGCTTGGGTAGAGGAGCTGGCCACTAAGTTTGACCTGCCGGTGAGCGAATTTGAGAACGCCCTCTCGCAAGCTACCTATCAGCAGGCCATTATAGATGCCATGACCCGCCCGGCTGAAGCCAAGCCTTGGCATGACTATCGCCCCATCTTTTTAACTGACAAGCGCATTAACGAAGGCGTGGCTTTTTGGCAAGCTAATCAAGCGCTATTAGAAGAAGCCGTGGCTATCTCTAAAGTCCCCGCCGAAATTATTACCGCCATTATTGGTGTAGAAACCTTTTATGGTCAACATATGGGCAACTATAAAGTGCTCGATGCTCTTTACACCTTAGGCTTTCACTATCCGCCACGGGGCGAGTTTTTCCGCTCTGAGTTTGGCCATTACTTAACGCTGGCTAAAGAGCAAGGGTGGGAGCTTGACCAACAAAAAGGCTCCTATGCTGGGGCCATGGGCATGGGTCAATTTATTTCCTCAAGCTATCGCCACTATGCGATTGATGCCAACTCTGACGGCGTGCGCGATTTATTTACCGTTGACGACGCCATTGGCAGTGTCGCCAATTACTTTTATGAGCATGACTGGCAATTAGATGAAGGCGTGGCTTATCCGGCAACCGTAACAGACTCAGATCCTGAGAAACTAGCCGCACTGTTAACGCCCGAATTAGAGCTAAATCACACTTGGGCTGAGTTTGTCGCCACCGGCATTGTCATTGATGAAGAGCTAGAGGCCGACACTCCCGTTAAATTGCTTAAACTTGATGGCGATAAGGGGCCAGAATATTGGGTGGTTAGACATAACTTTTATGTGATAACCCGCTATAATCGCAGTCCTTTATATGCCATGGCCGTCTATCAACTAAGCGAGCAGCTAAAACATGCCTATGAAAAAACCTTATAAAGCGTGTCTGGCGTTAAGCGTCTTACTGCTTGGCGCCTGCAGCTCACAAACGCCCATTGAAAAAGCCGAGCAAAAAAAACATGGCGCCCCAGCTAAAGGGGAAGTGCGCGATGCCCGCTGGCATAAAGAAACTGCCGGTGGGCGTTATAGTTTGCGCCAAGACGTGCCGCCAGAGGATGCCCCAAAATTAGATCACGTAAAAAATGCCGTTCCACGCTATGAACCCTATACCCGCGGCGGTAATAAGAATTACAATGTCTGGGGCCAAGACTATGAGGTTTGGCAAGAGGTAGAAAGTTATCGCGATGAAGGCATGGCTTCATGGTATGGCGCTAAGTTTCATGGTTTTGAAACCTCAAATGGCGAAGTCTATGACATGTATGCCATGACCGCAGCGCATAAGAACTTACCGCTGCCCTCTTTTGTGCGGGTAACCAATAAAGCCAATGGCAAGCAAGTCATAGTGCGGGTTAATGACCGGGGTCCTTTTCATGAAGGACGAGTGATTGATTTATCTTATGCCGCTGCTTATAAGCTGGGTATGCTAGCTACCGGTACTGCGCCGGTAAAAGTAGAGCTTATTAAAATAGCGCCCAATGGCAAAGAAGTACGCTTAGCCAAGCAAGGCGGCAATATTTTAAATGGCAAAGCCGTCAGCGGAAATCAGCTCTATGGCACTAATGCCAACAAGACTGCTAACAAAACTGCCAGTCAGCCGGTTGCTAGCACCAGTAGTGCGCTGCCTCGCCAACCCGTAGCACCTAAGGGCGCTAGCTCGGTGGCGGCTAAACATATTCAGCTACTGGCGACTCGCTCGCCCGACAAAGCCAAAGCGCTTGCCGCTAAACTGAGTAGAGAATATGGTTTTCCGGCGCGGGTTGAGCGCCAGTCAGAATGGTATCGTCTTCAGATGGGACCTATTCCGGGCAATCAGACTCAAGCCACCTTAAGCCAGCTCATTGCTCAAGGTTATGCTCAGGCTTATTTTATAAATTAAGCCTTGTGCAGTGCTGATTATTTTAACTTAATATGAGTCAACTAAAGGCTCACACCAACAGGGTTTACACACACTTTATGCGCATGCTTACACCTATCGCAACATTATTATTGGCCGCCACGGTTTCTGTTTCTAGCTACGCCCAAATTTTGACCCTGCCTGGTGGGGCCTCAATGATCCCAGAGGCGCCCACAATTGCAGCTAAGTCTTATGTGCTAATGGACTATGCTAGCGGCCAGCTATTGGTTTCAGAAAATGCCGATGAAAAACTGCCCCCCGCCAGTTTAACTAAAATGATGACCTCTTATATTTTGGCGCAAGCGCTAAAAGAGGGAAAAGTTAACAACGAAGACATGGTCACTATTAGCGAAGCAGCTTGGGCGCAAAACTTCCCGGGCTCCTCGGTCATGTTTTTAGAAGTGGGCAAAGAAGTGAGCATAGAGCAGCTTAATCGCGGCATTATTATTCAATCGGGTAACGATGCTACGGTCGCCGTGGCCGAGCATTTGGCAGGCAGTGTCAATTCCTTTGCCGATCTAATGAATGCCTGGTCGGCCCGCCTTGGCATGACCAACAGCCACTTTGTTACTCCTCATGGTCTGCACAGTGACGACATGTACACTACCGCGAAAGACATGGCGTTACTGGGCCAAGCGTTAATTCGCGATGTGCCAGAAGAATATAAAATTTACTCTGAAAAATCCTTTGTCTATAACGGCATTACCCAGCACAACCGCAACTCTTTATTATGGGATAAGTCCTTACACGTCGATGGCATTAAAACCGGCCATGTGGATGCGGTGGGCTATAACCTAGTGTCTTCTGCTACTCAAGATGACATGCGCTTAATTGCCGTGGTCATGGGGGCCAGCAGCGAGCGCTCCCGGGCAGCAGAAAGTAAAAAACTGCTCACCTATGGCTTTCGTTTTTTCCAAACCGTGACCCCCTATGAAGCAGGCACTAAGTTAATGGATCAAGCCATTTTATTAGGTGATAAAAGTCACGTAGAATTAGGTGTTGATAAGGCAGTGGCGGTGACCATTCCGCGCGGCCAAGCCAAAGACTTACAAGCTGACTTTACGCTTGATAAGTCGCTGCGCGCTCCGTTAGCTAAAGGCGAGCAAGTGGGTACCGTGCATTTAAAGCTTAATGATAAAGATGTGGCTACTTTTGCGTTAGTGGCGCTAGAAGACGTAGAGCAAGGTGGCTTTTTTAGTCGCATGATCGATTACGTAAAATTGTTTTTTAAAGACTTATTTAGTTAATTGAAATAAGTTGGCGTCATAAATGTGCCTTAATAAGCCGAAAGCGCCGTCTTTCGGCTTTTTTATGGTCATAATTGCGTGATTTAGTCCAAAAAGTAGAGACCACATAAGTTGTCGGTTTAAGAAGCCAGTATTTTATGGTAAAAATGTGATCTGGGTTGTAAAAGTAACGTCTACTTTGTTCCCCTCCTATTGCCCCTGTGAAGGTTGTTATGTCTAAGCAATTAAATACCAAATTTGATGAGTATCTGGACTTTCCTTGCCAGTTTCCCTTTAAAATATTAGGACTGGCCGACCCTAGCCTGCCCGATATGGTGGTCGCTGTGTTACAAGAATACGCGCCTGGCGATTATAGCCCTACTATTAAACCCAGCAGCAAAGGCACTTATCATGCGGTGTCGGTATCGGTTACCGTGACCAGCAAAGAACACATAGAAACCTTGTATAGCAAACTGGGCGAGCTAGAACTGGTTAAATACGTACTCTAGGACACAAGTAATGGCACTCGATCAACTCACGGTTCGCCACTGGGGTAACGCCTGTTATGAAGAGGTGTGGCATGCCATGCAAGACTTCACTAATCAGCGCGGCCCAGAGACCCAAGATGAACTTTGGCTAGTAGAGCACCCTCCGGTGTTTACCCAAGGACAAGCAGGAAAGCCTGAGCACATTTTAAATTTAGGGGATATACCGCTCGTTAACAGTGATCGTGGTGGCCAAGTCACTTATCATGGGCCTGGGCAGTTGATTGTGTATTTGCTATTAGATGTGCGCCGTAAAAAACTAGGCGTGCGCCATTTAGTCACCAGTATGGAAGTGGCTATTGTTGAGCTGCTTAGCGAGTATAACATTCGCGCCTATGCCAAAGCCGATGCGCCTGGGGTCTATATCTCAGATGAGCTTGGCATCGAACATAAAATTGCCTCACTAGGGCTGCGGGTCCGTCGTGGCTGCTCTTTTCATGGCTTAGCGCTTAACGTCAATATGGATTTAGCGCCGTTTTTGCGAATTAATCCTTGTGGCTATGCGGGCCTACCCATGATCATGACAGCCCCACTTGGCGGCCCGCAAACGATTGACGAAGCTCAGTCGCAACTCATACCTAAGCTGGCCGAACAGCTGGGCTATCCACATCTGTATCACACAACAGAGAAGCTTATATTATGAACAAACCTGTGCGCGTCGAGCCTGGCGTAAAATTACGTGACGCTGATAAAATGGCGCTGATCCCGGTCAAGTACATGCCCGAGCCCGACGAAGAAGTGTTACGTAAGCCGGACTGGATGAAGATCAAGCTTCCTCCGAGCAGTCAGCGTATTCAGGAATTAAAAAGCATTATGCGCGAGAACAATTTGCACTCTGTGTGCGAAGAAGCCTCTTGCCCTAACTTGTCGGAGTGTTTCACTCACGGCACCGCCACCTTTATGATTTTGGGTGCTATTTGCACTCGTCGCTGCCCCTTCTGCGATGTGGCCCATGGTCGCCCGTTAGCCGTGGATCCTGAAGAGCCGGCAAAGTTAGCGAAAACCGTCAAAGAGCTAGGCCTTAAATATGTGGTGATCACCTCGGTAGACCGTGATGACTTGCGTGATGGCGGCGCGCAACATTTTGTGGATTGTATTAAAGCCATCCGCGAGCAAAGCCCTAATACTAAAATTGAAATTTTAACGCCGGACTTTCGTGGTCGCATGGACACAGCACTGGAAATCTTTAAAGATACGCCGCCCGATGTCTTTAACCACAACTTGGAAACCGCACCGCGTTTATATCGCATGGCGCGCCCGGGTGCCGATTATAAATGGTCATTAGAGTTATTACGTCGCTTTAAAGAAATGCATCCTCAGGTCACCACTAAGTCTGGCTTAATGATGGGGTTAGGCGAAACTAATGATGAAATTGTGGAAGTGCTAAAAGACTTACGCATTCATAACGTGACTATGCTAACGCTTGGCCAGTATTTACAGCCAAGCCGCCATCACCTGCCAGTAAAGCGCTACGTGCCGCCTGCTGAGTTTGCTGAGCTAAAAGACATTGCCGACAGCTTAGGCTTTGAACACGCCGCATCAGGCCCGCTGGTGCGCTCATCTTATCATGCCGACTTGCAAGCTCAGGGTATGGAAGTGAAGTAAGGTCTTTTTGGGCAGTTTAACGCGGTACGCCTTACGTCTAAACCCTAAGCAATAAAAAGGAGCCGCGAGGCTCCTTTTTTAGCAACTTTTATGACTTTTACTTAGGCTGACGTACGTCAGGATCTGGTTGTAGCTTGGCGTTATGCATTTGGTTCTTACCCCTCACGCTTCACGATAAATAATCAGCCATGTCTGCGAGCAATGACAGCTTCGGCTAACTGCGCCAGCATAGTTTCAGTGTCGCTCCAGCCGATACAGGCATCAGTAATGCTCTGACCGTAAGTGAGTTCAGCACCTTCCACTAAATCTTGGCGACCGGCCACGAGATGGCTTTCTACCATCACGCCCATAATGGCCTGTTGCCCGCCCGCGATTTGCGCGCTGACATCATCACTGACCACCATTTGGCGCTCATATTTTTTGCTGCTGTTAGCGTGGCTAAAGTCGACCATGATTTTTTGCGGCAAACCGGCTTTATCTAATTCATTACACACCTGAGCCACATGCTCGGCGCTGTAGTTTGGCTCTTTACCGCCACGTAAAATAATATGGCAATCAGGATTACCGGTAGTTTCTACAATGGCCGAGTGGCCAAGCTTAGTCACCGATAAGAAGTGGTGCGCCGCACTGGCCGCACCAATAGCATCGGCGGCGACTTTAATGGTGCCATCGGTGCCGTTTTTAAAGCCAACCGGGCAAGATAAACCTGAAGCCAGCTCACGGTGCACTTGCGACTCTGTGGTGCGTGCGCCAATGGCACCCCAGCTCATCAGATCCGCCATATATTGCGGCGTGATCATATCTAAAAACTCGCTGGCAGTAGGCATGCCCATGTCGTTGAGATCCAAAAGTAACTTACGGCCAATCCGCAGCCCATCGTTAATTTGGCAGCTGTTATCTAAGTGAGGATCGTTAATTAAGCCTTTCCAGCCCACAGTGGTGCGTGGTTTTTCAAAATACACGCGCATCACCACTTCTAAGGTATCGGCGTATTTTTCACGTAATACTTGCAGCTTTTTACCGTATTCCAATGCAGCTTCTACATTATGAATAGAGCATGGGCCTATCACCACCAGCAGACGATCGTCTTCGCCCACCAAAATGCGGTGAATAGCTTGGCGTGCTTCAAAGACGGTCGCCGACGCTTTAGCCGTGGCTGGATATTTTTCCAGCACCGCAATCGGTGGTAACAGCTCTTTAATTTGATTTATACGAATATCGTCGGTTTGAAAATGCATGAGCAACCCTGCTTACAATTTTGAGAGCCTAACGCTCTGTTCTGTTAAATTTACTGGTTTTAATCTAGCCTGAGCGCTACTGACTGTAAACGCTATATAAGCACTAATGACCAATTGTCGGCTTTTAAATCAAAAATCTCATAAAAATGCCAAATATTAGCGTTAGTATTGCTAATTAACGGCTCAATCCTAATGTAGCTATACTAGCAAAAAGCCGCCTCTGAGTAACGCCCCACACCCATAAAGACCTAAGTTATTAGCGCCAACGCGCTTAGCTGAGCTGGACAAACGCCGCCTTGCGGTGGGACTATGCAAGCAGACTTTTAAGAAGAGATAAATCATGGCCTATACCTTAACTGCCGTTGAGCAAGCAAATATAGAAAAACAAACGGATGATGAGCGCTTTAATCACTTCGTTAATAAAGTGGTGGAACATGAACAGCTGTGGATATTAACCGATGAACATGGCTGCATGATGCTAACCTCGGATGACGAGGAAGACTGCATTCCAGTATGGCCTCATGCAGATTATGCCAAAGCCTGGGCGGTAGATGATTGGGCCATGTGTCAGCCAGAAGCCATTAGCCTTAAAGTTTGGCAAGCGCGCTGGGTACCGGGCATGGAAGAGGATGAGTTATTAGTGGCGGTATTCCCCATTAGTGATGCCGCCGGCGTATTAATAGAGCCACGCGAGCTGCAGAGCGCTTTTGATCGTAAAAAGAAGATAGGACACCAAAACTGATGCATATTTGGGTTGATGCAGATGCCTGCCCTAAGGTGGTTCGCGATATTTTATTTCGCGCCGCCATCCGCACTCAAACGCCCCTCACTATGGTGGCTAATCATGCTTTACCGCTACCAAACTCGCCCTTAATTAAACAAGTGCAAGTGCCGAAAGGCTTTGATGTGGCAGATGATGAAATTGTGTCGCGCATCGCCCCTGGCGAGCTATTAATTACCGCTGACATTCCTCTAGCGGCTGAAGCACTAGCAAAAGGTGCTGTGGTGTTAAGCCCACGGGGTGAAAGATTTAATACCGGCACCATTAAAGCCAAGCTGACTATGCGTGATTTTATGGACACGCTTCGCGCTAGTGGTATTCATACCGGTGGGCCAGATACGCTCAGTGCCGCCGACCGCCAAACGTTTGCTAATCAGTTAGATCAGTTGTTGCGCTAATTAGGGGATGGTGATTAGTAAGACCCAGCTCTCATACTTTGTCCTGTTTATAAACCGAGGAAAATATATGTGGAAGTCATTAGCCCTTGGCTTAAGTGTTTTATTACTGAGTGCTTGTGCCGCTGTAAGCCAGTACAGCATTTCTGAAAATGAAATGGAGAAATCACTCTACAGCTTATTAGAGCAAGAAATGCCGCGTCTCACTCAAGGCTTAGTTGAAACCCAAATTGATAAATTAGATCTGCAAATTGGCCCCGATAATCGCGATATAGTGCGCTTAAATCTTACAGGTGAAACCGCCATTAACGCCTTTGTAGCGCGTTTTCCGGCGCAACTGGACTTAATTGTTGAAGGTCGGCCTGTCTATGATCGCAAACAAAATGCCATTTTCCTGCGCGATTTAAATCTAATTCAAAGCAAAGTCGATGCCTATGGCTATAAAGGTGACGCTGCCCTCGCCTCATCTGGCATAATGCAAATGGTGCGCTCAGTATTAGAAAACCAGCCGGTTTATCGCCTCGACGATAGCCGTTATAGCTGGCTAAAAAATGCTCCCGTAGGCTTAACCATAGCGCCGGGTCGCTTTATTCTTAGCCCTAAATTTAGCGACTAATTTTTAAGGGAAATAGAATTTAAGCATTCCTGTGCCGTCAAGCTAGCGAAAGTCAGCATCTCGTTTTCGTGTTTAGGCCTTAACCCTAATAACAAGATACCGGAGCACGTCCGGTATGACGGAAATTTAAGCATTCCTGTGCCGTCAAGCTAGCGAAAGTCAGCATCTCGTTTTCGTGTTTAGGCCTTAACCCTAATAACAAGATACCGGAGCACGTCCGGTATGACGGAAATTTTAGCATTCCTGTGCCGTCAAGCTGGCGAAAGTCAGCATCTCGTTTTCGTGTTTAGACCTTAACCCTAATAACAAGATGCCGTAGCAAGTTCAGCATCACGGAAATTTAAGTCTGATATAGCCTAGTAATGGCTACGGCCCCTTCCTTAGCGTTATTTACTCTTCACCTCTATTTATTCTTCACCATTTAGGCTAATAGCTTAATGTCGGGCAGTTAACGTATAATAGCGCACGATTTCTAAAATGTTCCTAACCTTATAGGTAGGTGTGCTATTAGCATGGCAGTTTTAATGGTGTTTATTCCCACCTTCTTCTTTGTCTCTATTACGCCAGGCATGTGTATGACGCTGGCTTTATCCCTTGGCATGACAGTAGGCGTGCGCCGTGCATTATGGATGATGCTAGGGGAGCTGGTGGGCGTGGGCTTGGTAGCCTGTTTGAGTGTACTTGGCGTGGCCGCCATTATGTTGCAATATCCGCTATTGTTTCAAAGCATTAAATATGGCGGCGGTCTGTATTTAGCTTGGCTTGGGATACAACTTTGGCGCTCTAAAGGTAAGTTAGCTTTAAGCGCTGTGGATGCCGGCCCCCGCCAGCTCTCTATTTCTTCTTTAGTCAGCCAAGGCTTTATTACTGCTATCGCTAACCCTAAAGGGTGGGCATTTTTTATTGCGCTATTACCGCCTTTTATTGACCCCAACGCCCCCTTGCTTAAGCAACTGATATTGTTGATTTCTACGATCTTGTTGCTTGAATTTAGCTGCTTGCTACTCTATGCCAGTGGCGGTAAAACCTTAAGCCGAGTGTTACAGCAAAAAAATAATGTGAAATTAATGAACCGCTTAGCCGGTACTTTAATGTTAGGGGTAGCATTTTGGTTAGCGCTAGGGTGAGAGGAGTGAAGTTGAGGTATAACATTATACGAAATGGCGGCGTGGCATTATTGCTCGCTGTGCTCGTTATCAGTTTATGTATGAGCCAGCGGATGGGCTTAAAACTGGCCTGTGCACTTGAGCCGGCGGGGTTCGCTCAAGTGAGCGCAGCTCAGACCATGCCTGCCCCCTTAGCTCTTAAAGAGACTCAATTAGCTCAAAAAGAGTCAAACCCTGCGCCAGATCAGCACTCCTGCAGCTTAAGTGAGCAACTATTAAGTAAGGCGTTTCAGCATTTAGACCCATTATTTATTGCGATTTTGATGCTGTTTGCGCTGTGGCTAATGGCCCCTGCCACTATTCACTATCAGCGACGTGGCCTCATTCCTTTATTATTTTCTGGTCGACGGCGGCATTTAGTGCTGTGCGTGTTCCGAGAATGAGTAAAAAGTGTCTTTCTTTTTTTACTCATGACTCATATCGGAGATAGTATTTGTGAACACACTGACTCATTTTTTTACCAAGCTTACGCTTATCTGCCTCATACTAGTGGCTGTCAGCTCAAGCATGGCCTTTGCTGCAGACTTTACCCCTGCATCGTGGCAGCAAGCACCCGAACACCCCCCAGTAAAAGTGCGCCTTATTCAAGCTGGCCCTTATAACGCGGAGCAAAATTATTACCCCGCACTATTGCAAGTGCGCCTTGAAGAGGGCTGGAAAACCTATTGGCGCTCCCCAGGAGAAGGCGGCATAGCGCCGCGGCTTAATTGGGATGACTCTAGCAATATAGAAAATATTAATTGGCAGTGGCCGGTGCCAGAGCGCTTTAGTCTGCTCGGTATTGAAACCCAAGGTTACCAACACGATGTAGACTTTCCGCTACAGCTCACCCCCAGTGATGGCGAGCAAGCCAGCACTTTTAGCGCCAAGCTAACGCTGCCCAGTTGTACTACTGTGTGTGTGCTTACCGATTATCAATTGCAGTTACCGCTAGACCCTAATATGGCGGCCGATGACCAGCTTAGTCATGACTATCAACAAGCGGTGGCAAAAGTCCCTCGCCCCGCTACTTTAGTTAGCAGTGAGTCGCTTATTTGGGATAAAGAAGCTAAACAATTAGCCGTTACCTTGAGCAATGAGCGTGGCTGGCAAACACCCGCCATTTATGTGGATGAACAGGATGAGGCAATCTTTAGCCAACCTGAATTTTCCATTAATAAGAACCAGCTTGAAGTGCGCTTTGAAGTGAGTAGCTGGGATGACGAGCTTAATTTAGATAAACAATCCTTAGTGATCACCGCCATTGATAACGGACTAGCAGAAGAGCTAGAGGCCGAGGTCAGTGCTGGTACCTTAGCGCCCATGGCTAGCGCCATGCCCTCTTTAGCTTGGGTGTTACTCTATGCTGTTTTGGGCGGCTTAGTATTAAATATTATGCCCTGCGTGCTTCCGGTATTGGGCCTTAAACTTAATAGCTTGGTATTAGGTAATCGTACTCAGGTGCGCGCTCCTTTATTGTGGTCAGCGTTTGGCATTATGTTGTCGTTTTGGCTATTAGCCGGCTTTATGCTGATCCTCACTTGGTCTGGCGCGCAATTAGGTTGGGGCATTCAGTTTCAACAGCCTGCTTTTATCAGCTTTATGCTACTCATTACCGCGCTGTTCTCACTTAATCTATTTGGCCTATTTGAAGTGCGCTTACCCAGCCGCCTTAATACCTGGCTAGCTACGCGACCCGGGCACGGCAACGGCGGCCATGTTTTACAAGGCATGTTTGCCACCTTATTAGCCACCCCCTGTAGCGCGCCTTTTTTAGGCACGGCCGTCGCGGTGGCACTGGCGTCTTCACCGCTAGTGCTCATTGCCATCTTTACCGGTTTAGGCTTAGGAATGGCGCTGCCTTGGTTATTACTGGCGTTATTTCCAAGCGTTATTCGTGCGCTGCCTAAACCAGGCTTGTGGATGGAAAAAGTAAAATGGCTATTTGGCTTAATGCTACTGGCTACTAGCTTGTGGTTATTATCCTTACTTAGCTACACCTTAGGCGTGGGGCTAACTTGGGGTTAGCCAGCTTATTAGTGGCGCTGGCTATTTGGTCTTTGGTGCGCCAATACGGATTGCGCGGTTTAATTTTTGGTTTTGCCGGTTTGGTATTATTAGGCGCTGTGGGTGGCATAGCAGCTTTCTTTACCCAATCCCATTGGGTAAGCCCGGTAAAAGATGAGCTTAACTGGCAACCTCTGGATGCGGATCGCATTGCCCAAGAAGTCGCGGCGGGCAAGCGAGTGTTTGTGGATGTGACTGCCGATTGGTGTATTACCTGTCAAGCCAACAAGGTAGGCGTGACCTTGCGCGATCCAGTTTACTCGGCACTACAAGATGACGATATAGTCTTGATGCGCGGCGATTGGACTCGCCCCGACAGTGCTATTACCGATTATTTGCATGCCAATCACAGAGCCGGCATTCCCTTTAACCAAGTGTTTGGCCCAGGCTTACCCCAAGGCAAAGACCTAGAAGTCTTGCTCACCACCAACAAGGTGATCAGCGCCTTGGATGAGGCAAAACAATGAAGCGCTCACTCGCAGCGCGCAT
Source organism: Oceanisphaera avium (assembly GCF_002157875.1). NCBI lineage: Bacteria > Pseudomonadati > Pseudomonadota > Gammaproteobacteria > Aeromonadales > Aeromonadaceae > Oceanisphaera > Oceanisphaera avium. The sequence goes on from NZ_CP021376.1 coordinate 1,399,389, forward strand.
GGCTAAAGGGATAGGTTATGTGCTGTTATTACTCGTTATAGTGACGGCGGTAGATGTGTGGCGCAGCCAAGACCTGCCCACCGACGTGGCCGCCCTTGGCCCCCTAACCACCCTTAAAGGTGATGACATTAACTTAAGCGCATTGAGTGAGCGCCAGCCTGTATTAGTTTACGTATGGGCCAGCTGGTGCGGCGTGTGTCGCATCGTCTCACCCATGGTCGATATGGTGCAAACACCGGTAGTCAGCATAGCGCTGGCCTCGGGTCATGACCGCAAGGTAAACGGCTATGTACAGGAAAAAGATTATAAATTTTCCGTGGTCAACGATGCGGATAATACACTTAGCCAAGTGTTAGGGATTAAAGTCACGCCCACACTCATGATCGCTTATAAAGGGGAGCTACGCTACGCCACCTCAGGCATCACCACCCTGCCCGGCATGTGGGGGAGAGTGTGGCTAGCGAAGTTAATGGGATAAATTCGTAGGCTATTAGCTAAACGATATAAACGAAAAGCCGCGCTTATAAAGCGCGGCTTTTTTATGCCAAGTAACAAGCACGTAGCGTTAAACGTAGGTTTGCAGTCACAGCCAGTAGGATTGTCTACGCCAACTGGCTCAGCCGACCATCACAGAACAGGAACGAAAAGTGCTTCTACTGGTTCGACACTCCTGCCATCCATGACGGTCGGATGTTATGTGTTTGAGCGTCATAGGGATGTACTTGAGCGAGTCAACGGAGGCTACCCAGCGGCCTCGGGGAGAATAAAATTAACGATAAGCCTTTAGTTAATAAACAACTTAAAAAAGATCCTGACTTTTGTCAGGATGACGGCCTAAGATCATTAGCCAGTAAAATCTCTATTTCTCTCCCTACCTTATCTAAAAGCAATGAAAGTGCTGGTGACTGCCTTATAATCAGCAGCGCATTGTCGGTATTTTTTATGAGGGCAGTCCCATCACCGTATCTAATGAAGTAGCAGCCGCGCCTGAGAGTGCGTATTTATCAAGCTGGGCGCCTTGTGCTAAGTGCGGCGGGCGTGGGCGGATCAGTCAAAAGATCCGTAAAAAAGTGCGGCTCAGTTACCAAGCGGCGGTGGTGCACTTTGAAAAACATGGTGGGCCAATACCACTGCGCCCTAAAGCACACCTTTCTTCTTGCCCAAATTGTGAAGGCACTGGTTTGATCGCCGCCGCACAGCCGCCGCTACCAGATAGTGACCACTATCCTAATGTGGCCATTATTGGTGGCGGCATAGGCGGTGTCGCATTAGCGGTGGCGTGCTTGCACCGCGGTATTCCATTTACGCTGTATGAACGTGATGAGAATTTTTCGGCGCGCGCTCAAGGCTATGGCTTAACTTTGCAACAAGCCAGCAAGGCGATTGCCGGCTTAGGTATTACTGCACTAGCGGAAGGCTTGGTCTCTACTCGCCATGTGGTGCATAACACAGAGGGTAAAGTATTAGGCGAATGGGGTATGCGCAAGTGGCTACACTCTGATGCCAGCGCGGCGCCTAAACGAACTAATGTGCATATTGCGCGCCAAGCGCTGCGCTTAGCCTTACTTGAGCAGTTAACTCAGCATGCGAGTCATTGCATTAAATGGGGACATCAGTTGGTGGACTTAACCCTCAGCGCAAGCGGGGCAGAGCTTGAATTTAACGTCCAAGGACGCACTGAAAAAGCCCACGCAGAGTTAGTGGTGGGCGCCGATGGCATTAGAAGTGCGGTACGCCACTTAACTCTTGACCAATCCAGTGACTCGCTGCGCTATTTAGACTGCATTGCCATTTTAGGCATCTGCCCCTTAAGTGCCCTGCACAATGTTGAGAGTGATTTATTAGACTCGGCAACGGTGTTTCAAACCGCTAACGGTACTGAGCGCATTTATATTATGCCCTTTAATGCGCATTCTGTGATGTGGCAATTAAGCTTCCCGTTATCAGGAGAGGCCGCTAAAGCCTTAAGTGCTCAAGGTGCTGAAGCACTTAAATTAGAAGCTTGCCGACGTACTCAGTGGCACTCACCCATCCCTGAGATTTTAGCCGCGACACCCACAGACTTAATTTCTGGATATCCGGTTTATGATCGCGAGCTACTGGCAGCAGATTCTTTAGCTCACGCTGGCGCCATTACTTTATTAGGGGATGCCGCGCATCCCATGAGTCCCTTTAAGGGCCAAGGTGCTAACCAAGCGCTACTGGATGCCCTCGCATTAGCGCGCACTATTGTTAGACAGTGTCGGCCACAATCAAATTGGCGCCAACAAGGAATTAGAGCGCGGGTACTCACTGAATTTGAAGCCGAGATGCTAGCGCGCAGTGCCGTTAAAGTGAGAGAGTCGGCAGAAGCGGCGGTCTTTTTACACTCAGATGTAGTGTTGCATGAAAGCGATGAGCCCAGAGGCCGCTGCTTAAAAGAAAGCTAAGCCATCAATATCACCCTTCATCACTGCCCCTCACTCCTTAACCAGACCGGCGCTAACAAGTGAGTTATTTTGACTATACTGACGGAGCACTTTTTATTTAGGAGGCAGTATGACGGATAAGTTTAAGGTGGGTGATCATGTTTCTTGGAACTCAGAAGCGGGCCATGTGAGTGGCGTGATTAGCAAAGTTCACACTCAAGATTTTCAATATAAAGGTCATACTCATAGAGCGTCTAAAGACGAACCGCAGTATGAAATTAAAAGTGATAAAACTGATCATATCGCCGCGCACAAAGGCAGCGCCTTAAAGAAAACGGCTAAAAAATCTTAATCCCTCTTCATAAAGCTCGCCTAAAGATAAGCAGTTCGCTTGCTTATCTTTAGGCGTTTTTATCTCATCTTACTTTTATCCTTCCTAGACCTTTATACCCAAATGGGTATAATGCGGCTCGACTTATAACCTTAAGTCATATCCTAAGGGGTGGCAGGAAGTTACTGCCTGAGATGCGCCCGACGCGAACCCTTTGCACCTGATCCGGCTAATACCGGCGTAGGAATAGGAAGTTGCAATGCTTAAGCCTGCCCTCACCTGCCTGCTCTCGACGTTACCCGGTTTTCGTATTTACCTTCATGCGGAGACTTAATATGCCCCATCCCCCTTTTTTACCCTCAGTAATATCTTCAGCTGTGGCTCTTGGCTTAGTATCTATTGCGCCCAGTCTTTTAGCCGATGAAATTTACACATTAGAGACCACCACAGTGGCCGCCAGCTCTGAGCAAGCGCTCTTGCAAGAAAGTGTGGCCAGTGTCAGCGTTATTGAGGAAGAGCGTTTATCTCAGCCTGGCACCACCCACCTTGAAGAGGTGGTTAGCCAAACGCCAAATGTGAACTTAAGTGCCGGTGCTTCACGGGGCAAGTATTATCAAATTCGAGGCATAGGTGAGCGTAGTCAGTTTACCGACACCGTTAACCCCTCGGTTGCGGTAGTGATGGATGGCATCGATATGAGCGCCATGACCATGGGCGCAACGCTGCTTGATGCAAAGCAAGTGGAAGTATTGCGTGGCCCGCAAGGCAGCCTACAAGGAGCTAGTGCTATTGGCGGACTAATTAATGTACGCGCCAATGAGCCTACGGATTATGTCACTGGCGACTTGGAGCTCACCGTTGCGCAGTACAATACGCAAAATTTATCTGGCGCCATAGGTGGGCCTATCAGTGATAAAGTCAGCTATCGATTTGCCGCTCAGCGCAATTCCAGTGATGGCTTTATAAAAAATGATTACTTAAACCGCGATGACACCAACAACATAGATGAAACCTTGTTGCGCACTAAGTTTCACATTGCCGCCAGCGATAATCTAGATCTAGACTTAAGCGCCTTTTACGCCAATATTGATAACGGCTACGATGCGTTTACGCTAGATCAAACTCGCCACACTATCTCCGATCAACCCGGTCATGACCGTCAAGAAACTCTCGCCCTCGTCGGCAAAAGCAGCTGGTATGGCAACCGTCACTTTATTCAAGAAACTGCGCTCAGCATCAGCAAAAGTAACCTTGAATATGGCTACGACGTAGACTGGACTAACCCCGATTTTCAGCCAGTAGGCGCAAAAAACAGAACTGATAATTATAGCCGCGATGAGAAAAGTGCCACCTTGGATCTGCGCTTTATCTCTAGCGAAGAGTCGCGCTTGTTTAACGACAGCACTGGCTGGAGCGGCGGATTATATTATTTTTATCGCAATTCAGATCTCATTCGCGATTATACGGGTGAGCCGGTATTTACCAGTGAATATGAGACCGACCGCTATGCAGGCTACGGCGAGCTGTCCACAGACTTAACCGATAAACTTACTTGGATTAATGGCGTACGTCTTGAGCAAGACACCACGCTTTATAGTGATAATACCGGTGAATACAGTAAGCCTACCGAGTATTTATGGGGTGGACGCACGGCACTGGAATATCAAACCAGCGACAGCCAAATGCTTTATGGTTTAATTGCCCGCGGTTATAAAGTAGGCGGTTATAATGCCAATATTAAATTGCCAAATGAATTGCGAAAATATGACTCAGAAACACTGTGGAACTTTGAATTAGGTGCCAAGCACAGATTATTAGAGGACACCTTACACACTCAATTAGCGGTATTTGTGCAACAGCGTGATGATGCCCAAGTGAACGCCACCCGCACCGAACAAGGTGTGGCATTTGATTATACCGATAACGCTAATAAAGCTTATAGCTATGGTCTAGAAGCCCAAGCCCAGTGGCAAGCCACTCACGCCGTGCGCTTACATGCCAGCGTTGGTTTATTAAAAACTGAGCTAAAAGAACCCGGTGCCAGCTTTGATGGCCGCGGTGCGGCACACTCGCCAGAATATCAATTTGCTTTGGGCGCCAGTTTTGATCATGGTAAAGGCTGGTTCTCAGGTCTTGATATAGAGGGCAAAGACCGCTTCTATTTCTCTGATAGCTACGACTCCACCACCCAAGCCTATGCGCTGGTCAACGCCCGCTTTGGCTATCAGCAAGATAACTGGAGCGTGACGTTATGGGGCAAAAACCTCACCGACCAAGACATTATCGTGCGTGGTTTTAACTTCCCTAATAACCCCTATACGCCTACGGTGGCCGAAGATTATGTGCAGTTTGGCGCGCCGCGTATGTTTGGCATTACCACTAAATATTCATTCTAAGTTAGCAGTTTAAAAAACGCTTACGAAAAAGCCGCATGTTACGCGGCTTTTTTATTGTGCTAATCAGCTTATCGCTATTCACGTACCACACCAGCCAGCGTTAGGTTAACGCCTTGGCTTAAACTATCACCCACCGGGCACTTAGTGCCAATAAAAGCGATAAAGTCATCCACCGCCTGCTCAGGCGAGGATGACTTTATATGATAGGTGTAGCGAATATCGCTAAAGCCACAGCGCACCTCGGCTTTATTCATAAAGCCATCGGGATCTAAGTCCCCTTCAAGCTCTACCCAAAACTCATCCAGCTCAACGTTAAACATTGGGGCATAACTGCGTGCCACTATCGCTTGGCAGGCACCTAAAGCACCGAGCAGCGCCTCTACTGGGTTCATGGCCGTATCTGTACCGCCTAGTTCTGGCGGCTCATCTAGGCTAAATTCAAAACCGCGGGCTTTCACTTTGACTAGAGTGCCCGCTTGTAGATCGGCGCGGGCGCTAAATTGTTCAACCGCCATGTCAGTTCCTTTCAATTATTAATAATCTGTGCGCCATACGTCTTACGCTAAAGGCCTTACGTTAACGACAAACACAGTCTGGTATAAACGGCTCGCGTACACATGCATTTAAAACAGTACGCGCCGCCCTTTCATGCACTCCCGACACACGGGCTCGCCTTGCATAGAGCCCAAGACTTCAGGCGCACAGCGGCTGCCACAAAAGCTGCATTCATGAAATGATTTTAAGCGCAGCGCTATGGTCTCTTCTACTAGAGCCAGTAATTGCTCTAGGGTGCCGTCATGAGAGGAAATCACTCCTTGGGAGCGCGGCTTAGCAGTATGAATATCATGATGGCGCCATTGAATAGCCGGAAAAAACACCTCTACCTGATCATGTTGAAATGCCACTATGACCAGCGTGGGCTCACCAATAAATAACGTTTGTGCGCCTTGTACGGGATAAGGCAGCTGACTTTTAAGATGCTGACGCCAGGTTTCTAAATTTTCAGGCAACGGCATCGCCAGTAATAAGGCGTCCAACAATCGGGATGGCATATAATCCTCTCTGTAGCCAAAATGGGCATTAGCCCACTCAGCCATTAAACATGTTAAGCGCAGATAATTAACGCCCTAAAGGGCGTTAACATTAGTCGCGAATTAAATAATCCGCTTGGCCAACCCACTTATAACTGGTCAGCTCTTCTAAGCCCATGGGTCCACGGGCGTGCAGTTTTTGGGTAGAGACCGCCACTTCTGCACCTAAGCCAAACTGAGCGCCATCGGTAAAACGCGTGGAGGCATTAACATAGACAGCGGCCGAAGGCGTACCGTTAATAAAACGCTCGGCGCTTAGGATATCGTTAGTTAAAATAGCATCAGAGTGATTAGCGTTATGGGCTCGCAAATGCGCTAAGGCGGCCTCAACATCGCTTACCACTTTCACACCCAACGTTAAGCTTAACCACTCGGTATCAAAATCCCCCTCAGCGGCGGCGCGTACCTTGGCAGGTCCGGCTTTTAATAAAGCCAGAGCCGCACTATCCGCCACTAATTCCACGCCCTTTTCTGCCATGCGCACACTCACGCCCGCTAACAGAGGCTCGGCTACTGCTTGATGCACTAATAAAGTATCAATGGTATTACACACACTGGGGCGCTGAGTTTTAGCGTTATCAATCACCTCAATGGCACGCACCAAATCGGCACTGGCATCCACAAACATGTGGCCAATGCCAAAGCCACCAATAATGACCGGTATGGTGGCTTGTTCTTTACATAATTTATGTAAATTAGCGCCGCCTCGAGGAATAATCATATCTACATATTGATCAAGCTGCAGTAAGCCGCTGACCCACTCCCGACCTGGCTCACTAATGTATTGCACCGCCGCTTGCGGCAATTGGCTACTTGCTAGCGCTTGCTGGATCACTTTAACTAATTCTTGGTTGGTATGAAAAGTCTCACGCCCGCCGCGTAAAATACTGGCGTTGCCAGTTTTTAAACATAAAGCGGCAATGTCGATAGTGACATTGGGGCGTGCTTCATAAATAACACCCACCACTCCCAGTGGCACACGGCGACGGGATAAGCGCATGCCATTTTCTAATACGCGGCTATCAAGCTCAGCCCCCACCGGATCGGCTAACGACACCACATTACGCACATCTTGAGCAATGGCTTTTAAGCGCGCTGAGTTAAGCGTAAGTCGGTCTAGCATGGCCTCATCAAGGCCATTGTCTCGAGCTGTGGTTAAGTCACGCTCATTAGCCGCCAAAATAGCGCTGCTTGAGGCTTCCAGTGCATCGGCCATGGCTAATAAGGCGTTATTTTTAGTACGCGTTGAGCTTTGAGCCAACACATAGGCGGCATCACGGGCAGCTTGCCCCATTTGTTGCAAATTCATGGTTACTCCTAGGCGGTCAACACGGATAGTGGAAAGTAAAAATATAAAAGCCTAAGACTGGCTTAAAGCAACACCAAGTCATCTCTATGAATGGCCACACTGCCGTGGCCATAACCAAGTAATGACTCAATTTGCTCAGAGTGTTGACCTTTAATGTGGTTAAGCTCTAGGGCATCGTAGCGGCAAATGCCCCGCGCCAGCTCTCGCCCTTCAGGGTTCACAATGCGCACCGCTTCGCCGCGGCGAAACTTACCTTCAATGCGCACTATGCCTTTTGGCAATAAGCTGGAGCCTTTTTCTAATACCGCCGTCACCGCTCCCGCATCAATATGAATTTCTCCGTGGGGCGGTGGGCCGGCTAAAATCCAGCGTTTGCGACTTTCAAGAGGCGTGGCAAGAGCGGGAAACAAGGTACCAATACGCTCGCCTTTGGCTAAACGACCAATCACTTCTGGCACTTGACCGGTGGCAATCACCACATTAATACCCGCCCGGCGCGCCACATCGGCCGCTTGTAATTTAGTGGCCATACCGCCGGTGCCCAAACCGCCAATACTGCCGCCTGCTAATTTTCGCAAAGTATCATCGATGGTTTGTACTTCTTCAATGAGTTGCGCTTTAGGGTCAAAGCGCGGATCAGCGGTAAATAAGCCTTTTTGATCGGTCAGTAGTACCAAAAGATCGGCGTTGGCTAAAATAGCGGCGCGAGCCGATAAGTTATCATTATCGCCGACTTTAATTTCATTGGTCGCCACCGCGTCGTTTTCATTGATAACGGGGATAATACGATTATCTAATAAGGCGCGTAGCGTATCGCGCGCATTTAAGTAGCGCTCTCTGTCTTCAAGATCGGCGCGGGTGAGCAAAATTTGCCCCACATGCAGGCCGTACAAGTTAAATAATGACTGCCAAGTTTGAATAAGCTGGGTTTGGCCAACCGCTGCCAGCATTTGCTTGTTAGCCATGGTATTGGCGAGCTCAGGAAAACCTAAATGCTCGCGCCCAGCAGCAATGGCCGCCGAGGTCACCACAATAATATGATGCCCTGCGCGGTGTAAGCTGGCGCATTGGCGCACCAGTTCGACCATATGGGCTCTGTCTAAATAACGAGTGCCACCGGTGAGCACACTGGTGCCTAATTTTACAACTATGGTTTTGCCTTTCATGGAACGCCCACCGGCTCCTTACTAACAGCAATGCCGGCAACGCTGCCGGCAACATAATAAACTAAGACGCATCCAGGCAAATCAAACTGACTTAAACAAAGGAGTTTAAGCCAGTTTTTGCTTAGGCTGGGCTTAACAAGTGATCGTTACCTAATTTTACGCAGGGGCGCACTGAGAGTGCTAAATTATCCATGCAAACACCGAGTTTATCGTAAAAATCTCGTAAAGTACGGGCCACTTCTGCTTGATGTTTTTTAGGTATGGCTTTGGGCTGCCAGTCGCCTTGGATATCAAAAAGCCCCAATTCATAATTAAATTCAAAGTGTTGCCCATCTTGGCTATCCAGTGTTAACCACCAGCCCCAAAATTCTCGTACCTCGGGCTCGGCTTTGGCACTGACACACACGGCCAAGCAATCAAAAAAATACTGGCCTTCACGGGATTTAAGCACGCGAAAATAAGGACCAATAGCGGTTAGCTCGCGAACCAATTTATGATGAGAAACTTTTTCTATAGACATGTCACCTCCTTGTTAACTTATCCATATGTACCGTTTTTTATGCTATGGGTAAAGGTCATAACCGACAGTTACTAAAAAACGCGAGTAAATCTTAACATGCTGTGACCCAACACAGCTAGCAAGGCTCAGTGACTTTATCTCGTGCTTTCCCCTATTGGCTTTTTAATGGTGGAAAATGAGCCCTCCCGCTCACTTCGCCTCCCCTAAAGAGCGGCCACAAATAAGGCTCCCTCAGGAGCCTTATTTCAGTGGGCGCGGCGTCTCATTTACGCTCACCTAGATAATAAATACTTAGTCTTGGTCACATAAAGGAGTCGCAAATACCACCCCCATATCCCAAGGTTGTTCAATCCAAGTATCTTGACTTACGCGCACTTCAAAATCATCCACTAGCGGCTCGCCTTTAGGCTTAGCAAATACGGTGATAAATTTTGCTTTAGGGTACATTTCACGAATAACGCGTGCGGTGTTGCCGGTGTCTACTAAATCGTCAACAATCAAAAAACCTTCACCGTCACCTTGTGCAGGCTTCAAGACTTGCAGATCAGCACGCTGCTGATTGTGATCATAGCTGGCAATACACAGCGTATCTACGTGGCGAATACCCAGTTCGCGCGCCAAAATAGCGGCGGGAACTAAGCCTCCACGAGAGACGGCAATAATGCCTTTCCACTGGCTGGCAGGAAGTTGGCGGGCGGCCAGTTTACGCGTTTCACGCTGAAATGAGTCCCAAGTAACGACGAATTTGTTGGACATAAAAAAACCTTTGGCTGTGAGCTTCGAGATAAGGTGGTCACCGCTGCTGGATTGACGCTTCAAACTAACCGTTACCGGCCAGTTTTTGTCAGACAATGAGCAAACAATGGCCGCATTATAGAGATCCCACTCTTTCTTGACCAGAGCTACAGTTTTTATTAACCAAACTTTTCTATCTGGCTCTACCAAGCGCCAAATCTTTGCGCGCGAAGCTAAGCCCGCTACGACTAAAGTACCAGCCGGATAGCTCACACATTCTACATCCACCTCTTACACCTACTTAAAGTGTGGATTATGCTGCAGCCTCTTTCTTACCCAGTAAAAAACCTGCCTCTAAGCACACGTGAATGAATGGAATATTCTTAACAACACAAAAGGAATACCGACATGACTTGGTTGCGCTCACTGTCAATTGCTAAACGACTTTATTTAAACTTACTGGTATTACTTAGCGGCTTAGTGCTGATTGTTGCTTTTATGCTGGGCTTATTTTATCAAAGCTTAATGAGCGAAAAACACACTCAAGCTCAGCGCCAAGTGGAGTCGGTGCTCAGCTTAGTTAATCATTATTACCAACAGCAACAAAGCGGCGAGCTCAGTGAAGCTCAAGCACAACACCAAGCATTAGCCAGTATCGCTCAGCTGCGTTATGGCGATAATGATTACTTTTGGGTCAATGATGCTAAGCCCACAATGATATTGCACCCGCTCAACCAACAGCTTAATGGCCAAGACCTTAGTACACTAACCGATCCTAGCGGCAAAGCACTGTTTATAGAAATGGCCACCCTAGTGAGTCGCCAAGGGCAAGGTTTTGTCGATTACTTATGGCCTAAGCCGGGCTTTGCTAATCCGGTGCCTAAGGTGTCTTATGTACAAGGCTTTTCGCCGTGGGGTTGGATAATAGGCACAGGTATTTATGTCGATGACGTTAATACTCAGCTATGGGCTATGGCTAACCAGGTATTTTTAATCGCCGTTAGCTTAGCGCTGCTGGCCATTGCTATCGCTTATGTCTTAATTCGTAGCATTATTAGACCTATGTCCGACACTGTATTGGCACTGCATGACATTGCCCATGGCGAGGCAGATTTAACCCAGCGTTTAAATGAACAAGGCCGCGATGAAGTGACTTTGCTAAGTCAAAATTTTAATGCGTTTTGTAGTCGCTTAGCACAAACGGTGCGCAAACTCTCACCCATTAGCAGCGAAATGAACACCGCCGCCGCACATTTAGCCGATATTGCCCGCCATAACCGCGATGCTTCTGAGCAGCAAGTCCATGAAACAGAACAAGTAGCTACGGCCATGAATCAAATGACCGCCTCCAGCCAAGAAGTGGCACAAGCGGCAGAGCAAGCCGCCGCAGCCAGTCAAAGCTCGGCGCAAGCGGCGCGAGATGGCAGCGCTAAGGTGGAGCTAACCTGTCAAGAGTCGGCCAGCTTGGTGACTAAGCTGGCTCATAATCAACAAGGCATCGAAGCCCTCGCCGCACGGGCGCAACAAATTGGCAGCATACTAGAAGTGATCCGTGCCATTGCCGAGCAAACTAACTTGCTTGCACTTAATGCCGCTATTGAAGCCGCTCGCGCGGGAGAGCAAGGTCGAGGGTTTGCAGTAGTGGCTGATGAAGTTAGAAACTTGGCCACTCGTACTCAAAGTTCCACCGATGAAGTAGAAACTATTATTCAAGGGTTACAGAAAGAGGCCAATCACACGGTATTGCAAATGAGTGAGCTGATGCAAAGCGCTACTCAAACCCAAGAAACAGCAAACCAAGCCGGCAGCGCGTTACGCGCTATTAGTGAGGGCATGGCATTAATTAATGATATGAATAGCCATATCGCCACCGCCGCCGAGCAGCAACGCCAAACCACCGCCGATATTAGCCGTAACTTAAATAGGCTCAGTGAGTTGGCCGATGCCGCGCGCCTTAAAACCCAAGAAACAGAGCAAGCCAGTACCACTTTATCGGGCTTAGGAGGGCGGTTAACCAGTGAGATGAATACCTTTGTAGTGTAAGGCGCTTAAGTTTTAGCACTTAATAGGCGCTCAACTTCTTCTCTCAGTCACAGCAAATGGAACCCGAGCAAATACTGAGACCCTATCAGTATTTGCTCCTTGCCAAGTACAGGCGTTAAGCTTGGGCTTTACAGTGATTAAGGTAAGCCGCTATGTCTTGCGCTATTAATAGCCTTTCGCCACAGCCCTTGTGGCAGTTTTTCAATACTATCTGCAGTATTCCCCACCCCTCTGGTCACGAAGCGGCGCTGCGCCAATGGATAACCGACTGGGCTCGGGGACGATCCTTCACCGTGTTTCAAGATGCGACTGGCAACCTTATTATTCGCAAAGCCGCCAGCCTAGGTAGAGAGCAATGCCAAGGGGTCATTTTACAAGCGCATCTGGATATGGTGCCTCAAGCTAATGCCGATACTCCCCACGATTTCACTCGTGATGCTATTCAGCCTTATATTGATGGCGACTGGGTGCGTGCTCGTGGCACCACCTTAGGCGCAGATAATGGCATTGGCCTTGCGGCCTGTTTAGCAGTCTTAGCAGATGAACAACTCACCCATGGTCCACTGGAAGTGTTATTGACTGTGGATGAAGAAAGTGGAATGACGGGGGCATTTGGTTTAGAGCCAGGGGTACTCGAGGGCGATATTTTGCTTAATACCGACTCAGAGCAAGACGGCGATGTCTATATGGGCTGTGCTGGTGGCGTGGATGCCAATATCACCTTCCCTTATGTTGCTGAAGCTGTCCCTTGTGAGCATCAAGCGCTAAATTTAACTATTTCTGGCTTAAGAGGGGGCCATTCTGGTATTAACATTCATCAAGGGCGCGCCAGTGCCAATAGGTTATTAGCTGAGCTGTTGGTCGCTATCGAGTCGTTCCCAGAGGTACGGCTCAGTGAAGTGAGTGGCGGGACGCTACGAAATGCCATCGCTCGCGAAGCCTCAGCGCTACTGACCCTAGCGCCCAGTGCTCTGCCCTCATTACGCCAGTTAATTGAACATAAACAACAACAGATCACAGCGCATTACCAGGGTGTGGATGATCATATTTGTTTACAGCTACAAGAGGCCCAGCTGCCTAAGCGCGTAATGAGCCAAGAGCTGCAACATCGTTTAAGCCACGCCTTGCTCGCCTGCCCTCATGGGGTGGTGGCCATGAGCCAAGAAATGACAGACGTAGTAGAAAGCTCCACCAACTTAGGGGTAATAGAAACTCACGCCGAGCATATTTATATTCAGTGCTTAATTCGCTCTTTAAGCCAAGCTGGGCGCGAAGCCGTGGCCAGTCGCACCGCAGCCGTCTTTACCAGTGTGGGGGCAGCTTGTGAATTTAGTGGTGCTTATCCTAGCTGGCAGCCCGATCCTCACTCCGCCATTATGCAATTATTACTTGAGTCTCATCAGCGTTTATTTGGCAGCTTGCCCCAAGTGAAAGTGATCCATGCCGGTTTAGAATGCGGCTTATTTAAGGCCCACTATCCTCATTGGGACATGGTGTCTTTTGGCCCGACTATTCAAGGCGCTCACTCGCCTGATGAACGAGTTAATATTGCAGCTGTTGCACGATTTTGGCAGCTACTCACCGAAGTATTACGCCATATTCCTAAAAAGCGCGCCCAGCACCTTTAAAAAACCATAGCACCTTACAAGGTCTGTCGGGCGCAGACTTAAGTAGGATCAACGCGGGTTTTAGCTTATCATTTGGCCAAGTTAGGCTGACTTATGCTGCATAAATTGGCCTACATCATTTTTAATTTAACGATTGAGGTTTGCATGCGTCGCCTTTCACTAAAACACGCTCCTTTGTGCGTAGCACTCTCCCTGTTTGCCCTGCCCGCCATGGCCGATAATATCTTTAGCGGCGTAATTAACTTTGGCCGTGAGATTTTAGATGAAACCCGCAAGATGGCGCCGGGTATTCAAAATGACCGCCGCCATGAAGAGCCCACTAAGGTACAAGCACCCCTAAACGATGGCAGAGATAACCCAGCCGTTGATTATACAGATGCTAATGTCGCCACGGCACAACCTGCTGTGGGTGCTTCTAGTAACGTTATTATTGCGCCCCCACAAAGTGGCCAACCTACCGGAGCCAATTTAAATTACACCTATGGACAGGGGCAGCGCTCTACTACCTCGAAAGCTAATCGCTTAAAAGAACCCTCCTCAAGCACCCACAATCAAGGCGGTTGGGTACAAGAAACGCCAAACCAAGCAGAGACGCACAATAATGCTAATTTTGGCTGGCAAGAAGAAGATAATTTACAATAACAGCGCGCTATATTAGCGCGTCTATCTGTGACTCACCTTTAAGAGCCGCTATCGATTAGCGGTTTTTTATTAGCGAATAAGCTGTTAGGGTAAAAAGACATTTAAAAAGATCAACAAGGAGCGAACATGAACACTTCGTCAGTAGCCCTGTTTCTTGCCCTTAGCGCCAGTTATTTAGGTGTGGCCCACGCTGAGCCGACGGATAATAACGCTGCCGCCTCGTTTAAGGTTGCGCACCAGCCAGATGGCGATGACCCAGCGCCAGAAAAGCAACAAACAGCCCTAAAAAATAACACTCAATAACTATTTTTAGCGCCTGATTACACTCTATTTCCAATCAAAACTCAGTTGTTGGCGCTCGGTGTTAGGCGTGGCATTTAGCTCTACACTGACTCCCACTAAGCGCACTTTGCGCCCTTTTGCTCGCTGCCAGCCTTCTATACACAATAGCTGGGCAAACTCCAGTGCGAGTACTGGTGTGCGCCGAGATAAGGTGGTTTGGCTAAAGTCGCTAAATTTAAGCTTAATACACAGCCCTTTGATGGCTCTATTATCCAAGCGCTTAACTAACTCAGGCCATAATTGTGCAAGCACGGTTAAGCCTTGCTCTGTGGTTTGGATATCATCAATTAGGGTGGTTTCCACCCCTACCGACTTTCTCACCCGGTGCGCTTGTACGGGTCTTTCATCTAGGCCTTGAGCGCGCTGCCACAATAAAGCACCAAATTTACCAAAACGGCGTATTAACTCGCTTTCGCCAAATGCGGCTAATTGATGACAATGAGTTAGCCCAAGGAGTTCGAGTTTTTGCGCCGTTTTAGCGCCCACACCGGGTATTTTAGTCAGCGGCAGTTGCTGAACAAAATCCGCTACTTTAGCCGGTGGCAACACAAACAAGCCATTGGGTTTATTTTCATCGGAGGCAATTTTGGCCAAGAATTTATTGGGCGCCACGCCTGCCGAGGCAGTGAGGTTAAGCTCATGCGCTATGGTGGCACGAATATGTTCAGCGATGCGGGTCGCGCTTCCTTTAAACCACGGGCTGTCGCTCACATCTAGGAAGGCTTCATCTAAGGAAAGAGGTTCAACTAAGTCGGTGTAACGATGAAAGATTTCGCGAATTTGCAAAGAGACCGCTTTATAGCTTGGCATATTGCCAGGCACTAATAATAAATGCGGACAACGCTGCAACGCTTGGTGACTGGACATCGCCGAATGAATGCCAAATACGCGCGCCGGATAATTACAGGTGGTGATCACGCCGCGTCGTTCGGGCCGCCCACCTACCGCCATGGGAATATCGCGCCACTCTGGTCGAGCACGCATTTCTACTGCCGCAAAGAAGCAGTCCATATCCACATGAATAATTTTGCGCATACGTGAAAGGCAGCTGTACGCTATAGGTTAAGCGCCATACGAAAGACCCATTCGTACAGCGTACAGCGGTTAACGTACAGCATTATTTAACGCCTGCAGGGCGTTAAATAATTCTATTTTCTTCGAGCATTTGCCGCTTAGCTTCGGCTTTGGCCAGCTTTTTTTGCCGACTCTCACAAGGATCATCGCAGTCGCAGGCCTTTTCTATACCGACACTACCTAGGCCACCGCAAGAACCGGCAATGGTTTTACGCTGTATTATGTAACCAATTGCCATGGCAAAAAACACCAAACCAAACGCGGCAAAGGTAATCAGAAAGTAAGTCATATCAACCTCTTAAATACTTTTTAAAAGCAGGGGTCATATCTACTTTAAAGCCATCGTCCGTTTTGGTCAGCAGATATACAGCAAGCTCGTGTTGCTCGGCAAAGGCCAAAGCGGCGTCTGTGCCCATCACCGTTAATGCCGTAGCTAGCCCGTCAGCTATCATACAGGAGGCATGAATTACTGTCACGGACGCAAGATTATGAGTAATGGGGTGGCCGGTGTTTGGGTCTATGGTATGGGATAAGCGCTGCCCTTGCATCTCATAATAATTACGATAATCACCCGAAGTGGCGACACTGTTATTTCCAGGGACGATGATCTGTTGTACTAGCTCATCAGCGCGTTCGTCATCATGGTGGGGCTTTTCTACGGCGATAGTCCATGGCTTGTGATGACCATTATAGCCACTTAAGCGCACTTCTCCGCCAATTTCTACTAAGTGATCATGTAAGCCTTGCTCATCTAAATACTCGGCCACCACATCAACGCCAAAGCCTTTAGCAATAGAAGATAAGTCTAAATACAACTCAGGGATTTCTTTTTGTAAATACTGACCTTGGGCGTCTATTTCGACTCGTAAGTGCTCAAGACCCGTATGAGTCAGCGCCGCTTTTAGCTGTGTATCACTCGGCACTTGTACTGGTCTTTCATCTGGGCCAAAGCCCCATAAATTAACCAAAGGGCCTATGGTCACATCTAGCGTGCGCTGGGTTTGTTTACCCAGCTGCAAGGCGGCAGTTACTACCGTTGCCGTATCAACCGATACAGCAAAAGGCGCTGTTGAAGTGGATTGGTTAAAGCGACTCAGCTCCGAATCTGGCAAGTAAGTAGACATCTGCTGATTAACGACTTCGAGTCGTTGATCAATTTGTGCTTGTAGCTGTTTAGCTTGCTCTTTATCTGCACCCACTACTTTTACGGAATAATAGGTCCCCATAGTGCTGCCAGTTAAATGTAGCTCGGCTTGGCCAGAAGCTGCAGGCGTGCCAGCCGGCTTACAGGCGACCAATAAAAAGGCCAGCCCCACTGGAGCCAGCCATTTTGTTATATATGAACTCATATGAGTTTATGCACCTTTATGTTTAACGACTCACGATAGCGTGAGTCGTAGATAACAAATTGTGTTTATAACGGGTTAACCACCAAAGTCATCAAGCAGAATATTTTCTTCTTCTACACCCAAATCTTTGAGCATATTGATAACAGCGGCGTTCATCACCGGCGGTCCACACATGTAGTACTCACAATCTTCAGGCGCTTCGTGATCCCGCAGATAGTTTTCATACAAGACGTTGTGGATAAAGCCGGTGTAACCGGTCCACTCATCTTCAGGTGTGGAGTCACTCAAAGCCACATGCCAAGTAAAGTTGTCATGCTCAGCGGCCAAGCCATCAAAATCTTCTACATAGAACATTTCGCGACGTGAACGGGCACCATACCAGAAACTGATCTTACGCTTAGAGTCCAAACGCTTAAGTTGATCAAAGATGTGCGAGCGCATCGGTGCCATACCTGCACCCCCGCCCACAAATACCATTTCGGCATCGGTGTCTTTGGCAAAGAACTCACCAAATGGGCCTGAGATAGTGGCTTTGTCGCCTGGCTTCAAAGACCAGATGTAGGAAGACATCTTGCCTGGAGGTGCGTCCCAGTTGCGCGGTGGCGGTGTGGCAATACGCACGTTCAGTAAGATCATGCCTTCTTCTTCCGGATAGTTAGCCATGGAGTAAGCGCGGATGGTTTCCTCGTCTACTTTAGACTCTAACTCGAAGATTTTAAACTTATCCCAATCTTCGCGGAATTTTTCAGGCACATCAAAGTCTTTGTACTTAACATGGTGCGGTGGCGCTTCAATTTGAATATAACCACCGGCTCGGAAAGGAACACTTTCGCCATTTGGAATTTTCAGCTTCAATTCTTTAATGAAAGTGGCTTTACTGTCGTTAGACAAGACTTCGCAATCCCACTTCTTGATGCCGAATACTTCTTCTGGCAGCTCAATTTTCATATTCTGTTTAACGTTCACTTGGCAAGACAAACGCTCACCATGGCGTGCTTCGCCTTTAGAAATATGATCAAGCTCGGTTGGTAGAATTTCACCACCGCCATCTAAAATACGTACGCGACACTGACCACAGGTACCACCACCGCCACAGGCAGAGGAAACAAAGATACCGTTATTGGCCAAGGCACCGAGCAGTTTACCGCCGGCACTGGTGGTAATGGTCTTGTCAGGGTCATCGTTGATGCTAATGACCACGTCCCCTTCTTCAACCAGCTTGGACTTAGCAAACAGGATAATGCCTACTAGGACCAGCACGATCACGGTGAACATGACCACGCCTAGAATGATTTCCATCGTTTATTCCTTTTCTATCACCGGATTACAGGGATATGCCAGAGAAAGACATGAAGCCAATTGCCATTAGGCCGGCAGAGATAAAGGTAATCCCCAAGCCACGTAAACCATCAGGCACATCTGAATACTTCATCTTCTCGCGGATACCGGCCAGCAACACAATTGCTAGCATCCAACCGATGCCTGAGCCAAAGCCGTAAACGATAGACTCAGCGAAGTTATAATCGCGCTGTACCATGAAAGAAACACCACCAAAGATGGCGCAGTTTACAGCGATCAACGGCAAGAAAATGCCCAAGGCGTTATACAGCGCAGGGAAGAACTTATCTAACAACATTTCCAAGATTTGTACCAACGCTGCAATGACGCCGATAAAGGTAATGAAGTTCAAAAAGCTCAAGTCCACGCCGTCAACCAAGGCACCGTCTTTCAGTACATAGTTGTAGACTAAGTTGTTAACTGGCACTGACAACGTCAGTACTACGGTTACGGCCACACCCAGACCAAATGAGGTTTTTACCTTTTTTGATACTGCCAAAAAGGTACACATGCCGAGGAAGAAAGCCAATGCCATGTTTTCGATGAAAATGGCACGAACAAACAAACTAATAAAATGTTCCATGCTTACTCCTTCGCCTCAACCTGATCGGGGCGCATGGTACGCAGTACCCAGATAATGCCACCGATAATAAAGAACGCACTGGGCGGTAACAGCAATAAGCCGTTTGCCTGGTACCAACCGCCATTTTTAACTAACGGCAGAATTTCCATACCAAACCAGGTGCCTGAGCCAAAAATTTCTCGGATAGTGGCCACGATCAGCAAGATCAAACCATAACCCATGCCGTTACCAATACCGTCATAAAATGACATTAAAGGTGGGCTCTTCATGGCGTAAGCTTCGGCGCGACCCATTACGATACAGTTAGTAATAATCAAGCCAACAAACACCGACAGCTGCTTAGAGATGTCATAGGCATAGGCTTTGAGGATCTGGTCCACCACTATTACTAAGGATGCGATAATCGCCATTTGCGCGATAATACGTACCGAGTTTGGAATTTGGTTGCGCACCAATGAGATAAACAGGTTCGAAAACGCCGTTACCGCAATTACCGCCAATGACATCACGAATGCGGTTTGCATCTGTGAAGTAACGGCCAGTGCCGAACAAATTCCCAATACCTGCAGGGTAATCGGGTTATTACCGATAATAGGTCCAAAGAGGACTTTTTTTACTTCTGCTTTATCAGCCATTGTTGCGCTCTCCTGTCTCTAGCTTGCCTTCTTGAACCTCAGTCAGGAAAGGTCCAAAGCCTTTCTCACCTAACCAAAACTCGAAGGTTTGCTGTACGCCCTTAGAGGTTAAGGTTGCACCAGAAAGGCCATCGACACTGGAAGCAGAGTCGGCAGGCGCTTCGCCTTTAACCACTTTAATCGCCGGATTGCCATTTTCGTCATACAGCTTCTTACCCACAAACTTGGCACGCCAAGCTGGGTTTTCCACTTCACCGCCTAGACCTGGGGTTTCACCTTGGTCGTAGTAAGTGATGCCTTTAATGGTTTCACCATCGGGGGCCACGGCCACAAATGCATACATAGTGGACCACAGACCTTGACCGTGCATGGGCAGAATAATACTGTCCAAGTTACCGTCTTCATCTTTGGCCATGTATATTGGGACTAAGTTAGCACGACGGCGGATACCTGCAGGGTCTTCGCTTGGGCTTAACTTAATACTGGTGTCTTCTTCTTTGGCCGCTATGCGTTGGTCGTAACCTTCAACGGGCTTATCTGAAAACTCCCCTTTTTCAATATCCCATAACCGAGCGTCTATGTATTTTTTATAGTTTTCGGCTACGTTAGCGCGGCCAAGGCCGGCTACTTGTACTATGTTGGTTTGTACGTCCAGTGCTTTGTTGAGTTCTTGGGTAGGCTTAAGCAATACCGCTGCGCCAGATACCACCACAGAACACACCAAACATAAGACGATAATGACAGCAAAAGTTCTGCCAACTGATTCTCTCTTAGCCACGAGCCAGTCTCCGTTTGATGTTAGCTTGCACCACTAAGTGGTCAAACAAGGGAGCGAACAGGTTGGCAAACAAAATCGCCAGCATCATGCCTTCGGGGAAGGCGGGGTTCACTACACGGATCAAGATAACCATGATGCCAATTAAAGCGCCGTACCACCATTTACCTTTATTGGTAAAGGAAGCTGACACCGGATCGGTGGCCATAAACATCATACCAAACGCAAAACCGCCCACGACTAAGTGCCAGTACCACGGCATGCTAAACATGGCATTGGTGTCGGAGCCAATAAAGTTAAACAGTGTGGCCATGGCGATCATGCCTACCATTACCCCACCGACGATGCGCCAAGAAGCAATACCCATATAGATAATGAATAAGCCACCTAACAAAATCGCTAAGGTCGAGACTTCACCAATCGAGCCTTGCATATGGCCGATAAAAGCTTGGGTCCAAGTAATGGCTTGGTCGGTGTTAACGTCCATCAGGGCGTTAACGCCACCTTCAGACCACTGACCCAGTGCCGTAGCACCAGAGAAGCCATCCACTGCCGTCCACACAGTGTCACCTGAAATTTCTGCAGGATACGCAAAAAACAGGAAAGCACGACCGGCCAGGGCTGGGTTTAAGAAGTTTTTACCGGTGCCGCCAAAGATTTCTTTGGCCATGACCACACCAAAGGTGATCCCAAGTGCCGCTTGCCATAACGGCAAGGTGGCGGGCACGATCAAGGCAAACAATACCGACGTTACGAAGAAACCTTCGTTCACTTCGTGCTTGCGCACGCTGGCAAAAATCACTTCCCAAAATCCACCCACAATAAATACCGTGGCATAGATAGGTAAGAAGTAAGTCGCACCCAAGAGCATTTTACTGCCCCAACCTGCGCCCTCACCCAGCGTTGCCCCTAAGGTTTGTGCCAAGCTGTAGCGCCAGTTGCCATCAATCACGCCTGCCAAATCGGCTGGGCTATACATGTTTAACAAGGCGTTAATGGTTTGTCCGCCTGAGTTATACATGCCAAAGAACATGGCCGGGAAAGTGGCCAACCACACCATGATCATGATGCGTTTCAGATCAATACTGTCACGAACATGAGAGGCGTTACGCGTTACCATACCAGGGGTATAGAGCACGGTAGCAACTGCTTCGTACAAGGCGTAAAATTTTTCGTATTTACCGCCTGGCTCGAAATGGTGCTCCATTTTTTCCAGAGTGTGTTTTAAGCTCATTTGTTAGCCCTCTAGCTCAATTGTGGTCAGACACTTGCGCAGCGCTTGGCCATAATCATATTTGCCCGGACACACATAGGTACAAAGCGCCAGATCTTCTTCATCTAACTCTAAGCAACCTAAGGTTATTGCACTGTCGGTATCGTTAGACAAAAGATCTCGCAGCAATAGGGTGGGTAAAATATCCAGCGGCATAATGCGCTCGTAGTTACCAATTGGCACCATTGCTCGCGGCGAACCGTTAGTGGTGGTAGTCAGGTCAAACAGTTTGCCTTTTGTCAGGTGGCTTAAATAAGCGCGCGTAACAGAGAACTTATTGCTACCTGGCACTAACCAGCCAAACAGTTCTTTTTCACGACCTTCAGCCAATACCGACACTTGCAAGTGGTAACGACCCAAATAAGCATGAGGACCTGACGCCGCCGTGCCATAAAGCACAGAGCCAGAGATCACGCGGTTTTCACCCGCTTGCAACTCGCCCGCCGTGAGCGCATCTAATGAAGCACCGATACGCGTACGAATTAAACGTGGCTTTTGTACCACAGGGCCAGCTAAGGCGATCACCCGATCGGTAAATAATTCACCGGTGGTGAATAATTTGCCAAAAGCGATCACGTCTTGATAATTAATAGACCACACCACTTTGCCCGGCACGATAGGGTCAATAAAGTGGATATGGGTACCGGGTAAACCGGCTGGGTGTACGCCCTTGAACCCATGCTCTTCAATATTGCTGGCTTGTGCTTGTGGTAAACTGCCCTCGCCCTTACAGACGTGAACTTTGCCTTCAGTTAAGCGACTTATTACTAAGAGACCATCGGTAAAGGCTTGCGCGTTTTCCTTAATGATCAGCTCAGCATGAGCGCTTAATGGATTAGTATCCATGGCGGTAACGAAAATAGAGTGAGGGGTCGAATCTACAGCAGGCACTTTACTGAAGGGTCGAGTACGCAGTGCCGTCCACATGCCAGACTCAATGAGCTGTTCACGAACGGTGTTGGGTTCTAATGTGGCGATTTCTGCAGAAGCATATTTTGAAAAAGTAATCTGCTCTTCGTTGTCATCAACGGCAATCACGACAGATTGCAGTACTCGCTTGGCGCCACGGTTAATTTCAACCACGGTTCCGGCGGCGGGAGCTGTGAATTTAACGCCAGGATTCTTCTTATCTTCGAAGATCACCTGACCTTTTTTAACATGATCCTCTACCTTAACGTACATGGTAGGGCGCATGCCCACATACTCTTCACCGAGCGTAGCAACGCGCTTGATGGCAGGGCCATCGTAGATTACTTGCTCTGGTGCCCCGGCTATCGGGAGGTCCAGTCCTTTTTTTATTGTAATCATACTCACTTGCACTACTTGTTAGAGGAAGACAGGTACTTGCCATGTCAGACATGACAACATGCTGATGAGTCGCTACCGGTCTGTCCACTATCATGTCATCAACAGCCTGACCACAGTCCGGTAACATCCAGCCCCAAATTAAGGGCGCATAATGTTACCACTTTTCACACACTGGCTGCCATGGCAAATAGTAATATTTAATGCCACTTTATATAAAGCTTTCAGCTTTATATAAAACACGATGCAATAAGCGCAGGGTGTTCGCTGTTAATAAGGCTAATCGTCTTTGATTAAATAAGGGCAAACTCACTAAAGGTAGTGCTCGTCAATAAAAGGCGTGGTTGAGTTAGCTCGATACGCCTCCTTGTCCGCGACACGGCGGGCTGTCGGCAACACCTGCGCGGGCTTGCCATTCGCTGGGCGTTAAAGTGTGTAATGCTAGAGCATGAACTCCTTGATTGAGTTCATCATTGAGTAATTGATTAAGCAGGCGATGGCGCGCTAATAAGCGTTTTCCGTCGAAGGCTTCACTGACCACCACTATTTTAAAATGGCTTTCTGAGCCAGGCAGAACTCGGTGCATATAGCTTTCATTAATCACTTCAAGATGCAAAGGCGTAAAAGCGGCCTGTACCTTTTGCTCAATCTGAGCTTGTATCGACATGATTAACTCTCCGATAATTTCTATAAATTAAGACCGCCAATGTCGGCACCTACTTTCATAGTCACAAGGAGCCTGCTCACCCTTTGCTTATTCATTTAGCCAGCGAAATGTTAAATTTATGCGCGGCTCATGACAGGCGGCCATTTTAGGCAAGGCGTGTTGCCAATGATGCTGCATTTCACCGGCCATCACCAATAAGCTGCCATGGCTGAGCACCAATTCCAGTTGCTCGCCACTGGTGTGGCGTAATTTAAAACGCCGACTTGCGCCTAGAGTAAGTGACGCAATCGTGGGATTAATCCCCAGTGCTGGTTCATTATCAGCATGCCAGCCCATACTGTCTTGGCCGTGGCGATATAAGTTTAATAACACGCCATTAAACGGCTGACCACACAATTTGCTCACTTGCTGCGCTATTTTTTTAACTAGCGGATGCCAAGGCTCAGCAGCACGGGTTTTCCCCGAGTAACGATAACTGCGCTCGCCCATCCAACAGGACAATCTTGGCTCGTTTAACTCTTTACCAAACATCCGCAAACGATGTTGCTGCCATGGGATGTCATTTTGCAGCTGAGCCAACCATAAATCTGCAGGTTCAATGAAGGCGTGCGGGCACCATAATAGCCGCCCCTGTACTAATGGCAACCAAGCATCTTCAGGAATAGGGTGCCCAATCGCAGAGTTAGCGGGTGTTGGCATGCTGCTTTTCCTTTAGTAACTGTTAAAATGATTTTTTTCTTATGAGCTTATTGTTATGAATCAGCACTTTTCTCTTCCTGGGGGCGGCGCGCTCACCTTACTTAGATTTCCACGTAAAGCACACGATAAGCTCCAAGCGTGGGACGCCGGCGATGAATATCTTATTAATGAATTGGCCAGCCACTCTTTAGCAGATAACACGCGAATTCTAATTTTAAACGATGGCTTTGGCGCGCTCACTCTAGCGCTACACCGTTATCAGCCTTGGAGTGTGTCAGACTCACGCGTGAGCGAGTTGGCGTGCTTAGCCAACGCCCATGACAATGGCTTGGCACAAAATTGGACGCCCCTTTCAAGCTTGGCTTCTTGGCCTGAAGATGAAGCGCCTCCCCAGATAGTATTACTTAAATTACCTAAAAATAATGCCATGCTGGAATACCAACTGGCACAATTAAGCCAAATTGTTAGCCCTAGCACGCGAGTGATAGCGGCGGGCAAAGCCAAAGACATTCATAGCTCAACTTTGGCTTTATTTGAACGCCATCTTGGTCCCACCACCACAAGTTTGGCCCGCAAAAAAGCCCGCCTTATTTTTTGTACGCCAGACCCTGCCCTTAAAGCAAAACGTTTGCCGGTACCTGTCGCTTGGCCGTTAGAGAACAGCCACTTTACGCTTTTTAATCACCCAAATGTGTTTGCTAGAGCTAGTTTAGATATTGCGGCTCGCTTGTTTTTAGCACACCTACCCAAGGACCAAAGTGGACATATTATTGACTTAGGCTGCGGAAATGGCGTGTTAGGTTTAATGGCTTTAGTCAATAACCCCGACGCTGAGGTGACTTTTACTGATGAGTCTTATATGGCCATTGCCAGTGCTCGCTTAAATATCAGCCATAACTTACCAGATGCCCAAGCACGCGCCCACTTTTCGGTCAATAACTGTCTCGATGGCGTACCCGCTGATAGTGTTGATCTTATTTTGTGTAACCCGCCCTTTCATCAGCAACAAGCCATTACCGATCACATAGCATGGGAAATGTTTGTCGATGCCAAGCGGGTATTGCGCAGTGGCGGTGAATTATGGATAGTCGGTAATCGCCATCTTGATTATCACCATAAGTTAGCCCGTTTATTTGGCAACCATACGGTAGTGGCATCTAATCCTAAATTCGTTATTCTCAAAGCCAGTCAACCTCGTTAAGGACGCATTATGAAAACACTAAAATGGTTAATGGTGGGCGCGATCACACTGAGTCTTACCGCATGTGCAAGCTATTATCCGGTGGCAGTAGATGTAAAACCGACCGTTGATGCCAGCGGTGGCGTTTATCGCGGCCAAGCCATTAGCTTAACTAGCCAAGATAATCGTAATAATGACTACATCATTCAAATTGAACAAAACAATAAAGCGCCGGTCGTGGTGGGAGCCAGTAATAACTTAAAAATACAGATGGAGCAGGCACTAGCGCAAGGCTTTAGTGACCAAGGTGCTGTGATTGAGCAAGGCGCTAACACCCAAATACAGCTCGAGATTCAAGAGGTATTAGCGCGCGTGATCCGCGGACACATTAGCTATGACGTAGTACAAAAGCTGCGTATGCAATTAGTCTTAAAACGCGATGGTCGCACCTTTACCAAACAATATCGCCGTAGTGCACAAGCCGAATTTCCTGGGCGCTTGCATCCTGAGCTAGATAAGGTGAGTGCAGCTATCGATGAGCAGCTTACCTTGATGGTAAAAGACATGTTGGCAGATCGCGATATCCAACAATTTATTGGGGCCCAATAATGAAGTCTGTTTTTCTATTTGCTGCCAGCTTGCTGGCAGCCGCCTCAGCGTGGGCGGGGCCTAAAGTCGAGTTAGTGACTACCCTAGGCACCCTAGAAGTAGAACTGAATGAGCAAGCCGCGCCTGCTACCGTTGCTAATTTTTTACGGTATGTGGACGATGGCAGCTATGAAGGCAGTATTTTCCATCGCTTGATCCCAGGCTTTGTAGTGCAAGGGGGCGGCTTTGATAGCGCCTTTACGCCGCTGCCCACTTATAGCCCGGTAGTGAATGAGTCTAATAATGGTTTAAAAAATACTGCTGGCAGTATCGCTATGGCGCGCACTCAAGATCCTAATAGCGCCACTCGCCAATTTTATATCAACTTTAGCGATAACAATTCCCTTAATGGCGGGCGCAACAGTGGTTACACAGTGTTTGGTCAGGTAACCGCTGGCCAAGAAGTGCTAGAGAAGATAGCTAACGTGCCCACTGGCATGAATTTAACCTTGCGCGCGCGAGATGTGCCCAAACAGAATATTATCTTAGAAAGGGTGCGCCGTTTAGAGCCAGAAGTAGCCACGCCCAACGACCCCACTCCCCAAGATAGCGATACTCCCGTTGAGCGAGACCCACTTAAGCCATGACCACGCTTAATAAGACCAAGCCCAGCTGGTCTCAACAACTGGCGTTATATCGTGAGCGCCGAGTGCTTGCTTTACTCGCACTCGGTTTTTCCTCAGGACTGCCGATATTATTGGTCTTTGGTACCTTGTCGTTTTGGTTACGTGAAGCAGGCGTGAGTCGCACTAGCATTGGCTTTTTCAGTTGGGTGGCACTGGCCTATGGCTTAAAAGTATTGTGGGCGCCACTAGTCGATAGGCTTCGTCTTCCTGTTTTAGCACGCTTAATGGGACGTAGGCGCAGCTGGATGCTGCTCTCGCAACTGACTATTATGGCGGCCTTAGGGGGCATGGCCTATTCAGACCCCCAAAGCCAGCTCACCTATTTAGCTATATTTGCGCTCGCCGTGGCCATTGCCTCTGCCACTCAAGATATTGTAATTGATGCTTATCGTATTGAGGCCGCGCCAGTTCGCTTACAAGGAGCACTGGCTGCGGCTTATATGATGGGCTATCGCCTTGGCATGATCATGGCGGGTGCTGGCGCGCTCGCTATTGCTGCGTGGGCGGGCTCTGACTTAGGTTATAACCCCCAAGGCTGGAAGAGTGCTTATTTGGGCATGTCTAGCTTTATGCTCGTTGGCGTCATTACCTGCTTTTTATTACATGAGCCACAAGTAGACTTAAAACAGCAACAAAATCTACAAGCAACTCATCGCCAGCAACTCATTGCCGCTGGCCATAGCGTCCCCATTGCTAGCGCTTTATCTTTTATGTATAGCGCGCTACTGGCGCCCTTTATTGATTTTTTTCAGCGCTTTGGCAAACAAGCGCTGGTTATTTTAGCGCTTATCGCCTGCTATCGAGTGTCAGATGTGGTGATGGGCGTGATGGCTAATCCGTTTTATGTGGACATGGGCTTTAGTAAGTCACAAATTGCCACTGTGACTAAAGTGTATGGCGTCGTCATGACCTTAGTAGGGGCGGCTTTGGGCGGTATATTGGTAAGCCGATTTGGTACACTGCGTATCTTAATGTTAGGCGCAGTATTAGCAGCGGCCACCAATTTAACTTTTGCTTTAATGAGTCAGTTTGGGCCCGATGTGACCTTGCTAACGGTGATTATTTCACTGGATAATCTTAGTGCAGGTATTGCGACGGCGGCCTTTATCACTTATTTATCTAGCCTAACTAATGTGGCTTTTTCTGCCACTCAATATGCGCTATTTAGCTCGATTATGATGTTATTCCCTAAGTTTTTAGCCGGCTTTTCTGGGCTGGCCGTGGATGCGTATGGCTATGCAGTTTTCTTTATTGGCACTGCCGCCATCGGTCTACCGGTATTATGGCTGATCCATAAGGTCAGTAAAGCAGCGCTAACTGCCCAGCACCAAGCGAAGAAATAAACTCCCAACCCTAGTATTTTTTTGCCACGCAGTACAAGCAACGAGTCAGAAAAATCAAGACAATCACGAGTTATTATTAAAGCTGACCACAGCAATTGTCTTAGTCTCTTACTCGTTTTAAATTTCTTTTAGGTATTGCGTGGCACAAAATCTTTAATCTTTAAGGCGCTCAGCTTTAACCTTCCCCCTTTGCGCCTCATTATTTTCCATATTAGCTCTGCTTCAACTTTAATCGCGAAAATTATTAAATTGCAGCGGTTGCTCTTGTTCACTCCCACGCAACAGCGCCATCACATCTTGTAGATCATCGCGTTTTTTACCGGTAATGCGTACCTGATCGCCTTGAATGGCCGCTTGCACTTTTATTTTGCTATCTTTAATTTGCTTGACCAACTTCTTAGCGTACAAGCTCTCTAAGCCTTGTTTAAAACTTATTTCTTGGGAGTAGCGCTTACCAGTGTGCACCACATCAGCCACATCCATACTGCGCACATCTAATTTACGTTGCACCATTTTTGCCTGAAAAATATCAAGCATTTGCTGAAGCTGAAAATCCGCATCGGCGCTAATTTTTACTTTATCTTGGTTTAATTCAAAGCGCGCTTCCACACCTCTAAAATCAAAGCGGGTTTCTAATTCGCGATTAGAATTTTCCACCGCATTACGTACTTCATTCATCTCAACTTCAGACACAATATCAAAAGAGGGCATGCTGGCTCCTTTAAATGGTTTTATTAATCGTTAGCGACAAAAAAATACGCTGGAAACAATGAAAGTTCACAGCTAACGTATATGCTTAATACACACGCATAATAACAAAATTTAGGGAATAGAGTGATGACGGAATGGACCATTCTTGGAGCGGGGGCTCTGGGTTGTGTTATTGCAGGCCAACTCCACCAAACAGGTGAACGAGTTGGCTTTATGCTTTCTGAGCGTCATCGAGGTCATTTTCATCCAAATTTAGACCTGATCACGCTCAGTGGCCGCCACCAGTTAATTCAAAGCCAACCTAGATTTCCTGAACACGCACGCAAAGTCGAATGCCTACTGGTATTTACCAAGGCCTACCATGTACTTGAAGCACTGCAAGAGCTGCAGCACTTACCTAAAAGTACGCCGGTAATATTATTCAATAATGGCATGGGCCTGAGCG
Organism: Oceanisphaera avium; assembly: GCF_002157875.1. NCBI lineage: Bacteria > Pseudomonadati > Pseudomonadota > Gammaproteobacteria > Aeromonadales > Aeromonadaceae > Oceanisphaera > Oceanisphaera avium. The sequence continues at coordinate 1,428,651 of NZ_CP021376.1, forward strand.
AACAGGTAAAAGCCCTATTACCCGATAACCCGCTACTGGTTGGAGTATGTAGCCACGGTGCCATGAAAGAGCAAGACTGGCTAGTGCGCCATACCGGCAAAGGAGACACTTGGTTAGGTCCTTTAAATGAGGCGGGTAAAGCGTGGCAGCATTTAATTAAGCCATTAGCAAAAGCACTAAATCATTGCGAATGGAGTGATGATATTGCGCTGCACCAGCGACGTAAACTCGCTGTTAATGCCGTTATTAACCCCCTCACGGCTCAATATAATATTAGTAATGGCCAACTGGCCGAGCCAAGATTTAAAGAGGCGGTGGAACAACTCAGTGATGAAGTGTATCAAGTCATTTCAAACTTGGATGCCAGCAGTGCCGAAAGCCGAGAAGATTTTCGCCGCCGTTTAGCGCAAGTAATTGAATTAACCGCAGCTAACCATTCTTCAATGCAACAAGATGTCACCCACGGTCGAAAGTCAGAGATTGATTATATTACGGGCTATATTCTTCAACATGCCGAAGGCATTCCAGTCCCCGTTAACCAACAGCTTTATGATGAAATAAAAAATCGTGAAATGCATAAGACTAAACTAGCCGCACAGAACTAACTCTTTATCGCGAGCGATAAAAACGCCATTCAATAGAATGGCGTTTTTATTTCACTGCATAAGCTTATGGTTTGTCTTACTAAGCGGGTACTACTGTGAGTTAGGGCTTATAGACTTTGACATTTTCAAAGCCTTGCTCTTTCAGATGAATGGCCTGTAAGCGACTCATTACTCCACGATCACAATATAAAAGATACGTTTTGCTGGCATCTAATTCACTAAATTGGCTAGACAGCTTAAAAAACGGCATAACACGCACTTCACAGCCTGCTACTTTTAAGGGCGCCACTTCTTCTTCTTCGGGTGGGCGAATATCAAGAATTATCTCATTTGAGTCTTCTTGCGTGGTATTTGCTGCCGTAAACTCCACCTCAGGTAAGAGGCGTTTATGCTCTAACATACGCACATCTTCTACACAGGCACTAGCAATGGCCTGTTCTAATACCCTAAAGTCAAAGTGCCCTTCTGCTTCGACCACGCGAGTCATTTTTGCCTTAATAGTGGGGCTACTGGAGATAACACCGCAATACTCAGGCATTTTTTCGGCAAAAGGAGCGGTACCAATACGACGCGCTATATCGATAATATCTTGCTTATCAGAAGCTATTAGCGGGCGCATAATCAACATCTCGGTTACGCGGTCGATCACATTGAGGTTAGTCACCGTTTGACTCGACACCTGCCCCATAGCCTCACCCGTTACTAGCGCATTAACGGCCAACTTTTCAGCCACAGCGGCACCAGCACGCATCATCATGCGTTTCAAGATAACGCCCATATAGCCGTTTTCGACCTTTTCTAGGATCTCACCCACGACTCCTTCAAAGGGCACCGAAATAAACTTAACACGATGGGAGGCACCGTATTTTTTCCACAAATAATAAACCACTTCCCGAACGCCGGCTTCATGCTCAGGGCCGCCGAGATTAAAAAAGCAATAATGGACGCGGCTACCGCGCTTAATTAACTGATAAGACGACACGCCTGAGTCATAGCCACCGGACATTAAACTCAACACACTTTCTTGACTGGCGATAGGATAGCCGCCAAGGCCTAGGAATTGCTCACTTACCAAATATAAGCGCTCACCCTCCAGCTCTAAATTGACTTGTACTTCGGGTTTTTTTAGCTTTACACCCGCCGTATTGCAGCGCTCAAATAAGCCGCCACCCACATAACGCTCCACATCCAATGAGCTAAACCCTTGCTGGCCACGGCGCTTGGCGCGCACACAAAACGTTTTTCCTGCTAGCAAAGGGCCAAAGGCCTGTTCGGCATGTATTAATATTTCATCAAGGCTGCTGACTTTGTACTCTTGTACTTCCAAAAAAGATTGAATACCAGGCACACAGGCCAACAGCTCAATCATGGCTTGGCGATGCTCATCAAGCTCAGAGCGCACAATCAGCTTATCCCACTCAGAGCGGATCTTTACGTTTTCATCCAAAGGTTTCAATACGTTACGAATATTGCCTTGTAGCAACTTAGCCATGCGCTGGCGTACCGAGCGGCTTTTAATAGTAATTTCTGGATGAAGCTTGATGATAAATTTCATAAATACGGTACGCCTAGAACAGCTTAAAAAGGAAAACACATAAAATAAAGCCGCGCATTATAACTCTTTTTAGTGCGCAGTTGTGCAAAAAACTATCAGCCACCTCAAGCGAATGAGTCCAAACTTTATCGACTGCCATAAAAAAGGCCTGAACGCGGTTCAGGCCTAAGGAGAGAGATGCACTTTAGCGTGGTGCGTTTAAGTCCAGCGGCGGCGTAAATTTAGGTTTACCTTGGGAAAGCGTGATTTCAACGCGGCGATTACGGCGACGATGCTCAGCGGTATCATTTCCTTCCAGTGGGCGAGTGCCCGCCATCCCCATCACGACCATGCGCTCTTCATCAAAATTGGGCACTTTCAGTAATTGCTCAGCAACGGCTAACGCACGCTGAGAAGACAGCTCCCAATTAGAACGAAATAACTCATTACTACTTTGAATATCATCGGTGTGGCCTGCGACTAAAATTTCTCCCGGAATATCATTAATTAAGCCGCCAATTTTTCTTACTACCGGCCAAAATTGCGGTTGTAAAAAGGCAGAACCCGAGGAGAAAGAGGCATTTTCTTTAATACGGATCACCACTTGTTGGCCAAGCGCTTCAATTTCGATAGCATCTTGTTCAATGGACTCGCTCAGCTCCTCTGCTAACTCCTGGGCAATCACCATCGTTTGCTGATCTATAGGGGGCGCTTCTTCTTGTTCAGAGCCATCTTGGTCGCCCTTCTCTCTGCTAAGTCCAGCGGCGCGATCCGATTCGCCGGGCTGGAAGTCGAGTTCAGCTTGAGTGGAGTCAGTGGTGTGCTGCATTATGGTATCAATCGGCGTGGGCTGAGGCTGACCGGGTCTAAACTCCAACGCAATCACCGACGTCCCTTTAGGAATTTCGGCCACTTCTAATTGGTTTTGTACGCCAAAGGCGTATTTCATACTGCCGGCCACTTGCTTAAATTTCAGCACATCCATTTCGGCAAAGGCTAAGAGCAGCACAAAAAAGCTCATTAGCAGCGTGGCTAAATCGGCAAAAGTGGCCATCCACGCCGGCGCACCTGCGGGTGCTTGTTTGCACTTTTTGGCCACTACTCCTCCTTGGACCGTTTATTATCGGCCAAATAGTTTTCTAGTAAGCCTTGCAACACTCGGGGGTTTTGCCCATCTTGAATGCCCAATATCGCATCTAAAATCAAGGTTCGGTTTAAGCGCTCTTCTTCTGAACGCAGCTCTAGCTTATCGGCAATAGGCATGGCAATCATATTAGCCAACACGGCACCATACAGAGTGGTTAATAACGCAATCGCCATGGCCGGTCCTATGGCTTTAGGATCATCCATATTAGCCAACATGGCGACTAGCCCGACTAAAGTACCTATCATGCCCATCGCCGGTGCTACATCACCTAATGCACGAAATATTTTTGCCCCTAGCTCTTGGCGCTCGGCGTTTAAGTCAATGTCCTTTTCTAGCGCTTGTTTTACAACACTTTGCTCATGGCCATCCACTAACATATCTACGGCTTTTTGTAGAAAAGGATTGGTAATTTCTGCTTCTTCAAGGGCTAAGAAGCCGCCTTTACGAGCCGAGTCGGCGAGTACCACCACTCGCTCAATCAAATCTTCTGGCTTTTCCAGTTTAAACATAAAGGCTTTGCCGGCAATTTTAGCCGCGCCTAAAAACTGCCCTAAATTAAATTTCATCATGACGACAAACAGAGAGCCAACAAAGACGATAAAAAATGAGGGTACATCCGCATACATACCCAAGCTGCCGCCTAGCACCATGGACATACCGACAAATGTCAATCCGCCGATTAACCCGATAATCGTTGCTAAATCCAAAGCAAGGCCCTCATGGCTGAGTTATAAACAGTAAAAGTCACAGTATGACGAAACAAATAGGTTTCAATCTTACCTTGTAAGAACCCGTTTTGTCGCCATCGGTATTATCGGCAGTCTCGGCTATTCTTTAAGACTTTATGTCAGTAAACGAGCGCGCTGGCTATAATTTTCGCCAAAACTGTGGTGGCGATGGTACTATTGACGCTTATTTTGCCGTTTAATCACAGAGGATGCCCGTGGCTACTAAAAAACCTGAAAATATGGATTTTGAAAGCGCCCTTGCAGAACTGGAAAACTTGGTCAACCAACTTGAAGAAGGTGACCTGAGCTTGGAGCACTCACTCAAATCGTTTGAGCGCGGCGTACAACTCGTGCGTGCCGGTCAACAACGTTTAAATCAAGCTGAACAGCAAGTACAGATTTTATTACAACAAGATGATGGACAGCTAACATCATTTACCGCGCTCTCTGAGGAGTCATAAGGTGGCCGAAAGCTTACTGCAAGCGCAGTATCAAGCGCGCATTAAGGAAGTGTTGGCAACCACTATTGCCAGACTTACCCCCTTAGCCCCGACCCTTAGAGCCGCCATGGAATATGGCTTATTGCGCGGAGGAAAGCGGGTACGCCCTTTGCTGGTATATGCAAGTGGCGAGTTATTAAGTCAATCGGGTGCGAGCTGCAATACAGCGGCACTCGATGCCGCCGCCGCCGCCATAGAATGTATTCATGCTTATTCTTTAATTCATGACGACTTACCGGCCATGGATGATGATGACTTGCGCCGTGGCGAGCCGACTGTCCATAAAGCGTTTGATGAAGCTACGGCTATTTTAGCGGGCGATGCCCTTCAAGCCTTGGCTTTTGAATTATTAAGCCAAGCAAATTTAGGCTTAACTCCGGCGCGCCAACTGCGCATGATCCAAGAGCTGTCGCTCGCCTGTGGCTATCAGGGCATGTGTGGCGGGCAAGCTTTGGATATTCAATATGAGGGGCAAAGCATTGAACGCGCCGCTCTAGAAGAGCTACATCGCCATAAAACCGGCGCTTTAATTGTAGCCGCAGTCCGTTTAGGCGCCTTATGTGTAGAGGACATGCAAGAAGCGCATTTAAGCGCGCTCAGCCAGTACGCTCATGCCATAGGGCTCGCCTTTCAAGTACAAGATGATATTTTAGATATTACCGCCGATACCCAAACGCTCGGTAAAACCCAAGGTAAAGATATTATGCAGCAAAAAAGCACTTATCCGGCCTTATTAGGTCTGGATGGTGCCCGCCAGTTGGCTGAGCAATTGCTTGCTCAAGCCTTGGCGGCATTAGCTGATATCCCCTACTCCACTCAAACACTGGAAGCCTTCGCTCACTATATCGTGAAACGCGATTTTTAGAGCGAGGATAAGAATAAGCTTATGAGTCTCAATATTGCTGATTACCCCACCTTGGCCTTGGCGAACATGCCCGATGAGCTTCGCAGCCTCCCCCAAGATAAATTGCCCGCCTTGTGCGCCGAGCTAAGATCCTACTTACTGCATTCTGTTAGCCAAAGCAGTGGTCACCTTGCATCAGGTTTAGGGGTGGTTGAGCTGACGGTGGCGTTGCATTATGTGTATAACACCCCCTTTGATCGCCTAGTGTGGGATGTGGGCCATCAGGCCTATCCCCATAAAATTTTAACCGGGCGACGGGATTTGCTGCCTAGCATTCGCCAATTTAAAGGGCTGCATCCTTTTCCTTGGCGTGAAGAAAGCGAATACGACACCTTAAGTGTCGGGCATTCGAGTACCAGTATTAGCGCCGCTCTTGGCATGGCGATTGCCGCTGATCATGAGCAGCAAGGCCGCAAAGTCGCCGCCATTATTGGTGATGGCGCTATTACGGCGGGCATGGCGTTTGAAGCCCTCAACCATGCGGGTGATATTCATAAAGACATGCTAGTGGTGTTAAATGACAATGAGATGTCAATTTCTGAAAATGTCGGCGCCCTTAATAACCATCTCGCCCGTATTATGTCTGGCTCTTTGTACAGCACACTGCGTGAGGGCAGTAAAAAAGCCCTAGAAATTGTGCCACCGCTCAAGGCGTTTGCTAAGCGTACCGAAGAACACCTTAAAGGCATGATTATACCCGGTACTTTATTTGAAGAGTTTGGCTTTAATTATGTCGGCCCTATTGATGGGCATGATATTAATGCGCTTGTAGAAACGCTGCGCAATATGCGAAAACTGAAAGGGCCGCAGTTTTTACATATTATGACGCGCAAAGGTAAAGGCTATCAGCCCGCCGAGCTAGACCCTATTGGTTATCATGGCGTGCCTAAGTTTGATCCTAGCCAAGACTCACTGCCTAAAGCTGCAGTCGGCAGTCCCAGCTATTCCAAGGTATTTGGCGACTGGCTATGTGATATGGCTAGAGTTGATGACAAGCTCATGGCTATTACGCCAGCCATGCGCGAAGGCTCGGGCTTAGTGCGTTTTTCTAAAGAGTTTCCAACACATTATTTTGATGTTGCCATTGCCGAACAACATGCCATTACGTTGGCAGCAGGGATGGCAATTGAAGGCAAAAAGCCGGTTGTAGCCATTTACTCGACGTTTTTACAACGCGGTTATGATCAGCTGATCCATGATGTAGCGCTGCAAAAGCTCGATGTGTTATTTGCTATTGACCGTGCCGGCATAGTGGGCGCCGATGGCCCCACCCACCAAGGCGCTTATGACTTAAGCTTTATGCGCACCGTACCCAATATGGTGATTATGACGCCCAGTGATGAAAACGAATGTCGACAAATGCTCTTTACCGGTTATCAGTACTCAGGCCCTTGTGCCGTGCGCTATCCGCGCGGATCAGGCCCTGGTGCTGCTATTGAAGCGCAATTACAGGCACTCGACATTGGTAAGGGTCGCATTATTCAACACGCAAGCAGTGATAATAATGCGGTGGCCATTCTTAACTTTGGCAGCTTGCTAGGTGAGGCTAAATTAGCCGCACAGCAACTGGATGCCACCGTCGTAGATATGCGCTTTGTGAAGCCGCTGGATGAAGCGCTGCTATTGTCGTTATTAGACTCTCACACGACTTTGGTAACCTTGGAAGAAAACGCCATTATGGGCGGTGCTGGCTCAGCGGTAAATGAGTGCTTAATGCGCAATAAAAAATTAGTGCCGGTATTAAACTTAGGACTGCCCGATTATTTTGTAGAGCAAGGCAGCCAACAACAGGTCCTTGCTAAGCTTGGCTTAGATGCCGAGGGCATACTTCAGGCTATCCGCGACTATCAAGCTCATTAATTTAATCACTGAGTCTCTTAGGCTCAGTGGTTTTCTTTAGCCCTAGCTGCTCTTATTATTACACACTCTTACTTACTGCTCGCTCCTCACGGGACGCCTCGTCTCTAACATTCACTAACATGTTGCTAAATGTGCTATAATGGCGCCAAATTTCTTGATCTTAGCTCTTGCTAGTTACTTAAGGTTACTGGCTTAGCCTCCTACTTAGGACATTAACATGACTTCGCCCGTGCGCGTACGTTATCAAACGATTGAGATTGGCAATAAAGACATTCACTTATGCACCTTACGCGATAACCAACAATTTAGTGATCCCGATGGCGTTGCCGAACGCTTAGGGATTTGCGATACCTCTTGGCCATTATTTGGCGTGCTTTGGCCCTCTAGCCAAGTGTTAGCTAATTACATGCTTGATTATGACATTGAAGGTAAGCGCATTCTTGAGGTGGGCTGTGGCATTGGTTTGGCGAGTATTTTACTAAATCAACGTAATGCCGATATTACGGCCACCGACTACCACCCCCAAGTCAAAACTTTCCTTAATAGAAATACGCAGCTTAACAACAATAAGAATATTACTTTTGAGCGCGCCGACTGGGCTGATGAACACAGTAATTTAGGGCGCTTTGACTTAATTATTGGCAGTGACTTATTATATGAAGATCAGCATATTGCCCTGCTGGCTGGCTTTATAAATCGCCATGCCAACCCTAACTGCAAAGTAATTTTAGTGGATCCGGGTCGGGGCAGAAAAAATAAAATCAGCAACGACTTGCTCAACTTTGGTTTTACTAGTAACCACATTAAGCCAGAAGATACTCATTACTTAGCAGAGCCTTTTAAAGGTCATATTATGAAGTTCTTACGCACTCAGTAATAGCAGGTTAAGTAAATAACAACGCGCTCTTAAGCGCGTTTTTTTATGGCTGCTAAGCGAGCAAGGCTAGCGCTATTAACAGCTGCAAAAAGATGACTTACCAGCAGGCATAAAAAAACCGCTGCAAGCAGCGGTTTTTATACTAAGCAAGATGGCGCTTAATTATTTCTTGGCTTCTGCCGCTTTACGCTCGGCAACCTGAGCCACTACCTTTTCAGAGATATTGGCTGGGCAAGGTGAGTAGTGTGAGAACTCCATAGAGAACTGACCACGACCAGAAGTCATAGTACGCAAGTGACCAATGTAGCCAAACATTTCAGACAATGGCACATCTGCCTTGATGCGAACACCTGTCATACCGGCATTTTGATCTTTGATCATACCGCGACGACGGTTCAAGTCACCAATAACATCACCTACGTGATCTTCAGGCGTGAACACGTCAACTTTCATCACAGGCTCAAGCAACTGTGGCTTAGCTTTAGCGATAGATTGGCGGAACGCACCTTTAGCGGCGATTTCAAAGGCAATAGCTGAGGAGTCAACGGCGTGGAATGCACCGTCAATTAACTCAAACTCAACGTCCAATACTGGGAAGCCAGCAATGGTACCTGTGTTCATCATGCTGCCGAAACCTTTCTCGATAGCAGGCCAGAATTCTTTAGGAACGTTACCGCCCACTACAGAAGACTTAAACACAAAACCGGTATTGGCATCGCCTGGGCGAATGATGTAGTCAATCTTACCGTACTGACCTGAACCACCAGACTGCTTCTTGTGCGTGTAGCTGTCTTCAATTTCAGCGGTAATGGTTTCACGGTAGGCTACTTGTGGCTCACCAACAATCAGCTCAATACCATAAGTGCGCTTTAGGATGTCCACCTTAACATCTAAGTGCAGCTCACCCATGCCTTTTAGGATGGTCTCGCCAGAGTCAACGTCAGTTTCTACTTGGAAAGAAGGATCTTCTGAGATCAACTTACCCAACGCCACGCCCATTTTCTCAGAACCACCTTTATCTTTTGGTGCAACGGCAATAGAGATAACAGGATCTGGGAACACCATGGCTTCTAGAGTACATGGGTGCTTAACATCACACAAAGTGTGACCGGTTTGTACGTTTTTCATGCCCACTACGGCAATAATGTCACCGGCGTGTGCGCTGTCAATTTCTGAGCGCTGATCCGCCATCATTTCTACCATGCGACCGATACGCTCGGTTTTGCCAGTGGCACTGTTGAGTACTGTGTCACCTTTTTTGATGGTGCCTGAGTAGATACGGATAAAGGTCAGGGCGCCAAAACGGTCATCCATGACTTTAAAAGCTAACGCTTTTAATGGCTGACTTGAATCAACGATAGCGAACTCACCTGTTTCATTACCTTCTTCGTCAGTTAACGGCTGTGGGTCAACTTCGGTTGGGCTTGGCAAGTACTCAACAACGGCATCCAGAATTAACTGCATACCTTTGTTTTTAAAGGCAGAACCACAGAAAGCAGGGAAGATTTCCATGGTGCGCGTACCTTTACGGATACAACGCTTGATCTCTTCAATGCTAGGCTCTTCGCCTTCCATGTAAGCTTCCATCAGATCGTCATCTTGCTCAACGGCAGACTCAATCAGCTTCTCACGGTATTCTTCAACTTGGTCAACCATGTCAGCAGGAACGGCTTCAATGCTGAACTTATCTGGGTCACCCGACTCATCCCACACTAATGCTTCACGAGTCAGCAGGTTTACCACGCCTTTAAAATTCTCTTCTGTACCAATAGGTAAGGTCATTACTACTGGGTTTGCACCTAAGACGTCACGCGTCTGTTGTACTACGCGCAAGAAGTCAGCGCCTAAACGGTCTAGCTTGTTAACGAAAATCAAACGAGCAACGCCTGATTCGTTCGCATAACGCCAGTTAGTTTCAGACTGAGGCTCAACACCGCTAGAACCACAGAATACACCGATACCGCCGTCTAATACTTTCAGTGAACGATAAACTTCAACTGTAAAGTCAACGTGTCCTGGGGTGTCGATCACGTTGAATTGAAAGCCTTTCCAGAAACAGGTTACCGCAGCTGACTGAATGGTAATACCGCGCTCAGCTTCTTGGTCCATGAAGTCAGTAGTAGACTCACCGTCATGGGTTTCACCGGACTTGTGGATTTTTCCGGTCAGTTTCAGGATACGTTCAGTGGTGGTGGTTTTACCCGCATCAACGTGCGCGAAAATACCAATGTTTCTGTATTTGGATAATTCGGTCATGATTCAACTTAAAATGATGAGTTTATGAAGTAGACGGAGTATCCAAAATTCACTGACACACCGACACAGTTTTTAGGCCGCATATTATGAATGAAAAGCTAACTGCGCGCAAATGAGATGAGACAATAACGCATACTTTTTAAACGATTTACTAACAAATCTATAGTAATCAAAAGGCTATAACCGTGACTGCGAGCCTCTTATAAGCAAAACAGGCCATTTTTAATAATTATTTTTATCCTTGCACTTTGAGTGTGCCTTTCTGACTTTATGACCCGCTAACTCGCTTTGTGCTTCGCTATTAAGCGAATTAAAGGGAGAGCTTTTAAGCGTTAGTCTCTTCATGAAATGCGATTTTTTACAGCACATTTATGCCTAGTCTCCAGCCTAACACGCCAATCGCGAGCAGCACGCCTAAGGACATCAGCGCTAAATAACCTAAATTCCAGCGCATCATGGCAAAAGAGTCCACGCCATAGCGGCCTTGAAATGCCACGTTAATCCCTGACAAGGGCCCACTTGCGGTGCCCAGTGCCCAGGACGACAGAAAGACTAAAGCCATTAAGCTATGATCAGGATTTAGCGGTGCCCACACACTGGCGGCCAGCATAATACAGACAATAGGATGAACACCCAAAAGTGCCAAAAAGATAATAGCCAAATAAGTAACAGCGGCGGCCAAAATGCCAAAGTGCGCTACGGGTAGTTGCCAATGCGCGCTTAGTAGTACACTTTCCAAGCCATAGGCTAAGACGCCCGCGGCTAAGAATAAGATCAATTCATTGCCCATTTGTGCTAAGCGCCCGCTCACTAACTGCACAATGTTTCGCCTCACAGACTCTCTTTTAATCACCAATCCAGTCACACTAAACAGCGGCGCTAATAAGGTGATCACCGCCAAAATGGACCACTGGGGCAGTAATTTATGAAAGACTAATACCGCAATGGCTAACAGGCTAGGTACTAGTAAGGCGCTAATATGCAAGGGATAACCGATAAATTCGCTGACAGGCGCACTGGGATAATCGTCTGTGGAACGAACGGGCACCGCTTGGCGCTGTAATTGCCAATAAGTTAGCCCTAATGCGATAGCGGCCAGCGGCATGCTCACCCCCCATAATAGCGCCAGCTCGGCACGGGGCGCGACACTTAGCGCCACTCCCATAGCAGCAAAAAATGGCGACCAAAATGCGGCCGCACTAAAGCCGCGCACCAAGACCAAAGATTGCTCACGAGTAAGCTTGGCGTGCTGTGCTAAACGATCACCAATAATAAAAACTGCCGATAAATTAATAACGGCACCAAAGGCGTGAATGGCCACTAAGGTCGAGCTCAGTGCACGACGCCCCTTAGGCAGTGGCATCTGCTGCTGTTGTGCTGGGCGAGTGACTAAACTTAAAAAGCTCACCGCCACTAACATGGAGATAATAGTGACGTTAGCACTGAATAATCGCTCCACGGCCAGCTCGGCGCCTAACCATAAACTTGCCACTAAACAGCTCACGCCTAGCCCAATTAAAACACTGGCTTGTCGGCGGTTACGCTGAGAAAGGCCATTCCATAAGAGCGCAGCCGCCAACCAATAACTGGTGCCCGCCACACTGTTAGAGACATTAAAACCAAGCACATTGGCAGCAACCAACACCATACCTAATAAAATAAGCAGCCCCGCCAGTGAGCGAGGAGCCTTAATAACACGAGCCAACAAGAGCAATCCTTTCAAGGCAGCCGTACGCTTTACGCCATACGCGCCAAGCTACAAAAAATATCGGGGTTCGTCTTTAATTTATGGCGTACGGCGGTAGACGTATAGCTATGTTTATCCCTTATAAAATTTAGGGTTAAAGACATCGCGCAACCAATCACCCAATAAATTAATAACTAGCACTAACAGCACTAAATACAGGCCAGGAAAAGCGGTGATCCACCAAGAGCCGGAGAAAATATAGCTAAAACCCATACTGATCAAAGAGCCCAGCGAAGGTTGATCAACAGGCATGCCCAAGCCTAAAAAAGACAGCGCGGCTTCGCTCATAATGGCATTTGCCACTTGGACTGTAGAGATGACTAAAATAGGCGATAAGCAGTTAGGTAAAATATGGCGAAACATAATACGCAGCGGTTTAAAGCCCATCACCTTGGCCGCTTCTACGTATTCTTTTTTCTTTTCTGCTAATACACTGGCGCGAATAGTACGGGCATATTGTGGCCATTCTGCTAAACCAATAATGATCACTAACATTAACACCGCATATTGGCCGTAGAAATCAGCTCCCAAGGTGGCTTGAAACACCGCAGACACTATAATGGCCACCATCATAGTGGAAAAAGATAATTGCACATCAGCAACGCGCATTAAGAGACTATCGGCTCGCCCACCCAAATAGCCCGCCGACAAGCCCACCATAATGCCGATTATCAGCTGCAGCGCCACAGCACTTAGCCCAATAATTAATGACACGCGTGAGCCATATAAAATAGTGCTGAAAATATCGCGCCCTTGTACATCGGTACCTAGCCAAAAACGCGTATCGCCCATCTCTAACCACGCCGGTGGTAGCTCAGAGTCTAAGATATCAATGGTCGCTAAATCATAGGGATTAAAAGGCGCTAACCAAGGAGAGAGCAAGGCCGCCACTAGCATGGCCATAAATAAGGCAAAGCTAATGATAGCGACCTTATCGCGGCGAAAATGATAAATAAAATCTGACTGACAAAGCCGTGCCCAGCGACTCGGTACTTGCTCATCATTAAGCTTATTATTGAGTTTACTATGCATGCCTATCCCTTAGCCGCTAAGTTGACGGTGGGGTTAATTAAGCCATAAATTAAGTCCACTAAGGTATTGGTTAACACAAAGACAAAACCGACAAAAATGACATAGGTGGTGATCAGCGGCGTATCGACTCTATTAATGGCATCTAAGAACAATAAGCCAATGCCCGGCCATTGAAAGACTGTTTCCGTTAAAATGGTATAAGCCACCATAGTGCCAATTTGCACCCCGCCCACGGTAATTAAGGGTAACAAGGTGTTTTTTAAGGCATGCAAAAACCAAATACGATATTTATTTAAGCCCTTTGCCCACGCAAACTTTACATATTCACTGCTTAATTGTTCCAACATTTCAGAGCGTACTAAGCGAATAAAGAGTGGCAGCATAATGGAAGATAAAGCGACAGTGGGCAGGATTAAATTGCGAAAGCCTTGCCAGTTAAATAAGCCAGATTGCCAGCCAAAAGGGCTAGTTAGTACGCCGCGGCCATAGGCGGGTAGCCAGCCTAGCTCAATGGAAAACACATACATTAATAAAATGGCAGTTAAAAAGACCGGCACCGATATACCAACAATGCTCAGCCCCATTATTAGGCGCGCGCCTAAAGCCCGCGGTTTAATGGCGCAGTACACACCCAGCGGAATACTTAAGCTAATAATTAACACCGTAGAGCAAAAGACTAACTCCAAGGTGGCAGGCAACTTATCAAAAATCACTTCTAAGGTGGGCTTTTTATAAAAGTACGACAGCCCAAAATCCCCCTGCAGTGCTTGGCCTAAAAAGCGACCGTATTTAACTAAAAACGGATCGTTGAGCCCAAGCTCAGTGCGCATTTGCTCGCGCACTTGTTCAGACACCGACTGCCCTACGAGCTCACGTAGGGGATCGCCCAGATTATCTTGAATTGAAAACGCCACTAAGCTGATGACAAACATCACCACTATCATCTGAAACAGTCGTTTCAATAAGAAAGTTAACATTATTTATTCCAACAAAAAAAAAGCGCTAAGCAACACCAAGCGCATTGTCTTCCTTTAGTGGAGCGCCTGGCACTGGGCGTTATTTTATTATTTGGCGGCTAAGAAGCGGTTAGTCTTTAACCACTAAATCTCCTAAATAAGGAAAGTCGAGCGCGTTGACGATGGGCTCAGCTTGAACCTTTTCTTTGGCGCCCCAGGCTAAGTCTTGCCAATGCAGCGGCACAAAGGCGGCATCGTCATAGAGGATTTGTTCAACTTGCTGCAACATGGCGCCGCGCTTAACGTCATCCGTTTCTAGGTTGGCATTATCGATAAGATCATCAAGCTTAGCATTAGCATAATGGCCACAATTATATTGCCCGCGACCGGTTTCTTCATTGCGACTCATGGTTAAAAATTCAGAGAAGTTAGCCGCATCTTCGGTATCTGAATGCCAGCCAATCATCAGCATATCGGCATTACACTTATCAAACTCCGGCCAGTACTGCGCCACCGGCATGGTTTTTAAGTCCACATCAATATTAATGCGTGCCAGCATCGCCTTCACCGCCTCGGCAATTCTAAAGTCATTTACATAGCGGTTATTGGGCGCAATCATGCTGATTTTAAAGCCCTCCTCATAACCGGCTTCGGCCATTAATTGCTTGGCTTTATCGACATCGTAGCGCAGTGCCAAGTCGGGATTATGGCCAAGATAAGCAGCGGGAGTTTGCTGAGAAGCTGGGGTACCAAAGCCGCGCATAATACGCTTCACAATGCCTTCTTGATTAATGGCATAGTTAATAGCTTGGCGCACTCGCACGTCTTTAAAGGGCTCAAAGCGTGCTTGGTTCATTTGCAGCGTAATAATGCGCGTGCCCGACTCGGTAATGAGCTTAACGCCAGAGGCGCTCTGTACGCGGTTATGATCGTTTGGCGATACCGGCTTAATGAAGTCCACATCCCCCGCTAATAAGGCCGCTACCCTAGTGGCATCTTCTTTGATCGGCACTAAGGTTAAATTTTGTACATTGCCAGGGGATTGCTTATCCCAATAGTCTTGGTTGCGCTCATACTCTACTTTTATGCCTTGCTGGCGAGATTTCAGCCTAAAGGGTCCCGTGCCTGAAGTATGAGTAGACGCAAAGGAGCTGCCATGTTTAACAATAGCGCTCTTTTCTTTGCCTCCCTCTCCTTGACCACTATAAAACTTAGAGTCCATGGGAAATAAATAAGTCATGGTATTAAGTACTAAGGGGTAAGGGCCACGCGTGACTATATCTACGGTGTGTTTATCCACTTTGGTGGCAGCACTAAAGGAGTCAAAAATTGCCTTAAAATCGGGGGACTCCTTAAGGCGATTAAAAGTCCACACCACATCGTCGGCACTAAAGTCGTTACCGCTGTGAAACTTCACCCCTTTTCGTAAATAAAAACGCACGGTGTTTTCATCACGGCGCTCCCATTTTTTTGCTAAGCGGGGCTGGGTTTTAAAGTCTTTACTCCAGCGCACCAAGGGGTCAAATAACAGATGCGACATCTCCATGGTATCGCCAGAAAGCTGCTCGTGTGGATCTAGCGACACAGGATCCGCATCATAGGCAATGGTTAAATCTGCTGCTTGCACACCCAAGGTCAACCCTGCAGCCAGCATGGCCGTCATTACTTTATTGAGTCCGTTTTTCATGTACCACTCCATTGACTGTTTATAACTCACCCGCAGGGAGCGCGGAAATATCTAATCCTGCCCGAGACATGCCTTTAAACTCTGGCATTAAGCCAATTAAAGCGCGGCTATAGGGATGACTAGCATGGGTAAATAATTGTTCGGTATCGGCCACTTCCAATAAACAGCCTTTTTGCATCACCCCAATACGGTCACACATTTGGCGGATCACTGGCAAGTCATGGCTAATAAATAACAAGGTAAGCTTAAGCTCATCTTGTAAGTCTTTCAGTAGATTTAAAATTTGTGCCTGTACTGATACATCTAATGCCGAGGTCGGCTCATCGCAAATAAGCAAACGAGGGCGAGTCGCCAACGCGCGAGCAATGGAGATCCGCTGGCGCTGGCCACCGGAGAATTCATGAGGAAATTTAGCACCGCTATTGCGCTCTAACCCGACATAATCTAATAAATCCCTCACAATCGAGCGAATGTGCGCCTCATTATTTGCTAATCGGTGAAAACGGATCGGTTCACTAATAATATCGGCTACCCGCATACGCGGATTTAAAGAAGAATAGGGATTTTGAAAGATCATCTGCATTTGCCGTCTAAGTGGGCGACGGGCTTGTTCACGCTTAATGGCCGTGAGTTCGATACCTTCAAAACTAATCTTGCCACTATCGGGCGGATATAAACCACTAATAGCGCGCGCTAAGGTGGATTTTCCTGAGCCCGACTCACCGACTAAGCCAAAGGTTTCCCCTTCATGAATAGAAAAACTGACGTTATTGACCGCTTGAATATATTGGCGCCCCGACTCAAACAAGGCGTGTTTAGTGATAAAGCGCAAGTTGCACTCTTTCACCTGTAACAAAGGGCCGGTATACGCGCGCTGAGCTTGGTTTTGCCCAAGCCAATGGCTTTTTAAATGCAGCTGGGGTGGCTCAGTTGCCTCTTCGATATACGATACTAAAGGAAAGCGATGCAGTTTAATATCAGAGCGCGGCACCGCTGAAATTAAGCTTTTAGTGTAATCATGGGCCGGTGTGCTTAAGACCTTGGCGGTGGGTCCAATTTCCATTAAACGTCCGCGATACATCACCGCAACTCTATCAGTTACATTGGACACCACGCCCATATCGTGGGTAACTAACATGCAGCCCACATTACGCTCTTTACAGAGCGTGCGAATAAGCGTGAGTATTTGGTCTTGGATAGAGACATCGAGCGCGGTGGTGGGCTCATCGGCAATAATTAATTCCGGATCACATGACAGCGCAATAGCAATCACGACGCGTTGGCGCATGCCGCCAGAAAACTGATGAGGAAATTGTTTAATGCGAAGCGCGGCGTGCGCAATACCCACCGACTCTAATAATCCAATCGACTTTTTGCGCGCTTGGCGGGGCGTCAGTGTGGTATTTGCCAGTATGGTCTCAACCATTTGCTTTTCAATGGTGAAGAGCGGGTTTAGCGACGTCATGGGATCTTGAAAGATAAAACCAATTCGCCGGCCACGAATACCGCGCATTTGATGGGAGCTTAGGCCTGAAATAAGCTCTTTATCTAAATAGACATCGCCACTGGCAATGCGCCCTGGCGGACTCAGTAAGTCGATAATCGCATTACCAATGGTGGACTTGCCGGCACCGGACTCTCCCACCACGCCTAAAATCTCGCCGCGCTCAACATGAAAAGATAAATCCGCAATGGCCGCCAGCACGCCATGGCGGGAAGGATATTCAATTCTTAAGTGTTTCACTTCTAACAATGACATAGCCATCCTCAGAGTTGATGCGCGGGTGTTGGCGAGTTAAGGGCTCATTAAAGCCCTCTATCTTGTTGCTTGGATAGCGAAGTTTCAATATTAAAAATAGGTGAGTGTGAGCGTGAGAGGAAAATAGCCCACCATGTTAGGCGAGCTGCGACAAAAGTGCGCCTTAGCCTTATCAATTATTCCTAAGCCTGACTTACCAAAAACGGGCCAGTACTTGTAGACACAGCCAAGCAAATAGGCCGGCAATGACATCATCAAGCATAATACCAATGCCGCCATGAATACGGCGATCAAACCAGCGAATAGGCCAAGGCTTGATAATATCGAAAAAGCGAAACAGCACAAAGCCCACCACTATCCAGCCCCAGCCTAAGGGTGCCATAAACATAGTAATGCCAAAGCCGATCACTTCATCCCACACAATAGCGCCGTGATCAGGCTGACCAATGGCGGCCGTCGCTGCATTACAAATCCATATCCCAGCGATAAAACCTATCACCAAGAGCGCGATATACCAAGGTGCGCTTAAGCCTTGAATTAATAAGTACAAGGGGATAGCCGCAAGGGTACCCATAGTACCAGGCATCACAGGACTTAAACCGCTGCCAAAACCCAGTGCCAAAAAATGCAGTGGATTAGACAACTTTAAGTTAGCCAGCTCTGGTTTTCTCATGGCAGTGTTCCTTGTTTAAATACAGTGCGGTGTAAGGAGTGAAGGCTAAAGAATGCTTACCCTCTGTTATTGAGCTGGATACGAGGCGCGACTTCATTTTTCCCTAAGCCCTATTCACTTGTCACCCTATCACTCATCACTAATCACTAATCACTCATCACCGCTGACGCTTAGCGAAAATGATCCCAGCTTTGGCCCGTGATTTGATAAGGCTCATCATTGTGAACCAGCTCTACACTGGGCTCGCCGGCAAACATGCGCCCTACTTGAGTAAACTTAACGCCACAATGACCTAGGGCAATGTCTAACTGGCCACGATGTAGCTCAGGGACGGTGAAACACAACTCATAATCATCGCCACCGCTTAAAGCTAACTCCCAACCTTGTTCTTGGCTCACCGAAGCGTGCATAGCGTCACTTAAGGGTAAATGCTCTACTTCCAGTTGGGCCCGCAAGCCAGATGCGCGACAAATATGTGCTAAATCTCCCAATAAGCCATCGGATAAGTCCAGCGCACTGCTGGCAATATCGCGCAGCGCTTGGCCTACTAAGATCCGCGGGTGGGGATGTTCAAACTTAAAGCGCACAAACTCTTGGTGCTCATCAGGCACGCTCACTTTGCCCAAGACTTGCTGTAAGCCTAATGCCGCATCCCCTAGGGTACCGGTCACATAAATAGCATCACCTGCTTGGGCACCACTGCGTAGTAAGCCTTTACCTTCAGGCAAAGTGCCGTGCACGGTGACGGTAATCGACAGCGGGCCTTTGGTCATATCACCGCCCACTAAAGCCACATTATAATATTCAGCCAGTTCAAAAAAACCGGCACAAAACTGGGTTACCCAGTCATGATCAACCTCAGGCAAGGTCAGTGCCAACGACACCCAGCAAGGATCGGCGCCCATGGCGGCTAAATCCGATAAGTTCACCGCTAACGCTTTATGACCTAGAGCTTCGGGGTCCATATCGGCAAAAAAATGCACTCCGCTCACTAAGGTATCGGTACTTACAGCTAATAAAGTATTAGCGGGCACCTGTAAAATGGCGCAATCGTCGCCAGGCCCCATCACCACATCTTTACGATGATGATGCACATTAAAATAATGCTTAATAATATCGAATTCATTCATAGAAAATGAAAAGCCAGCGTGTGGCTGGCTTTTTTCCCGTGCTTATTGTTATTTTTTTAATTGCTTGATGACTTTATCAAGCACGCCGTTCACAAAACGATGACTCTCTTCGGCAGCAAAGGCCTTGGCTAACTCAATCGCTTCGTTAATCACTACTCGATAAGGCACATCTTCCCGTCGTGTCAGCTCGTAGCTTGCTAAGCGCAGTACCGCTTTATCTACCATGTCTAAGTCGGCGATGGGGCGCGACAAAAATGGCGAATAAATACCATCTAGCTCTTTAGTATGGACAGACACGCCATAGAGCAAGTCACGGAAATATTCCATGTCTACGCCTTTAGTGTCTTGTTCTAGGGCAAATTGCTGGGCGATATCGGCTACATTATCTTGGGTTATCTGCCACTGGTAAATAGCTTGGGTAGCGAGACGGCGAGCCTTACGGCGTTCAGACGGTTTCAAAGCAGTACTCCTATTAGTCCAGCTGTTGCAGGACGTTAATCATTTCAAGTGCGCTAAGCGCAGCCTCTGCGCCCTTGTTGCCCGCCTTGGTACCAGCGCGCTCTATGGCTTGTTCAATATTTTCTGTGGTTAATACGCCAAAAGCGATGGGCACATCAAAGTCCATCATGACATTGGCCATACTGGCGCTATTTTGATTGGCCACGAGATCAAAGTGGTAGGTGCCACCACGGATCACACAGCCCAAGGCAACTATGGCGTCGTAATTACCGGTTTTAGCCAGCTTTTTACACACTAAAGGCATTTCAATGGCACCCGGTACTTTGACCAAGGTGATATTGTCATCTTTTACTTGGCCTTGGCGAACTAATACATCTAGCGCGCCATTGACTAAACTGTCGTTAATAAAATTATTAAAGCGTGCGACCACGATCGCTACCTTGGCGTTAGGAGCGGCCATTAGTCCTTCGATTACCTTCATGGAAACCTCTGCTCTGATAAAAGTGCGCATATTCTAGCACAACCTAAGGGTGACAAAAGTCATTAGATGCCGCCAAATTAATAACCGCCCCGCCCTGAGGGGTACAGAGTGACAATTAATGACCGGCTAAGGCTTAAGCTCGGCGTGCTTTGCCTGACGCTTTGTTTGTTCAAGCGACGCATCTAGCTCGCATATTAAGTTCGACAACAAGCAAATAGCACCCTCAAACTAAGCATCGACACGCGCTAATATCACACCAAAGTCTAGGCTCACTTTTTGGGCCCCTTCCTGCTCAGCAGAGCGTATTATTTACAGTGGCAGATAAAGTAGCGCATAGCATAAGCAAACCCTTGGCTTTCGCTATAGAATAGCTAGCTAGCCACTTAGTTATAGTGAGCCTTGATAAATAGCCAGACAGTGATCTTTTAATCTTGATGGCGATGCCCCTTAGCTATCACTTATCCCATGGCGCAGGAGCCAGCATGCAACCAGAACGGCGCGGCGATTTATTAATTTTAGCGGCAACCTTGTTAGCTTCCATTGGCTGGCTTTTCTCCAAAGAAGCCATTCAGGGGTTACCACCCGCCGGCTTTGTGGGCTGGCGTTTTTTATTAGCGGCACTATTACTGCTGCCTTTTTGCTATCGACAATTAATTGCTACCCCAACCGAGCTATTAGTGAAAGCCGCGGCCATTGGCTTAGTAATGACCCTTAATCTTATTTTTTGGATACAGGCCATCGCCCACAGTAAGGGCATTGGTGAAGGTGCGTTTATTATGAGCTTAGCCATGCTGATGGTACCGCCACTGGCATGGCTAATTTTTAAAGAAAAACCGGTGCGCCAATTTTGGCTGGCCTTACCCATAGCCTTGCTGGGTTTACTGCTCTTGACCATGAACAACGGCTTAAGCTTGACCTTAAGTCAGCTATTATTCTTATTGGCGTCTTTATCACTAGCCCTCTATTTTAACTTAAACAGTCGTTTTGCACGGCGAGTCGATCCCATGGCGCTCACCTGTATTCAATTAGCCGTCACGGGAGTCATGCATTTAATATATTCCGCCAGCATAGAGCAATGGCCGGACACCATAGCGCCCAGTACTTGGGGCTGGTTTGCAGCCAGTGTTTTGCTCGCGACTTCTTTTCGTTTTGTCTTACAAAGCATGGGCCAAAAATACAGCCCAGTCGGCAATGCCGCGCTGATCATGATGTTAGAGCCAGTATGGACAGTATTAATTAGTGTATTTTGGTATCACGAGCCGATGCCGTTAGCGAAAGTTTTAGGCTGCTTATTGATCTTAACCGCTTTAGTGAGTTATCGCAGTGGCAATATTATGCTCTGGCTTCGTACTCGCAAAGCGCCAGCACTTAACAAACCCCATTAAGAATGAGCAGTCTTAATTCTATCCTTAAGCTCAAAAAGCCCCACTACCATTAAGCCCACTCCTAACCCTATGACGGCGTGAAGTAAGTGGGGCGTTAACCAAGCTAAGAGCCCTCCTAAGGCCCGCAGCCCATGGGCTAAGTCAGCCAGCGTCGTAACTTGATTACCTACCCAAGGCACACCATGCACTAGGATGCTACCGCCGACTAAAAACATCGCCGCCGTACCAACAATCGCTAAGGTGCGCATTAAATAAGGACACGCGGCTAAAATTCCTAATCCTAAGGTGTGAAAAAATCCCGGCTTTTTGCTTAAATACAGCCCCAAATCATCAAGCTTTACAATGGCCGCCACTAAGCCATACACACCTATGGTCATCACAATCGCGATACCGGTCAGCACCACAATTTGTTGCAAGAAAGGCGCCTCAGCCACTATGCCTAAGGTGATCACAATAATTTCTGCAGATAACACAAAGTCGGTACGAATAGCGCCTTTTACTTTACTGCGCTCATGACTTTTAATATCGCCCGCTGGAGCCACAGGCGTGGCGGCAGGCGCTGAGCAAGTAGGACGATATTTTCGCTTGATTAAGTGCACTACTTTTTCTGCACCCTCAAAGCACAAGTAGGTACCGCCAAGCATTAGTAGTGGCACGATTGCCCACGGCATCACCGCGCTAATGCCCAAGGCGGCGGGCACCAAAATCGCTTTGTTAATAAAAGAGCCCTTAGCCACCGCCCATACCACGGGTAATTCTCGGTCCGCTTTTACACCAGAGACTTGCTCAGCGTTAAGGGCTAAATCATCCCCTAATACACTGGCGGTTTTTCTAGCCGCCACCTTAGTCATCAAGGAAATATCATCCAGTAAGCTTGCAATATCATCGAGCAACATCAATAAGCTAGCGCCAGCCATAGGATAGATCCTTATGTGAGGCAGAGACTTAAAAGAAAAAGATAAGCTTACACTTTAGGCGTTAATGGCTGCCCATAATAATGAACTCCTGCCCAGCCCTGCTTTATGAAGTTACGGATATTTTGATGACTTTGTCCAGCAGGATCATCTAATACTCCTTGATAATGCTCACCAAAACACGCCAGCGTTTGTTCAGGGCTAAGTTGGTGTAAGCGGCCAAAAGCAAATATTTTACAAGAGCCATTATTTTCTCCCGCCGTATTTTTTAATGTCCCATTATCAAATGCACAAGGCGTAAAGTCATAATGGGCATCAATCACCGCCAAGCAATCGGCAAAGCTCAACTGCGAGGACGCACTTTGCAGTGTCCTTATTAATTCATGTTCAGTCATTTAAATTTCCTAAATTACAGTAAGGCGCCAGTGTAAGAAAAACACAGGCCAAGCAAGAGGTAAAAAATTAACAAGGCCAAAAATCAAAAAATGCCTAAGGCTATATGGGTAAGAGCGAGCTTACCCACCGCTGGCCATAGATTTACTTTCAGCTGTGCTCGCCCTTATTCACACTGTGTGGTTTCAACAGGACTTAAGGCTTAAGCGCTAAACACTGACTAAAAAAGCGGCTAATCTCCACAATTTCTGGGGCACACACGCTGTGCTCCATATTGTAAGAGTGAAAGTTAGGTGCATAACCCCAACAGCGTAATTGCTCACAAGCACGCGTCCCTAAGGTTTCTGGCACCACCGCATCTCGGCTGCCGTGCAAGACTAAAATAGGCAGCTTAGCATTGGCAGCCTGTCGCTCTAGGCTGTCGGCAGTCGCCAAATAAGTTGACATTGCTACTAAGCCTGCCAGCGGCTTATCAAAGCTCAGTGCCGCTTCATAGGCCACGGCACCGCCTTGAGAAAAGCCGGCCAAAATAATGCGGCGGCTATCAATGCCCTGCGCAATTTGCTGCTCAATGATAGTTTGAATGGCGTGGGCTGAAATGCGTAATTGGCGCTCATCCACTTCGCGGTCAATGTTCATCGCCATAATGTCATACCAAGCCGGCATACGATGACCGCCATTCACAGTAACGGCCAACTGCGGCGCATGAGGAAAAATAAAACGAATGGCGCTGTCTTTAGGTAAGCCAAGCTCGGGCACTATGGGTTCAAAATCATGGCCGCTGGCACCTAAGCCATGTAACCAAATAACACACGCATCAGGCTGTGTGGCCGGCTCTTTTATGATGCTCTTTAGGGGCATGGTTTACCTCAGTCAAAAATTAAGGAGAAAAAGACATTTAAGTCGCTTTATCATACCTCGCATTATTAAGATGTGTAGTCAGACAAAAAAGCCCGCTTATCAAACCGATAAGACGAGCCTTAGAATGGTGCATTTAGTCGCTATTATAGCGTAGTGCTGGATGCGGGGGACTTATTCAGTGACGTACTCCACCACTTCTAGACCAAAACCAGAGAGGGCATGGTAGCGCTTAGGTGAGCTAAGCAGTGTCATTTTTCCTACCCCTAACGCTTGCAAAATTTGCGAGCCCACGCCCACTCGGCGAGAAGTACCGCGCCATTTAGGGGCTTCTGCTTGCTCGCCTTTGTCCACAGCTTCAAATTGGCGCACCACTGAAAGTAGCTGATCGGGCGCTTGTTCTTGGCCTAATATCACTAACACACCCCCCTCATCGGCAATGCGTTGCATCGACTTAGCTAAGGGCCAAGTGCGCGCCGATAAGCGGTCAGTCATTAAAATATCGGTAAACACATCATGAATATGCACGCGCACCAAGGTCGCTTTATTAGGTTCAATGTCACCCTTTTTTAGGGCAAAGTGCACTTGGTTATCAATGGTGTCTCTAAAGGTGATTAACTCAAACTCGCCAAATTCGGTAGGCAAGGTGCAGCGAGCCACTTGCTCTATGGTGGTTTCATGCTGATTACGGTATTCAATTAAATCAGCAATGGTGCCCAATTTAATACCGTGTTGTTCGGCAAAGACTTCTAGATCTGGGCGACGGGCCATGGTGCCATCTTCATTTAAGATCTCCACAATCACCGCTGAAGGCTCAAGACCTGCCAAGCGTGCTAAATCACAGCCCGCTTCTGTATGGCCGGCACGGGTTAATACGCCGCCATTTTGTGCTTTAAGTGGAAAGATATGCCCAGGCTGGACTAAGTCGGAGGGCTTAGCGTCGGGTGCTACCGCCGCTTGCACAGTGCGCGCACGATCGGCGGCAGAAATTCCTGTGGTCACGCCAGACGCCGCCTCAATAGAGACGGTAAAAGCGGTCGAAAACTGTTCAGTATTACGACTCACCATTTGAGGAATGTTCAGCTGGCGGCATCGAGCTTCGGTGAGCGTTAAACAAATTAAACCGCGCCCATATTTAGCCATAAAATTAATGTCGTCGGGGCGGACATGGTGCGAGGCCATGATCAAGTCGCCTTCATTTTCTCGGTCTTCGTCATCCATTAAGATGACCATTTTGCCTTGGCGAATATCGTCAATAATATCTTGGGTGCTACTTAAGGCCATGGATTCCTCTCTTATCTTCATACAGGGAAGCGCACCTTAAAGGCGAGCGCTCACCGTTTGCGCGCATCATAAAGCCAACGGCTTAAGGTTACTGTTAGGTAGCCCTCAAAAGTGACCCGCTCCCTAGTGCCTGGTAAACCTTAGTTTTGAGTCTTTATTAACACTTATTTATTAAGGCTCAATGTGGTAGCGAATATGGGCACTCAGTTTTAAATCATTACCAATAAAACGCACATCTTGCCATTCTAAGTCAATTACTTGGCTCATGTCGGTTAAGGGCGCTAAATTAAATAAGCCGCGCGCACTATTGCCCATCAGCTTAGGTGCTTGATACAAGATAAGCTCATGGACTAATTGCTGCCCTAATAAGGCACCTGCTAGTTGCGCGCCCGCCTCTACCCACAAGTGATTGATTTGTCGACGCCCCAACTCTTGCATCAAGGCGCTTAAGTCTAATTTACCGTCGGGCGCTAAGGGCAATACGCACTCTTCTACTTGTTCATTAAAATCCCCACTTGCGTGGCTGCGCAACAATAAAATGGGGCCGGGCAAACTAAATAGCTTAAGTGAAGGCGTGAGGCGATTTCTTGTATCAATAATAACGCGCAGCGGTTGGCGAAGGGTCGGTGCTGTTGACGAACCAAAACCTTCGGGCTCGCCATAATCTGATGCCACACTGGCAGGCAGTTCACTCCAACGCACATTTAAGCTGGCATTATCCATTATTACGGTATCGGCACCCGATAAAATAGCGCAACTTAAGGCGCGGTGGCGTTGTACATCACGCCGCGCATGGGGGCCGGTTATCCATTTACTTTGGCCATTGGCCAATGCGGTGCGCCCATCTAAGCTAGCCGCTAATTTGAGGGTGACATAGGGCAAACCAGTGCGCATACGGTGCATAAACCCCGTATTAAGCGTCTGTGCTTCTTCAGCCATTAGCCCTGCTTGAGCCATAATGCCCGCCGCTTCTAGCATAGCCAGGCCTTTCCCTGCCACTTGAGGATTTGCATCTACACACGCCACGACCACGCGCGCTACTTTGGCATCAATCAGCGCTTTAGCACAAGGCGGCGTGCGCCCGGTATGAGCACAAGGCTCTAGCGTCACATAAGCGGTGGCGCCCTCTGCGCGGGCACCGGCTTGGCGCAGAGCAAATACTTCGGCATGAGGACCCCCGGCTTGGCGATGACAGCCCTCACCAAGCAGCATATCTTCTCCTAGTAACCGATCATGCTTAACAATGACACAGCCCACGGCGGGGTTTGGACTGGTGGTATAACACCCTCGGCGTGCAAGGGCGATGGCGCGGGCCATCCAACGGGCATCTTGGGCACTAAACACTTATTGCTCCAAACGGGCGATCTCTTCGCCAAATTCACGTAAATCTTCAAAGCAGCGATACACAGAAGCAAAGCGAATATAGGCTACTTTATCAAGTAGCTTTAACTCTTCCATTACTAGATTGCCAATCAGCTCAGACTTTACTTCTCGCTCTCCCGTGGCGCGCAGTTGCGACATAATACGGATCACTGACTGCTCAATGGCCTCTATGCTTACGGGGCGCTTTTCTAAGGCGCGCTGCATTCCTGCTTCTAATTTTTCTTCATTAAAGGGCTCGCGCATGCCATTGGTTTTAATAATACGCGGCATAACCAATTCGGCGGTTTCAAAGGTAGTAAAGCGCTCTTTACAGCTGTGGCATTCCCGTCGCCGACGCACTTGTAAGCCCTCGCCCACTAAGCGTGAGTCAATCACTTTAGTGTCGGTGGCATGACAAAAGGGACAATACATAACGCCTCCTAAGCTAGCTTAAATTCTCAGCATCACAATGCAGCTTAAATAATAAAAGCGCGTGGTCACCAATAAAAACGGGACCCTAAGGCCCCGTTTACTACATCACTCATCCTCAAGACTGAGCTTAAGCATAAACAGGGTGGCGACGACAGATCTCTTGAACTTGCTCTTTCACAGCAGCAATCGCAGCATCATCATTGATGTTATCTAACACATCACAAATCCAACCGGCTAATTGGCGCACATCGTCTTCATTAAAACCACGACGAGTAACGGCTGGCGTGCCAATACGGATCCCAGAAGTTACAAACGGTGAGCGAGGATCGTTAGGAACAGCATTTTTATTAACTGTGATAAAGGCTTTACCCAAGGCGGCATCAGCGTCTTTTCCTGTGATGTCTTTGTCAATTAAGTCGAGTAGGAACAAGTGGTTATGAGTACCACCTGACACCACTTTATAACCGCGCTTAATGAATTCATCGGCCATGGCTTGGGCATTTTTCAATACATTGCCTTGATACACCTTGAATTCTGGCTCCATGGCTTCTTTAAAAGCCACCGCTTTGCCGGCAATCACGTGCATTAAGGGGCCGCCTTGACCACCTGGGAATACTGCAGAGTTAAGCTTTTTTTCTAGCTCTTCATTATTTTCTGCAGATAACACCAAACCGCCACGAGGGCCGGCCAAGGTTTTATGGGTAGTAGTAGTAACCACATGCGCATGCTTAATTGGGCTTGGATAATGACCGGTGGCAATCATGCCCGCCACGTGGGCCATGTCCACCATAAACCAAGCATCAATTTTATCGGCAATTTCACGCATGCGCGCCCAATCAACGATGCCAGAAAATGCCGAGAAACCACCAATAATCATCTTTGGCTTATGCTCAAGCGCTAAGCGCTCCATTTCATCATAATCAATCTCACCCGCTTCGTTAATGCCGTAGGGGATGATGTTATACATTTTTCCTGAGAAGTTAGCAGGAGAGCCATGGGTTAAATGACCACCGTGGGCTAAGTTCATGCCCATCACAGTGTCGCCTGGCTTAACCAAGGCCATAAATACCGCCGAGTTGGCTTGTGAGCCAGAGTGAGGCTGGACGTTAGCGTATGTGGCGCCAAATAATTCTTTGGCACGATCAATCGCTAATTGCTCAACGATATCTACATATTCGCAGCCGCCATAAAAGCGACGACCGGGGTAACCTTCGGCGTATTTATTGGTCAGCTGAGAGCCCTGAGCTTCCATGACGCGAGGGCTGGTGTAGTTTTCTGAAGCGATTAACTCTATGTGCTCTTCTTGGCGCTGAGTTTCATCGCACACGGCTTGCCATAACTGGGGATCATAATCGGCAATATTCATGTCGCGGGTTAACATTGTCTCTCCTGACTCATGGGGGATATTAAAAATTTCGCATTAGTTTACCCTTAAGCAAAGAAATGGCCTAGCCCTGCAACTCGGCTTCGCGTACTTATTTATCTTTACGTAAAATAAGCTTGTTATGTTTTCGCGATATCCTTCATAGTTTGCGCCTTAGTAGGGTAGATCTGTGCGCTAAAGCCGATAGAATGACAGTTTTGGCCGAGTTATAGCCTAAGCCTTTATTTAATACTCAAAGGCGCGCTACCTCTGGGGAGAATATGCAAGATTTTATCGTAACGTCACAACGTCGAGCCGAGCTCTATCACTGGTTTACCGCTTTATTGTCCCTGCCTTTAACCGCACAAGATTTAGACGAGTTTGGCAGTTACGACATGCATGATTTTTTAAATAGCTTGGCGACACTTGACCCTTTACACGACGCTACACAAGCGTTTCGTGCTAAAACCGAGCACGTGTTGGCACTACAAGCGCCACAAGCGACACTTAATCAGCAGTATCAGCAGTTGTTTGAGCAGCACTCCTTATTGGATAGCAGTGCATTTGGTGAGCCTTCTCAAGCGTCGCTATTATTAATGAGCGTATTGTTAAAACAACACGGCACTCAACTAAGTGATGACGACCCGCTCCATATCTGTAATCAACTTGAAATGATGGCTAGCCTCGCCTTAGCCGCCACAGAAGCAGACAGCGAGGCGGTGCGTCTTGAATTATTAGACCAACAAAGAGAGCTGGCTAATGATTTACTGCTCAATAATTTGCCCCAGCTAGCCAAGGCCTGCGCCACTCATGACAGCTTTGGGTTTTATGCCAGCGCCACCCAGTTGTTATTGGCCTTTTTTAGTATGGACATCCATTACCTTAATAATGTGGCTCCCTAACTCATGAATAAACCTAGCCGAGCAAAGCGCCGCCCTTCTCTAGAAACTCAAGCCGAGGCCGAGCGCATTGCTAAAGCCACGCAAAAGCCCGGCCAAACTAAAGAACAAACCCGCTTAATTGCCCAAGGCGTGCAAAAAGGCATAGATGAATATAAGAAACAGCAAAAAGTACGCGCTCGCGCCGCCGATAAAGCGAAAAAACAGCGTATAAAAAATGCCGTCCTAGAAGAAAATGAGAGCCAGTTTATGCAGGCGGAGCGCGAGTTAACGCCCGTATCTCATTCCTATGGCGCCTGGTTACCCTGGGCGTTACTCATGGTAAGCTGGCTGGGCTTTGCACTTTTTTATTGGCAATTTATGCGTGCTCAATAAGATGACTACGCCTTCGCGCCTGCTAGTTATTCAGTGCTCTACTCTTTTACACCTTGAGGGTAAAAGTAGGATCCTACGCACGTCTATTTGTTAAAAAATATGCTAGTTATAGCCTTAACTAGCCAAAAGTCTAATTGAGAGCCACAGGTAACTGCGTCACCTTGTTACATAATGGTTAATCTTGTTTATTAGCCCATATTGACTAACTTGGGCGTAAATAATGTTGTCATACCCTAGGGGTAATTTGGTTTATACCAAGGAGCGGAATAATGAGTGAAGTTAAGGTTCATCCGGTTAAGGCACACATTGCCGAGCACGCCCACCTCGATGAGGCGGGTTACTTGCGCATGTATCAAGAGTCTATTGAGGCTCCTGATAAATTTTGGGCAGAGCAAGGTAAGTGCATCGACTGGATTACGCCCTATACCAAGGTGAAACATACTTCCTTTGATCCGGGCCATATCAGCATTAAATGGTTTGAAGATGGCACCCTTAACGTCTCGGCCAACTGCATCGATCGCCATTTAGCCACTAAAGCCGATGACGTCGCCATTATTTGGGAAGGCGACAATCCTGATGATGATAAAAAAGTTACCTATCGCCAATTACATGAGCAAGTGTGTCGCTTTGCTAACGTGCTTAAAGCTCAAGGCGTAAAAAAAGGCGATGTGGTGAGTCTTTATATGCCCATGGTGGTAGAGGCCGCCGTCGCCATGCTGGCCTGTACGCGTATTGGCGCCGTGCACTCTGTGGTATTTGGTGGATTTTCTCCCGATGCGGTGGCCAGTCGTATTATCGACTCTAATGCCAAATTAGTAATCACCGCCGATGAAGGCTTACGCGGTGGGCGTGCAGTGCCGCTTAAAGCTAACGTCGATGCCGCCTTGGCTAAGCCAGGTGTGAGTAAAGACTGTAAAGTGATTGTGTATCAGCGTACGGGTAATGAGGTGGCGTGGGATAGCGAGCGTAATATTTGGTGGCATGAAGCCATGGCCAAGGTAGACGCCGTGTGTGAGCCAGAAGTCATGAAGGCTGAAGACCCGCTGTTTATTCTCTACACCTCAGGCTCCACCGGCACACCCAAAGGCGTATTGCACACCACAGGCGGTTATTTAGTTTATGCCGCCATGACCTTTAAATATATTTTTGATTATCACCCAGGTGATGTGCACTGGTGTACGGCGGATGTAGGTTGGGTAACGGGACACTCCTATATTTTATATGGTCCACTAGCTAATGGTGCTACTACTTTAATGTTTGAAGGGGTGCCCAATTATCCTAAAACCAGTCGCATGAGCGAAATTGTTGATAAGCACCACGTTAATATTTTATATACCGCCCCTACGGCGATTCGTGCCTTTATGGCTAAAGGTGATGAAGCGGTAGAGGGCACCAGTCGCAAGAGCTTGCGTATTCTTGGCTCTGTAGGCGAGCCCATCAACCCCGAAGCTTGGGAGTGGTACTACCGAGTAATTGGCGATGAGCGCTGTCCTATTGTGGATACTTGGTGGCAAACTGAGACCGGCGGAATTTTAATTGCGCCGCTGCCCGGCGCCACTACCCTAAAAGCCGGCTCCGCCACCCGCCCTTTCTTTGGTGTACAACCGGCCATCGTCGATGGTGAGGGTACTATTTTAGAAGGAGCAGTGGAAGGTAACTTAGTGATCCTCGACTCTTGGCCTGGCCAAATGCGCACTATCTATGGCGATCACGACCGATTTGAGCAAACCTACTTCTCCACCTTCCCTGGCACCTACTTCTGTGGTGATGGCGCTAAGCGCGATGAAGACGGTTATTACTGGATTACCGGGCGCGTGGATGATGTGCTAAACGTATCCGGCCACCGTATGGGCACCGCAGAAATAGAGTCAGCCCTAGTGGCTCACCCTAAAATTGCTGAAGCGGCCATTGTGGGTGTACCTCATGAGATTAAAGGCCAAGGCATTTACGCCTACATCACCTTAAATGAAGGTGAAGTGCCCAGCGCTGAATTACATAAAGAGGTAAAAGATTGGGTGCGTAAAGAAATAGGCCCCATCGCTTCGCCAGACATTATCCACTGGGCCGAGGGCTTACCTAAAACTCGCTCCGGTAAGATAATGCGCAGAATTTTGCGAAAAATTGCCACCGGCGAAACCGATACCTTAGGCGATACTTCAACCCTGGCCGATCCGGCGGTAGTGGATCGCTTAATTGCTGAGCGTAACCAAGCTTCCTAACGGTTGCCTTATAAAGATGCCGCCTTAGCGCGGCATTTTTTATGGCTGGCCTTAATGAGTGGACTTAGTGTTAGCTAAATTGCCTAGCTCGCGGCAAATTATGTCTTAAAAAATCCTAGTATTACTTATATCGCTTAGTAAACCTGCTTAATAAAAGGCTAAAAATGACGACAAGATCACGGATTTTTTATTTATTAGCCTAAACGTCACGAGCCACCCCCGCCCGGTAGACCAAAAAAGCGCAGTACGCGGTTAAAATTGAGTTCTTTTAGTCATTAGACCAGTAATTTGCTGCCAATTCCCACGAAATCGCTATAATTGGCCCGTCTGAGCTAAACCGAAGATTTTATTTGCCAGTTATGGGCAAAAACGGATAGGCTCCTTAACTAACGATGTAAACACCGCAAGATTGCCGAGGATTGCTGCACAATGGCCGAACATTTCCGAATTCTGTTACTTAACGGACCCAACCTTAATCTGTTAGGACAACGGGAGCCGGGCATTTACGGTCAAGAGGGGTTAGCAGATATTGTTACTCGTTTAACTAAGCAAGCCAGTGCCCAGCAGATAGCGCTGAGTCATCTGCAGTCTAATGCGGAACATCAACTCATTGATGCCATACACCAAGCTTACGGTCAGCAGGATTTTATTATTATTAATCCCGCGGCCTTTACGCACACCAGTGTGGCCATTCGCGATGCGTTATTGGGAGTTAACATTCCTTTTATCGAAGTTCACTTATCGAATGTGCACGCTCGTGAGCCGTTTCGTCATCATTCTTATCTGGCCGATAAAGCGCTAGGAGTGATTTGCGGATTGGGTAGTGATGGTTACGAATTTGCCCTGGAAGCGGCGAGTCGTTATTTACGTCGTCGTTAATTTCCAATTCAGTACCAACAAACAAGAGAATGCTCATGGATATTCGTAAAATTAAAAAACTGATCGAACTGGTTGAAGAGTCAGGTATCGCCGAACTGGAGATCTCTGAAGGTGAAGAGTCGGTTCGCATCAGCCGTTACGGCAATCCCCCTGCCATGATGCAGCCCCAGTATCAGCAGTTTCAAGCGGCACCAGCACCACAAGCAGCTCCTATGGCTCACGCCCTAGCACCCACGGCTCCTGCACCCGAAGAGCCAGGTGTACCGGCAATGAGCGGTCATGTTATGCGCTCACCTATGGTAGGTACTTTCTACCGTGCCGCCAGCCCAGGTGCGAAAGACTTCGTTGAAGTAGGCCAAACTGTGAACGTAGGGGATACCTTGTGCATCGTTGAAGCCATGAAGATGATGAACCAAATTGAAGCCGATAAAGGGGGCGTTATTAAAGCCATCTTGATCGACAATGGCGAGCCGGTTGAGTTTGACGAGCCGCTGTTCATCATCGAATAAAGGAAGTCTCATGCTGGATAAAGTAGTCATCGCTAATCGCGGTGAAATTGCCTTGCGGATCCTGCGCGCTTGTAAAGAGCTCGGGATCAAAACGGTAGCGGTGCACTCCACGGCCGACCGTGAATTAAAACACGTACTGTTAGCTGACGAGTCCATCTGTATCGGTGGTAATCAGTCAAGCCAGTCGTATTTAAATATTCCCTCTATTATTGCGGCGGCTGAAGTCACCGATGCAGTTGCGATTCACCCAGGATATGGCTTTTTGGCAGAAAATGCCGACTTTGCCGATCAGGTAGAAAAATCTGGCTTCGTCTTTATCGGTCCTAAAGGCGATACCATTCGCTTAATGGGTGATAAAGTTTCAGCCATCGCTGCCATGAAAAAAACCGGCGTGCCCTGTGTACCTGGTTCAGACGGCCCTATTAGCGACGATGCAAAGAAAAACGCCGCCATTGCTAAGCGTATTGGTTACCCAGTGATCATTAAAGCTGCCGCAGGCGGTGGTGGTCGGGGTATGCGTGTGGTACGCAGCGAAGCCGAACTAGAGAAGTCCATTACCATGACCAAAGCCGAAGCCGGCTCTGTGTTTGGTAGTGATGTGGTATATATGGAGAAGTTCCTCGAGAACCCTCGCCACATTGAAATTCAAATCTTAGCCGACGGCCAAGGCAATGCCATTCATTTAGGTGAGCGTGATTGCTCTATGCAGCGTCGTCACCAAAAAGTAGTAGAAGAAGCGCCCGCTCCTGGTATTACTGCAGAAATGCGCAAGTTTATCGGTGAGCGCTGCTGTAAAGCCTGTGTGGAAATTGGCTATCGTGGTGCCGGTACCTTTGAGTTCTTATATGAAAATGGCGAATTCTATTTCATTGAAATGAATACCCGAATTCAGGTTGAGCACCCTATCACCGAGATGATCACCGGTGTGGACTTAATCAAAGAACAACTGCGCATTGCGGCTGGCATGCCTTTGTCGATCACTCAAGAGCAAGTCACCGTTCGTGGCCATGCCATTGAGTGTCGAATTAATGCCGAAGACCCGCACAGCTTTATTCCAAGCCCAGGCGAAATTACCTTATTCCACTCTCCAGGTGGCTTAGGTGTGCGTTGGGACTCGCATATTTATGCCGGTTATAAAGTGCCACCTTACTACGACTCCATGATCGGTAAGCTTATCTGCTACGGCGAAAACCGCGATATTGCCATCGCGCGCATGACCCATGCCCTGAATGAGCTAGTGATAGAAGGTATTAAAACCAACATCCCACTGCATCAAGAAATTATGCGGGATGAAAATTTCCGAAATGGCGGCACCAATATCCATTACCTAGAGAAAAAACTGGGTCTGTAATTGATGCTCGCTATCCAGTAACTTGCTAAACGGCGCCTACGGGCGCCGTTTTTTTATAAATATATTTATGCCGCTATCTTAATAGAAATTAGCGGCTCGCTTTAGCGAGCCGCCTCTCTTGGTTACAAAATCTATAGACAACAAACCCTTCTAAAACGATAAGTGCCGCTGCCTTGTTTAATCGGTGTTACTCAGCGTGGTGCTGGGTGCTCGATGTGGTGCTTTTATGCTAGAATCCCCACTTTATCGTTTGACGAGCCACGCCATGCCTTGGATACAAATTCGCATTAATGCCACCGAAAAAACCGCCGACAAAGTCAGTAATATGCTGCTTGGGCGCGGTGCACAAGCGGTGACCTATATGGACGCTGAAGATAAACCCGTTTATGAGCCGCTGCCTGGGGAAACCTTATTGTGGGATGACACCGTAGTAGTGGGCATGTTTGATGCCGCCACCGATCCTGATCCTATTATCGCCTTTCTAAAAAAATTCTATCGTAAAGACCTTAGCTACAAAGTTGAGCAGCTAGAAGACAAAGATTGGGTCAGAGAATGGATGGACAGTTTCCATCCGATGCGCTTTGGTAAACGGCTGTGGATCTGCCCAAGCTGGCGTGAGGTACCAGACCCCAGCGCCGTTAACGTTATGCTAGATCCCGGCTTAGCTTTTGGTACTGGCACTCACCCCACCACAGCACTGTGTTTAGAGTGGTTAGACGGCCAAGATCTTAGCGATAAAACCGTGATCGACTTCGGCTGTGGCTCCGGCATCTTGGCGCTGGCCGCCTTGAAGCTGGGCGCTAAGCAAGTGATCGGCATAGATATCGACCCACAAGCGCTGCAAGCCAGCCATGATAACGCCGAGCGCAATGGCGTGGCCGACCGACTAAAGGTCTATTTACCTCAAGATCAGCCGGAAAATATGCAGGCCGATATCGTAGTGGCCAATATTTTAGCCGGTCCACTCAAAGAGTTATCAGGGCTTATCAGCAGCCTAGTGAAGCCCGGCGGCCAGTTGGCGCTATCGGGTATTCTCGACATCCAAGCTGAAGGCCTAAACGAGCTCTATGGGCAGTGGTTTAATATGGACGACGCCGCCATACGCGAAGAGTGGGCGCGCCTTAGCGGCCAAAAGCGTTAAGCCCAAGCCCTACGGGCAGCTGTAAGCCTTAAGCTGTCAGCGATCAGTTAACGATGACACACTCAATACCGGGCGAGCCCAGTATTGAGTGTCCTGCCAAGATCAAACCATCACCAATACCTTATCATCAACACATTCTGCTTTTTGTCGCAGCCTGCTTTAGCTGGCGGGTGGCGCGTAGCAACATTTAAGCACAATTGGCCGCGCACTCTTTTCCTAAAACATGGCCACCTACCAAAGCACGCCCATCACACAACACAAAAAAACAGAATTTCTTTTGCACCTTTTCCACCCCATAAAATATACTAAGCCTTACTTACTATATTGGAGCTGCCGATGAGCATTCCAGCCGATAGCTTAGGGTTTTTACTGGCAGATATCTCGCGCCTCATGCGCCGTGCTTATCGTCAATACACGGTTAACCCCATCGCCGATACACAGCCTCTCACCTTGGCCCAAAGCCGCGCGCTGGTGTATTTATCTCGCCATCAGGGCCTGCGCCAAGTAGAGCTAGCCGAACTGCTAGAGGTGCAACCCATCACACTGACCCGTCAACTCGAGCCGCTGGCCAAGGCGCAGTTAATTGAGCGCCGACTTGATGCTCGCGACAAGCGTGCCTACCGACTCTATTTAACCCCCGCCGCCGCGCCGCAGCTGGCGGCCATAGCCGAAGTGACCGAGCGCATTAAACAACAGGCGCTAGCAGGATTAAGCGCCACCGAGGCCGACTTGCTTAACCTCAGCTTGCGCCGAGTGCGCGATAACTTATCTCCCGCTTGCTTGATAGAGGCCTGTGATGAGCCAAGCTAATTCCTCCCGCCCCGAGAGCGAGTTTTCTATCGCCACTGAGCCATCCCCTGCGCAGATGGCCTCCGCGGATCGGCAAAAAGTAGCAAAAAAACCAACAAGTGAAATCCAAATGGACACCGATTTAATGAATACTTTAGACCAAGATACCGCCATTCCTCCTAAACGCCGGCGATTACGCTTGGTCTTGCTGATCTTAATACCCTCATTGCTGGCCCTTATCGGCCTGATATTTTATTTATTGGGTGGCCGCTATGTGGAAACCGACAATGCCTACGTGAAGGCCGATAAGGTGCCGATCAGCACGCAAGTGTCGGGTGCCGTCGCTCAGGTATTAGTGCGCGAAAACGAGTCTGTGAACGCCGGCCAACTGTTGTTTACCCTAGATCCGGCGCAGTTTGAGGTAGAGCAAGCACAGGCGCAGGCTAAATTGGCACAAGTGGTCACCAACTTAACCGCCCTTAAGGCCAGCTATGGTGAGAAAGAGGCTGAGCTGGAGCTAGCCAACAGCCAACTGGTCTACGCCAAGAAACAAGAAGCGCGCCAAACCAATTTAAGTGCTAAAAATTTCACCTCCGCCGCTAGTTTGGACGATGCTCGGCAAACTACCAAGATGGCGGCGCTGAAGATCGCCGCTATTCAACAAGAAATGGCCAGCATTCGCGCCAACTTAGCCGGTGGCCCAGAGCGACCATTAGAGGAGCACCCTTTATATAAAAGCGCCCTCGCCGATTTGAATTTGGCCAAGCTGAATTTAGCGCGTACAGCCGTGCGTGCCGCCGTACCCGGCGTGGTCAGCAAGTTGCCAAAGGTCAGTCAGTATCTCAATACCGGCACTATCGCCCTGATGCTGATCGAAACCGGCTCGCCTTGGGTAGAAGCCAACTTCACCGAAAACGACATTACTCATATGCACGCCGGCCTGCCGGTCAGCATCACCATAGACGCCTATCCAAGCTATAAATGGACCGGCACGGTAAACAGCTTAAGCCCGGGCACAGGGGCGGAGTTTTCGGTAATACCGGCACAAAACGCCACCGGCAACTGGGTTAAGATCACCCAAAGAGTGCCGGTGCGCATTCAATTAAATCCCGATGCAGATGCGCCGCCCTTGCGGGCCGGCTTGAGTGCCACGGTGGAAGTCGATACCGAACAAAAAAACCGCTTAGCCGCGCTCTGGCCATTCTGATATGAGCCGCTCTTCTACGCCATCTAGCGCCTCGTCCAACACCGCTAACCGCGCCATGGTCACGGTATCCGTGATGCTGGCCACAGTGATGCAGGCGTTGGATACCACTATCGCCAACGTGGCACTGCCGCACATGCAGGGCACCATGAGCGCCACTCAAGATCAAATATCTTGGGTGTTGACCTCTTATATCGTAGCGGCGGCGATTTTTATGCCGCTCACCGGTTTGCTCAGTGCCCGCTTTGGTCGTAAACGGTTATTTTTATGGTCGGTGGCCGGTTTTACTATCAGCTCCATGTTGTGTGGCGCCGCACAGAGTCTCGATCAAATCGTGCTATTTCGGCTGTTACAGGGCGTGTTTGGCGCCAGTTTAGTGCCACTCTCGCAAGCCATCATGCTCGACAGTTATCCCAAAGAGCAGCATGGCTCGGCCATGGCGCTGTGGGGCTTAGGCGTAATGGTGGGGCCGATTTTAGGGCCTACGCTTGGCGGCTGGCTGACCGAGTATTACAGCTGGCGCTGGGTGTTTTACATCAACCTGCCCTTCGGCCTGTTAGCTTGGGCGGGCATCGCCAGCTTCGTGCAAGAAACCGCCATCGATAAGAAGCGACGCTTCGATCTATTTGGTTTTGGCATGTTGGCGCTGGGCATAGGCGCGCTGCAGATGATGCTGGATCGGGGGGAATCCCTAGATTGGTTCTCCAGTAAAGAGGTGATCGCCGAGGCCATCTTAGCGGCACTGGGTTTTTATGTGTTTATCGTGCACATCTACACCCATAAGGCCCCCTTTATTGAGCCGGCGCTGTTTAAGGATCGCAACTTTACCCTAGGCTTAGTGTTCATCTTTATTGTCGGCATCATATTGCTGGCCACCATGGCGCTGCTGCCGCCCTTTTTACAAAACCTGCTCGGCTATCCGGTGATCGACGTCGGCTTAGTGCTGGCACCGCGCGGCGTGGGTACCATGATCGCCATGGTCACGGTCGGCAAATTGGCCAATCGGCTCGATGTACGCATTCAGATCTGCATTGGCCTGTGTTTAACCAGCCTATCGCTGTGGGAAATGACCCACTTTAATACCGATATTGTGGCCGCCGACATCATTCGCACCGGCGTCATTCAAGGCCTAGGTTTGGGCTTTCTGTTTGTGCCGCTGTCGACCATCAGCTTTGCCACCTTGGCGCCGCATTTTCGTAACGAGGGCACGGCGCTGTTTAGCCTGATGCGTAACATTGGCAGCAGTATCGGTATTTCGGTGGTATTTACCTATCTGGCCCAGCGCACGCAAATCAACCATGCGGCCTATGCCACCTATATCACCGACTTTAACCTGCCATTGCGCCACCTAGTGGAGACCGGCAGCATGTCGCTGCAAACGCCGTTAGGCTTGGCCATGATAGACGCCCAAGTGAACCAACAGGCCGCCGTGTTGGCCTTTTTGCAAGACTTTAGACTGATGATGTGGATAAGCCTGTCGGCCTTGCCCTTGATACTGCTGCTGCGCGGGCCGGACTCGGCCATCAAGCCCAGCGCCATACCGCCGGAATAAAGACTCGAACGCATCTTTAATTAGCTAAATTAGCGGCTGATGAAATAGCATAAAAAACACCCCAACTATCTTGACTTATTAAAATTTACCAATCGTTCAATTAATGACCTTTTCAGACTCATAAAAAATGCGTAAGATACGCGACCCTGAGCAAAGATAGCTGATATCTCATGCAGATTGGTCCTTACAAACTGTCTAGCCCCTTATTGGTGGCTCCTATGGCTGGCGTAACCGACAGACCATTTCGCACCTTATGTCTGCGCATGGGTGCGGGTTTAGCGGTGTCAGAAATGATGTCCTCCAACCCTAGGGTTTGGCAGACCGAGAAGTCTTTGCGGCGTATGGATCATGGCGGAGAAACCGGTATTCGTTCGGTTCAGATTGCGGGAGCAGATCCAGTATTAATGGCAGAAGCTGCCCAGTTCAATGTGGACCAAGGCGCCCAAATTATTGATATCAATATGGGTTGTCCTGCAAAGAAAGTGAATAAAAAAATGGCAGGGTCTGCCCTGTTGCAATATCCACAGCTGGTACAAGAAATTGTGTCTGCTGTGGTAAAGGCAGTGTCGGTTCCGGTGACGCTTAAAATTCGTACTGGTTGGGAGCCTGAACACCGCAATGGCGTAGAGATTGCTCGCATCGCCCAAGATTGTGGTATTCAGGCCCTAGCCGTGCATGGGCGCACGCGTGCTTGCATGTACAAGGGTGACGCGGAATACGATACCATTAGAGCAATAAAACAAGCCGTCTCCATTCCTATTATTGCTAATGGGGATATCGACAGCCCACAAAAGGCGCGCTTTGTCTTGGATGACACCGGCGCCGACGCCATCATGATTGGCCGGGCTGCACAGGGACGGCCTTGGATATTTAGAGAAATCCGCCATTATCTGGAACAAGGTACTCTTGCCGAGCCGCTCCATAAGGATCTGGAGCGCGCCATGATACGAGAGCACGTTATCGCACTACACGCATTTTACGGTGAAGTGCAAGGCGTGCGTATTGCTCGTAAGCATGTGGGATGGTACCTAAAAGATAGTGATGCGGGCCGTGACTTTCGCAGTGAATTTAATGGGCTTAATGAAGCCGAGCAACAGCTTGACTCATTAGCGCATTATTTCGCGAATATAGCTTAACGAACAAAAGAAGAGCCGACCTAATATGTTCGAACAAACTACGACTTCTGATGCACTGGTTACTACCATTAAATCTCCAACTTCTGAGCAGCCTACCCAGCGCCCATTGCGCAACTCGGTAGATCAAGCGCTGCGTAATTATTTATCTCAACTCAATGGCCAAGAAGTCACTGAGTTGTATGAATTGGTGCTCGCCGAAGTCGAAGCCCCAATGCTAGACGTGATCATGCAATACACTCGTGGTAACCAAACTCGCGCTGCCAATATGATGGGCATCAACCGCGGCACACTGCGCAAGAAGCTTAAAAAATATGGCATGAACTAAGAAATTTTAGTGAACGCACTGCACTTAAAAGCGCCCTTTGTCGGGGCGCTTTTTTTATGCCTTATCTAATTACAGTGCTATTTATTGCCTGTGCCCAACCCATGTCGTTATTGTTACAACGTGAGCACGTTTCTTTACTACTAGAAATAGTTGCCACCTGCCCGCAATACATGCAGGCATAGGCACGGCCAGTTTCAATCTGGCTAACCGACTGATAGTAGCGAGGAAAAATTGGCAGACCGTAGCGCACCTTATTTTTCTCAAACAATAACACACTAAAATTACCATCGGTTTCTAACAATCCCACTCGAACTTGTCCAAGATGCTCAATACCTTGATACCGCATCTCAGCAAAAAACTCATCCTGAGACATACCGCCTTTCTTAATTTTATCCAGCACTAACACGCCATCTTCTACGATATAAAGTGGCTTGCCCTCTAAGAAGTCTTCAAAGACTTGGCATTTCATCATCAACCAAGTGCATAAGCGGTATAAAGAGATAATAAGGCTCATGATCCACACTGCTTGGATCAAGGGTAATTCTTTAGTAAACATAGGATCGCCTGCTATCGAGCCTAAAGATAAAATGATGGTTAACTCAAAGATAGATAACTGCCTAACTCCTCTTTTACCGGTAAAACGAAGAAATAGAATAATCATGGTAAACATAATGACCACGCGCACTGCTATCTCAGCGAGAAATGCGCCTGTGGTGTCATAAAAAAAGATATCCAGCCAATTCATTTACCTATTCCTTGTCTACACTGGCTTTGCTTATTGGAAGAGCGATAGGCTATCGCGCTAGGTTAGTCTTATGGGCAAGGTCGTTTTGCTTCACTTAAGCCACTTTTAACTCGACGCTAATAATGCTCATAGTCAATACGTCAGAGCAAGCGAAAAAATAGCGAGTTGCATTACGTAATTTAGCTACCACTAAACAAGGTACTGTTTATAATATTAATAAAATGACTAAACCATTAGCTTTATTATTAAATTATTCATATTTAATTATCATTTAATATAAATATTAAAAAATTAATGGCACTGTAATAAAAGTTAAACACTGCTTAGCCACAATATAATTAACTAAATAATAAGCTATTAAACATATAAATCCTTTACTTTAAGACCACGAGCAAAATAATTATCATTTACTAACAAAAAGATGATCTATCTCGCAACTAATTAAGTTAAAAATCTTAAGCAAATATTTAATTGGCTTAATGGCATGTTTACCGCTATTACTCATAACAGTTACTACACCAAGGACGGAGTAAGTAGTGAAAGCTAAATTAGAGTTATTCCCGCAACCTCGCTCATCTTATGAGGGAGGGCAGCGTCGTAGTTGTTTAGTGAAACACCGTAATGAAGAAGGTGTCTCTTTTGAGCATACCGTGTGGTTTGATTATCCAAGCCTTCTCGTATTGCCTGAAGACTCAGACGCCGATGCCTACTTAATATGTGCGTTATTACCGGCAATGCACTTAGGTGCAGAT
The DNA here is from genome assembly GCF_002157875.1 of Oceanisphaera avium. Taxonomy (NCBI): domain Bacteria; kingdom Pseudomonadati; phylum Pseudomonadota; class Gammaproteobacteria; order Aeromonadales; family Aeromonadaceae; genus Oceanisphaera; species Oceanisphaera avium. The sequence continues at coordinate 1,470,853 of NZ_CP021376.1, forward strand.
ATTATTATTTACGGCGCCGTGTGCCAGCACTTGCTGGCTAACTTAAGTGAATGGCAACAAGTGTGGCATGCTTGGTGCCCAGAGCTTTATACGCTAGTGAATATTACTGCCACCGAGCAGCGCTTGCCGCAAATGGCGCTTACTGGCGCTATCGTCGCCTTCTCGGGTGGCACGGATGCGCAGTTTACTACTTACCGCCATGCCACCGCCCAAGCCGGCTATGCCACCCAGCAGCTAAAAGGGGGAGTGCTGGTTCATGGCTTTGATATTGAGCTAAGTGATGAGTCTGGGTTTGCAGGTGCCGCTCACAAAGCGCGTACCACCCTCAGTGATCTGACTATTAACTTAATTGCGGTAAAAACCAACATTCGCGAGTGTTGGGATATTTACTGGCCACATTATTATGGCTCAGCCGTGGCTTCAGTATTAAGTAGTTTAAAAAACCTAGCGGGTAGCGGCTTAATAGGCAGTGGCCCTGCTTATAATGCCTTATTTACTCCTTGTGGCTCCCATCCTATTACTGACCCTTTATTAAGCTCAAGCAGCTTTAAGATAGTGCACGATGGCGCAGGCTTTAGTCGCTCTCAAAAAATAGCGCTATTGGCTAAATGGCCGACCGGTATCAATAATTTGCGTGTGTGTTGGACAGGCTTACAAAGAGATAGAAACTGCGGACGCTGTGAAAAGTGTATTCGAACCCAACTTAATTTTTTATTAGCAGGAATAGAAAATCCACCCTGTTTTAGTTCCCCGCTCACCCTAGCAAGCTTCAAATCCCTAGTACTGCATAGCGATGGCGCGCGCGCTGAATGGAACTTAATTTATCAGCAAATTAAAGAAAGTGGCGTAGGAGTGCAATGGCTAAAAGAGATAGAACAAGTAATAAAGCGCAAGACCTTCTCGCCGATAAATAGCTTATTGCCAAAAGGCTCTCGACGCCGTGATTGGGCCAAACAAATGATAGCGGGGTATCGCAAATGAACACCTTAATTAAAAGCTTGGTTCCTGTGGCTTATAAGCATCGTATCGCCGCACGCTTAAACGCCCAAGCGCTTACCCTACCACCTGGCCCCAGAGCCTTTGTATTTTTAGCCGCCGATTATGGCAATGTGGGTGACATGGCCATCACTGCTGCTCAAGTCAATTTCCTAAAGCAGCAACTGCCTCATTATCATATAGTGACGATTGCCGTGGATCAGACTCGCGCGCTGATCCGCTCGGTGCGCCGCCAAATACAACCTCATGATTTGGTGACCTTAATTGGGGGCGGCAATATGGGAGTCATGTATCCTGATATCGAGTCATTGCGCCAATTAGTGATCCGCTATTTTCCTCAGCAGCGTATTGTATGCTTTCCACAAACACTGGATTGGGACGACTCGCCCCTATCGGAGCGTACCTTACGCCAGCTAGTAAAAAACTATGCGCGCCACCCTAATCTTCATGTTTTTGCTAGAGAAATAACAAGCTATCACAAACTTAGAGCTCTATTCTCTCGCTATCCAAACGTTAAAATAGGGCTAGTACCTGATATTGTGATGAGTGTGACAGCCGCCCAATTAGCTAGCCAAAACCCGGTTCAAAAAGCGCACCTGCTACGCTGTTTACGAGCAGATAAAGAAGCGGCATTGCTCAGTGTTCAATATGCGCGCCTCGATAGAGCGCTGATGGATAGCGGTTTAAAAATTACGCTAACCGACACTGTCATTAACGCTGATCAGTTAGATAACGAGCAATGTGCAAGCGCACTCGCCGATAAACTTAGTCAGTTTCGCGGGGCACGTTTGGTGGTCACAGATAGATTACACGGCATGATTTTTTGCTTATTGACTGGCACCCCGTGCTTGGTATTAGCCAACTCTAATCAAAAAATACAGCAAACTTGGCTAGACTGGCTACAAGACCAGCCGCGGATAAAATTTGTAAAAACAGAACAACTCCACCAAGTGCCCAGTATGATCCGCGAATTATTAGCCCTGCCCCAAGGGCCACTAGATGAATTAGCGCTAAGTGCTCATCACTATCAACCCTTGGAGCAAGCCATTAATCACTTTCCTAGCGCGCACTATGCTATAACGGCCAAACCCCAGCAATATATCGCTTAATTTTCAAGCTAACGATTAAAAAGCGCTCACTCTTACAAGTGAGCGCTTTTTTTAGTAGCGCTGATCCTTGCTTAGCTATGACGTTATTAGTCATGCCTGCCTCTCGCACTCTCTTTCAAGTTTGCATGCTACCCAAACGAATACTAAGTTAACACTATATCGATAGCTGACCGAATATTAGCGCACCTGAAACTGACCTTGGCAATATGATAAGGTGAGTGAACAAAAGGACGGTTCATGACTAAGGAAAACTCAGAGCACCACTCCACTGCTTCCCCTAAATCGAATGCGAGCCAAACGCCGCTTAAGCGCCAGTTAAGTGGCGCAGACGACCGCTTAAAGCTTGAGCACTGGGCACCGCCTAAGGCAGGCATAGTGCCACTTATTCGTTTTAACAATCGCTGGTATAGCGTGCTCTGGGCGCTGCCCATTATTTTTGTGTTATTAGTCGCGGGCGTAGCCATAGCGCAAGGTTTGCGAGAGTTAGCCAGTGTGCAACACTTTATTGAGCTCTTTCCAGGTGCGCCCGCCTCGCAGCCTGCCATAGAAACCGGCTTTCCGCTGTGGCTGCGCATCGGCCATTTTTTAAACTTAGTGTTTATGATGTTTATTATTCGCTCTGGCATTCAAATTTTAGCGGATCACCCTAGACTTTACTGGCACCGCGACTGTACGCCAGGCACCGAGTGGTTTCGTTTTCAAAAACCCGTACCTAGAGGACAAATTTGGACCGCCAAAGACGACGCTGTCACACTCCCCGGCTGGTTAGGCATTCCAGGAGTTCGCCACTCGATTGGCTTAGCACGGTGGTGGCATTTTTCTATTAATACGCTCTGGCTACTCAATGGCTTGGTTATTTATGGTTTGCTGTTTTATACGGATCAATGGCAGCGCATTGTGCCCACGACCTGGGAGGTATTTCCTAACGCGTTATCGGTAGCCATTCAGTATTTATCACTTAACTTTCCAGAAGAGCAAAGCTGGACTAAATATAACAGCCTGCAACAGCTCACTTATTTTATTACGGTATTTATTGCCGCCCCCACTTCGGTGTTCACCGGCTTTATGCAAAGCCCCGCTATTTCAAATCACTTGGGATGGTTGGGACGCGTGCTCAATCGCCAGCGAGCACGCTCTATTCACTTTTTAGCCTTATGGTGGTTTTTATTTTTTATTCTGGCTCATGTCACCTTAGTGTTTATTACGGGCGCCAGAAGCAATCTAAATATGATGTGGGCGGGCGTGCATGATGAGTCTTGGAGCGGCTTTATGATGTTTGTGCCCTTAATATCTATCGTCGGTATCTTATGGGCGATCGCCTCTCCTTTAACGATTCGCTACGCCCGGTATGTGCAGCGTATTGGCGCCTTTATGCTCGGCCCTCTGAAAGGATTTTTAGAGCGCTTTGATCCTAAAAGCGAGCTGACCGAAGCGGATATCTCGCCTTTTTTATGGCCCAATGGCACGCTACCTAATTCATCTGAATATGAAGAGTTAGTGGCTAATGATTTTGCTCATTATCGCTTGTGCATTAGTGGCTTAGTTGAGTCTCCTCAAGAATACTCGCTTGCTCAGCTCAGAGCCTTGCCACAACAAAGCCAAATCACTACCCATTTTTGTATTCAAGGCTGGAGTGGCGTCGCCAAGTGGAGCGGCGTGCCGATGCGCGATATCTTAGCTGCCGTGCGTCCTAAACCAGAGGCTCGCTATGCGGTGTTTTATTCATTGGCCGAGGGTAGTGAGGGGGGACGTTATTACGATTGTCATAAAATCAGTAATATGCAGCATAAATTAACTATCTTAGCGCTCGACATGAATGATGAATCCTTAAGTGTGCTACATGGGGCGCCACTGCGTTTGCGCTGTGAGAACGAGCTGGGTTTTAAAATGGTTAAATGGGTCAGCGCCATTGAATTTGTAGAAGATTTCCAGCACTTAGGAGCAGGACATGGCGGTTATAACGAAGATCATGAGTTTTATGGTTATAAAATGCCAATTTAACGAGCCAGAAATATGAAATGCTCAGTCACTTAACATGACCTTGGCATGCACTGAGCGCGGCTTTATAGTGATACTTTGTTAAGGCACTTTGCTATCCATTAGTGAGACCACTGATTTTTTGATTTACAATAAATGGTATATTGCTAATTATACCCACTTCTACTGCTCAGCCCTTCTAAGCTCCGCGTAAAGTATGACTGATTTTTATAATTTTTAAGGATTAACAGCGTATGGCAACTGCATTTGGTACGGTTTTTATGCCGGAGATGGCAATTACTTGGTTTGATGGTACCAACTGGACACCCGCAGAAATGGTGCCAAGTGATCGCCTTACCTTGCACCCAGGTGCGCACGTGCTGCACTACTCCAGCACCTGCTTTGAAGGGTTAAAGGCGTTTCGTCATGAAGATGGCTCGGTAAATATTTTTCGCATGGATAAAAACTTAGCTCGCATGGCGCAAAGTAGCCGACTGTTAGCCTTGCCGGAGCTAGACCTTACTCTGGCGGCGAGCATGATCAAGCAAACCGTCGCCCGCTTTGCAGATGCCGTGCCCGCGCCTCCTGGTTCGTTATATATTCGTCCTACTTATATTGGTACCGAAGCCGCCATTGGTAAGGCCGCCTCCCCCTCGCTGGCTTCGTGTTTTTATGTCTTGGTGAGCCCAGTAGGTGATTATTTTGCTGGCGGTGATCGCGCACTGCGCTTATTACTTGAAGAAAATGGCATGCGCTGTGCACCGCACATGGGCATGATCAAAAGCGGTGGCAACTATGCCAGCGCCCTGCAGCCTATTTTAAAAGCCAATCAAGAAGTGCAAGCAGACCAAGTACTGTTTTGTCCCAATGGCGATGTCCAAGAAACCGGTGCCGCTAACTTTTTACTGATTGATGGCAATGAAATTATCACCAAAGACTTAGATGAAAGCTTCTTACATGGCGTGACCCGTGATTCTATTTTAACACTGGCGCGTGATTTGGGGATGACGGTGTCTGAGCGCAAACTTAGCGTGGCAGAATTACTAGAGCGTGCGGCTAAGCCAGAATGTGAGGCGGCCCTTTCTGGTACCGCCGCCGTATTAACACCAGTGGGCACCTTGATCCATCAAGGTAAGGAATATCCTATTGGTAATGGTGGCATTGGCCAAACTGTACTTAAGCTTCGCCAAGCTCTTAACGATATTCAGTGGGGTAAGGCACCTGACACGCACGGCTGGTTAGAGCGCATTTAGCATCTTATTGAGTATTGAAAGTGAATATTGGGCGCTTTGTTAGCTATTTTTTACTGACCAAGCGCCTTTTTTAATCCTATTTAACGACATAAGAAAGAGCAATGCTAAACGCTGAGCAACATAATAAAGAGAGTATGATCGCCGGCATTGATACGCGCCTGCAAGTGCCTCCCTCTTCTGCTAGTAATGAAAAGCTGCAATCTTTGGGCTTTTTAAGCTTTTTAGAAGAATTACAAACTGAGCTAAACCAGACAGTGGTACGCTTTGCCCAACTAACAAGGCTCGATCTCGCTACCCTCAAAACTCAATCGCCCACCCTCAATAATGCGCGGGCTGATAACCCTGAATTCCAAGCCTTTTTATCTGCCTTTAAGCAGCGCAAAGCTAATATTGAACAATTAATAGCAGCAGACATTCCTGAGCAAGCGGCTCATCAAGCCATCATAGATGAAATACTGGCGCTTAATGCGTTTATTGAAGCGCACTACGTTAAGCCTGCCACCGTTCAACCCAGCGCAGCGACTGACCATCGTCCCTTGGAGTTTTTCCTTGGCATGGGCATTTTATTCCTACCCATTATTTTTGCTTGGTTTACGCTTCGCAAAGGCTATTCTAAGCGGGTGCGCTGGGTGGCGTTTATCTGGTTAGTTGTCTTTTTAATAGCCACGCTTCCTCGTCCTCATCCTCCCGCGAGCGATAATCCGTTGGATTTTTCCCCACAAGAGCTTACTCCTCAAGTTGCACCTAAATCTTCTTAGTTTCACCTAAGTAACCTTGGGTAACTCACTAAAGCGCGTAGTATAAGCCGGAGATAAATAATCGCGCTTCATTTGCCAATTGGCAGCTATGCCTTGAGAGGCAAAAAAAATCCGCCCCTTTCCGCTGCTGTTAATCGCATCGAGTACTGCCATTAACGCCGCACTGTTGGGTGAGGTCTCTGGGGTAGCAAAAAGACAGCCTTGATAGGTGCCCGTCGGCCAAAAGTCACTGAGCATAACGGCCGCTTTTTGATAACGATAACCGGGGCGCCAAATTTGTGCTAAACACTGCTGCGCCGCTTGTACTAACTCACGGCTATCGTTACTGGGTAGTGGCAAGACACTTAGTGCCGAATTACTATAATAAGCTTGGTTAGGCGCATAAGGACTGGTGCGCACCGACACCTGTACCACTCGACAATCGCTGTGTTGTTGGCGTAATTTCTCTGCGGCGCGACAGGTATATTGGCTTACGGCTTGGCGCATAGATTGCAGTTCGGTAATTTTTTCACCAAAGCTGCGCGAGCTGATCAGCTGTTGCTTAGGCATATCACTTTCATCTAGCGCTAAACAAGCCTCACCATTAAGCTCACACACAGTACGCTCTAACACCACCGAAAATTGGCGCTGGATCACCTTGCTGTTAGCTTGAGCCAGTTGCCAAGCACTATTGATACCTAGGCTATTAAGTTGCTTTGCTAAGCGCCGCCCTATGCCCCACACCTGCGCAACTGGGACTATTTTTAATAATTTTTGTTGGCGACTCACTGCACTTAAGTCCACCACTCCACCCGTTGCGGGCCAACGCTTAGCGGCATAGTTAGCCAGCTTAGCCAAGGTTTTAGTGGGCGCTATGCCCACGCCCACCTATACCTACCCAGCGCGCTACCTTAGTTTGTAAGTCTTGGCCAAAACTTATCAAGGGCGTAAGGGCACTCATACCACTCACATCAATAAATGCTTCATCAATTGAATACACTTCCACTTTAGGTGAGCACATTTCTAATACTTGCATCACGCGACTAGAAATATCGGCATAAAGCGCATAGTTACTAGAAAAAGCGACGCCGCCCAGTGCCTCAAACTGGCGTTTAATCTTAAAATAAGGCACGCCCATCTTAATACCCAGCTGTTTTGCTTCAAAACTGCGAGCCACCACACAGCCATCGTTATTAGACAACACCACTATGGGGCGGCCTACTAAGTCTGGGCGAAATAATCGCTCACAAGAAGCGTAAAAGTTATTACAATCAACTAACGCAAAGCCGGTCTTCATAAGGACAACTTGCGCACTAAGTTAGTCACGACCCCAAAGATTTCTACATTAATATCTTCACTCGCCGCAATAGCGCCGTAGGCAGGATTAGCAGCAACCAAGCGCACACATGGGCGTAGTTCTAGGCGTTTACACGTCATTTCCCCATTAACACTGGCTATCACCACTTGGCCATGACGGGCTTCTAGGCTGCGATCCACTATCAATAAATCGCCTGGGTAAATACCCGCGCCTATCATACTGTCTCCACTTGCTTGGACTAAATAAGTCGCGGCGGGGTGGCGGATACAATAAGCGTTAAGATCGAGGCTTTGTTCAATATAATCTTGAGCAGGACTGGGAAAGCCGCAAGAAGCACGCTCCAGTAACAGGGGCAATAGGTGCTCCACATCCGTTTGTAACTTACCTAAAAGACTCGCCATAGCCACCTCAAGCACTGTATATAAAAACAGTGTATTTTTGATTTTGCTAAAGCGCAAGTATCAACATTAAAGCGCACTGCAAGGCACGCCGCTAAACTCATACGGCTTAAGGCATCTGTTTACCTTTTTACCGCTTTTATAACCAAAACAGCACGGAAATGGCGTATTTTTAGGCATTGATCGTCAATTACTGACTCGCTTAATAAGCAAAGCGCGCTTAGCTAAGAACTCTTAGTTACTATTAGGCTCCTAGGATTAAGTTATATTAGAAAAGGCAATATTTTGTTACGCACCCCAGTTTATGCTTCTTTAGCGTTGTCGTTGTTATTCGCCAGCTCCTCCCTCGCTGCTCGTTCTTATGTGGATGGGCATCTGCATTATGTGGACTTTTTCCAAGAATCTGAGGGCATGCCCGCCCTACTTAGTGCCATGGATAAAGGCAAAGTCAGTCGCGCTGTGATCATGGGCATTCCCGTGGCTAAAATTTGGCAAGAAGATGAGCCGCAAAAGCCGCGCTATTATGCCGGCGACGATGCGGCTTTATATTGGTATAGCGCTACAGATTTTGAATTAATGCATGCCATTCAAGCCCTACCGGCGAAAGATCAGCAGCGCTTTATTCCTTTTTTATCAGGCATTAATGCTACCGATAAAAACGCCGCCGCTCATTTGCGCCGTGCACTAGAGCTTAATCCGGGTTTTTGGCAAGGCATAGGCGAAGTGTTTACTCGCCATGATGATGTCACGGCACTGATGCATGGCGATACGCCACGCGCAAATAGCGAAGCCATGATGAAAGTGTATAGAGTGGCCGCCGAATTTGACTTGCCCGTATTAGTGCACAGCAATGTCACCTCTAAGCGTGAGCGCAAGCCTTTGTATCTGGAGGAATTAGAAGAGGCGCTGCAAAAAAATCCTGATGTTAAATTTATCTGGGCTCATGCCGGTACCAGCAAAGAGTTGCACCGCCATCAAGAGGAGCTAGATTTTTTACGCCCCTTATTAACACGCCTACTCGCTGACTACGATAATTTAACCATCGACTTATCCTGGACCTTGTTAGAGCCTTATTTATTAGATGAACAAGGCACGCCGCGCCCTCGCTGGATGAAATTATTAGAAGATAATCCGCAGCGATTTGTGCTGGGCAGTGATGTGGTGGGACGCTTTGATAACTTAGGTAATATTTTAAATGGCTTTGAGCCTGTGTTGCAGGCGCTGCCTAAGTCGGTAGCGCAGGCCATTGCTCACGATAACTTTTTAGCGCTCTTACCTAAAGCCAGTGCTGAACAAGAAACCTCAACTGCTAAACCTAGTGAAGAATAACTGTTCTAAAAAAGCGCGCCTTAACAGGTGCGCATTAAATTATGCCCCCTTAATTTTGACTCAAGCGCGGTTAAAATAAGGCAAGCACTAAGGTAATTGGTGTTAACTGTGCAATAAACACCCTAAAAAAACACTGTACGTTTACACACTAGTCACCGTAGAATAGCGCTAATACTTCTAACGCACTTGATATTAATGCCCCCTGTTATTGCCACTTCTCTTAGCGATCCTCTTTATTACCTGCGCAATGCCGAGCAGGTAATTAAACTCTGCTTGCGCCAATACCCTCATTTATTAACTCCAGAGGAGCGCCAACACTTACAGCAGTTTTTACAGCTCACTACCGCCAGCCAAGCACTATTAGTGCGGTTAGTGATGCGAAAAGGCACTCTATTTCGTACCGATAAACTTAACTACCATGAAGTGCCAAACTTAATGTGTGCACTGGAAGAGCTTAGCGCTGTTGGCTTAGCCACCTTGTTACCTGCTATTACTTTAAGCGAGCTGTGCCAGTTAACTAAGCGAGAAGAATGTCGCCACTTAGTACAACGCCTAATTAAGACCGAGCTAAAAGCCAATACGCGTAAAGCTGACTTAATTGCGACGTTATTAAGCCATTATCCCACCTCTGAGCCCCAGCCGCTGGCGACTTGGTGGCCAGAGGCTTCTTTTCAGGTGATTGAATTAAGGGCTGCGGCCTTATTTGAGCGGCTAAGATTGATGTTTTTTGGTAATTTACATCAAGATTGGTCAGAGTTTGTACTCACTGAGCTTGGGCTACAGCAATTTGAAACCGTCCCCTTAACGCCCGACTCGCAACCTTTTCAAACTCGCGCCGAAGTCGACTTATATTTGACCTTACAGCACTTACTCGCACGCGTTAATGAAGGAGAGGCCATCGCAGATATTTATCCTTTATTACCCGCACCCGTGCATTGCGAATGGCTTGAGTATCGGCGTAATAAGGTGCTCTACCAATTAGGGCGTATTGCCGAGCGCCAGCTAGAGCTTAGCTTAGCCCTAAACTTATATGAGCAAAGCAGTCATAGAGAGGCCTATATTCGCACGCTGCGTTTACTTGAAAAGCAACACCCCCCGGTGAGGTATTTGCTCAAGCTAGGGATGCACTCAGTCATATTAAGCAACCTCAAGCGCGCGTTATCTTAGAGCGCATTCGTACGCGCTGTGCTAAAAAAGCAGGCCTTGCTTATACGCCGCCACCGGCATTACCTATTCCCCATCACCATCAAATATTGCAAAAACCCCATCAAGGACGAGTTGAAGCGGCGGTGATTGCTCACTTAAGCGATAGCCATACCCGCTTATTTCATGTAGAAAATCATTTATTTAATGGCTTATTTGCGTTGTTATTTTGGCCGGCTTTATTTGCACCGGTGCGCGGTGCCTTCTTTCACCCTTTTCAAAACGGGCCGGCAGACTTATACCGCCCCGGCTTTATTGATAGTCGCGCGGACTGGCTAACAGAAGGCTTCGCACATTTAACAAACGCCAGTTATAAAGCGGTGATCTGGGCGCGCTATCAGGAAAAATATGGCCTTAGCTGTTCTTTTATTCATTGGCCAAGTTTAAGCGAAGAGCTGCTTAGCCTAGCGCTGGCTGCCATTCCTGCGGCCCACCTAAAGGCGGTATTTGAGTATTTATTGCTTGATTTGCGCCATCACCGTAAAGGCATGCCAGACTTAATTGAAGTGAATATAAAGCAGCAAAGTTATCGCCTACTAGAAGTCAAAGGGCCCGGAGACAGATTACAAGACCATCAGCAATTATGGATCCAAACTATGCTGCAACAAGGTTTGCCGGTGAGTCTTTATCAGGTGAGTTGGCAATCATGAACACGGTGGCGGTACGCTCCTTGTGTGAGTTTAGTGCCAGAGCCGGCTCTTTAAGCCAAGGCTATACGCCCTCGCCTACCAGCGCCCAAGGCATAGCGGGCCATAAAAAAGTGCAAGCACGACGCCCCGCCCCTTATCAGGCCGAGTATTTACTCACAGGTGAGTGTTTAGGCATGAGCTTGCGCGGGCGAGCCGATGGCTATGTAAGTCACGAAGACGCGGGCGCGGCTAGCCCCCGACTGGCATTACTAGAAGAAATAAAAACCCACCGCGCTGATAGCTCGCGTATTCGCGCCAGTCAGCGCCAGCTTCACTGGGCGCAATTAAAAGTATATGGCGCTTTATTATGTCAGCGCGACGCCTTAAGCGAGGTGCGCCTGCGCTTGGTGTATTACAACATCGATAACGACCAAGAAACGCCCCTAGAAGAGTGCTGGTCGGGTGCGGACTTGACCGCGTTTTTATGTCAATTGTGCCAACGTTATCAAGACTGGCATCAGCAAGAGCAGCAACACCGTAAAAAACGCGACCAAGCTCTGATGACACTAGCCTTTCCCTTTGCCAAGTTTCGCCCCTACCAACGCGAATTAAGTGAAGCTGTCTATAAGGCAATTAGCCGCGGACACAGCTTACAATTAGAAGCGCCCACCGGCATTGGGAAAACCCTAGGGGTGGCTTATCCCGCATTAATGGCAATGCCCAGATATCAATTAGACCGGTTGTTTTTACTCAGTGCTCGCACCACAGGCCGCCAGTTAATGCTTGATAGCTTAAGTCAGCTTAAAGGTGCTGCCCAAGCACCTATCCCAGTGCGCATCTTAGAGCTTACTGCTCGCGATAAAGCCTGTGTACATCCCCACTTAGCCTGTGATGGCGAGTCGTGCCCGCTGGCCGAGGGCTTTTTTGATCGCCTAGCACCTGCCAGAGAAGCCGCCGCTAATCATTACTGGCTAGACCAAGGCGCGATTAATCACATCGCAGCTCAGCATCAACTGTGTCCTTATTATTTAGCCCAAGAAATGGCACGCTGGTGCGATGTAGTGGTGGGAGATGTGAATCATTATTTTGATCAGCAAGCGCTATTATTTGGCTTAAGCCAGCAAAATAACTGGCACAGTGTGCCCTTGATTGATGAAGCCCATAATTTAATTGAGCGCGCCCGCGCCATGTATTCCGCTACTCTTAATCAAGCCCACTTTAAAGCAGCGCGGCGCGCAGCACCGGGTGAGCTAAAAAAAGTCTTTACCCAACTAGAACGCGCTTGGACTCGACTCTTAACAACGCATGGGACTTCGGGTCAGTTAGATACAGTCCCTAGCGCACTGAATGGCGCCTTACAGCGCTTAATCACCGAGTTGCTTGATTATGTAAGCACTACCTCTGCCACCAGTGATCATGCTCAGCTACATAGCTTATTGTTTGACGCTATGGCGTTTTTAAAGCTGGCCGAGCAATTTGGTGAGCACTCTTTGTGTACCTTAGCAATCACTGAGCGCACGCTTGGCAAAAAAGTCAGACGCTGCGCAAGCTTAGCTATTCAAAATCTGATCCCGGCCGATTTCTTAGCACCGCGTTTTAAACACGCCCATGCAGCGATTTTATTTTCTGCCACCCTCAGTCCTGCTCGCTATTACCACGACTTATTAGGCTTACCCGAAACCACCTGTGGCCAAGTCATTGCCAGCCCCTTTAGCGCGCGTCAGCTCAATGTAAAATTAACGCGACTTAGTACCCGCCTTAATGATCGAGTCGCGTCGTTATCGGTGATTAGCCAGCGCCTTAGCCAGCAGTACCAACAACAGCCTGGTAATTATTTAGTCTATGTCAGTAGTTTTGCTTACTTACAGCAACTTCATGACTACTTACACCACCACGCCACCTACCTGCCTTGTATTGCCCAAACACCGGGCATGAACGAAGCTGAGCGCCTCGCTTTTATTGAACAGTTTCGCCGCCAACAAGGCCTAGTCGGTTTGGCCGTCTTAGGCGGTGCTTTTGGGGAAGGAATAGACTTACCTGGAGAGCAGCTTATCGGCGTATTTATTGCCACCCTCGGCTTGCCGCCTTTTGATGATTATCACCGCCAACTCGCCCAACGTTTACAAGCCCGTTTTACCGACGGCTATGCTTACACCTATTTATATCCAGGGCTGCGCAAAGTCGTACAAGCGGCGGGGCGCTTGATCAGAAGTCCTGAAGATAGCGGCGTTATCGAACTATTAGATGCGCGCTTTGCTCACCCCGACATTGCAAGACTTCTGCCCAACTGGTGGCCAGCGCCGACCCTCATTCAGCCTAGCTAGCTTAATTACAGTTAATGCGAGTAACGCAGCCGTCGGTGAGTTTAAAGATGGCATCTTGAGGAATTGCTTGTTGCCAAACTTGCTCAGCAATTAGCCCACTGTAGACGCCACGCAATAGCGCGCCCGATAAGCCATGGGCCACTACAATGACTTGCTGCGGTAAGCCAGGGTCTTCTAGCCAGCTGGTTAGACGGGCAGTGGCTTGTGCTAAGGGCTCGGCGCCGGGCGCCTTAAGGTACCAACTTAATACTTGCTGAGAAATATGTGGATATTGGCGCTGTAAATCTGGCGCTCTTTGCTGCTCCCACTCCCCTAAGCCAATTTCCATTACTCTTTTATCTTGGCGAATGGCGGCTAGAGGCAACTGCAGTCGCTCACTAATAAGCTCTGCCGTTTGCAAGGCTCGCCCCAAGGGGCTTGAATAAAGCGTCCATTGTGAGGGCTCACTAATTAAGCCCATTAAGGTGTCGGCCATGGCTTGGGCTTGTTGTAACCCCAAAGGAGTGAGCGCTGAATTACAATGGCCTTGTAAGCGTTGCTCTTGATTAAACTGCGTTTGGCCATGGCGTAATAAATAAATCGTGCGCGACATATAACAGACCTTAATTAAACAGCGCCCCACACTCATAAAAAAAGCTCAGCCTTTCTTGAGCTAGGCGCTAAATTTAGAACTCAACTTTAACCTGTGCCGCACAGCGGCTGGCTTTAGCTTTAGCAGTCTCGATAGTTTCAGCCAGCGCTAAGGCCACGCCCATCCGTCGGCCGCCCTCTATTTGGGGCTTACCAAATAAGCGCAGCTCAGTATCGGGCTCAGCCAGCGCCTGTGCCAAATTACTAAAGCGGGTTTGAGTGGAGGTGCCGGTAGGCAAAATTACCGCAGACGCTGCCGGGCCAAAATGGCGAATGACCGGGATGGGCAGCGCTAAAATAGCCCGCGCATGCAGCGCAAATTCCGATAAGTTTTGTGAAATTAAGGTGACTAAACCAGTGTCATGGGGGCGCGGCGACACCTCGCTAAATAACACTTCATCGCCGCGAATAAAAAGCTCAACGCCAAACACGCCATAACCGCCTAACGCTTGGGTGACTTGCTCGGCCATGTGTTGTGCCGCTGCCAGTGCTTGCTCACTCATGGTTTGGGGTTGCCAAGAGCTGCGGTAATCCCCCGCTTCTTGTAAATGACCAATAGGCTCACAAAAGTAGGTACCATTAATATGGCGCACAGTGAGCAAGGTAATTTCATAATCGAACTCGACAAAGCCCTCAATTATCACTCGCCCGCCTCCCGCACGCCCTCCTTCTTGGGCATACGCCCATGCCGGCTCAATATCGCTTTGATGATGGAGCGTGCTTTGCCCTTTACCTGATGAGCTCATAATCGGCTTCACCACACAGGGCAGACCAATGTCATTAATAGCGGCTCTAAATTCTTCAAGAGTGGAAGCAAAGCGATACGGTGAGGTAGCAAGTCCTAACTCTACGGCGGCTAAGGTACGGATGCCTTCGCGGTTCATAGTAAGCTGAGTGGCGCGAGCGGTGGGGACCACCGTAAAGCCTTCTTGTTCTAGCTCTACTAGGGTGTCGGTGGCAATGGCTTCAATCTCGGGAACAATTAAATGAGGTTGTTCTTGCTCAATTACGGCTCTCAGTGCGGCCCCATCTAACATAGAAATGACATGGCTGCGGTGAGCCACTTGCATTGCAGGCGCGTTGGCATAACGATCCACCACAATAACCTCTACACCTAAGCGTTGCAGCTCAATAACCACCTCTTTACCTAGCTCACCACCGCCACACATTAATACCCGCTTCGCCGTAGCAGAGAGCGGTGTTCCTATCATCGTCATGACTATCTTCCTTTAATAATGCGAATAAGCCGGCTTTATTATCCTGTGATATCAGCCGTTCACCGGTGCATTGGCCGCTTGCTCTGCCAGCCAAGTTTGCGCTGCCACTGACCAGTCTTGGGTGTCTTGCCAGTATTCAATCAGCTGCTCAATGTCCTCGGCTTGCCAATGTAAATTACTTAACACCGCCAGCGCCGCAGGCGCCTCTTGCGCTAAGCTGCGACGTACTAATACATGAGGTTTATCGTGATTAAGATTTAGACGTGACTCTTGGGCTAACCCCTGATCGATGGCGCCTAAATCATCTAACCTATCAAAAAATCGCTCTACAAACGGTGCCGAAGCTTCCGGAAGCCAAACGGTCACACTGGCATCGCCTTTACCCGCCCACAAGCGCTGCCATATTTGTCCAAGCCGTGCTTCTTCAATCGTGACGCTAAAATCATGCTGTTCAAGGGTTGCCGCCGCTAAATGGCTGCGAGCCAGCTCTGCAGGCTCACTGCCACTTAGGAGTAAGAGGGAGTTATTTGCATCTTTACCACAGCCACTGAGTAATAACAGCGCCAAGGTGAGAGCCGCACTTTTTATAAAGAGCGAGTTAGGCATCCTGCTCACGGGTTTTCTCCTCCGGTTAATGGCATTAAGCATGCCAGAAAGTGTCGCCAAAATCATGTGCGACTAAGTCGGCACACGACGCTAGATAGCGCATCCCCCAGCCTGTATTTTTACTCAATGAGCAAGCACTTAGGACAACAGGCTAAGTAATTCGCTGAGTAAATTCTTTTGTTAGGCGCAAAAAATCTCATGCCAAAGGCGCAGTATTTTTAAGCCATTGTGCTAATGTGCATGCCCTTTACTTAAGGCGCTAATGTACTCTTTATGGTGCAAATGGCGCTGCTAAATAGTTATTAGTCTTTACCCTAGGGGTTATGATATGCGTTTAACTCAATTAGTTATTTCTCCCCCACGGCGTTTACTGGTGTTGGCACTGTGCGCGCTACTTAGCGGCTGCTTTGCACCTATGGTTGCCATGGCGCCCACTAAATTAATGTGGTCTTTTATTAAGCCGTTTGTGGGGCTAGATCCCAGCCGCTCCCAGCTATTTGAGCAGCCTTTAATTAAAAATCGTATGACAGAGCTACTCGGGGATGAGTATGAAGAAACCTTGGCTCTGCTGCGTAGCGCTCCTGCCTTAAAACAAGAAGGCACGTTATTTTATTTAGCCTCTCCCACTGACCCAGCTACCGAAAAAACGGCAGGCTTAGTCTGGAACGCCCAAACCAATAAGATGTCTGCCTTAGTCAACGATGGCACCACCACTCAGCTGTTCTTAGAGCCTAATAGCACAGCGCCTGTGGTATGGCCCACCCCTTTGGCACCCTTAGTGGATCCTCAACAAAGCTTGGCTGACAAAAAATTATTATCACCAGCCGATAATACAGACCCAAGTACGGAGACTGAGCGGGCGTTAAAGGCGGCCCAAGCACGACTCAAAGCCCTACAAGATGAAGCCGAGCTTAAAAAGGTACAGGCACAAATTAGCGAGCTTGAAGCCAAGGCCGCTACCAGCAAAGCACCACCTGCTGCAAAAAAGCGAAAAGAAAGCGCAGCTAAGGACTGATTAGCTAACTCCATCTGTTAAATAATCGTTAGCATAAAAAAATGGCGTGGTTGCCCACGCCATTGTCATCACTGGTATTAAGACTCGCGCTTATATCGGCTTATCGCCTAAATAGCTGTTTTCTGGCTGAGCATCGGTTTCATTGTTTAAGTCATCATCATGCTCTTCCATCTTCCAGGGCAAAATACCCGGAGAGATATGTAAGAAGTGCAGATATTTCTCAAACTGATCCAAAATATCACTAATAATATCTTGCTGATCATAGCCATAGACATCATACGCTTGGCCACCGCGGCGTAAGAACACCTCTGCGCGGTAGTAATGATCGTCGCCATCGACGTCTCGGTCTTGCTCAGGGAAAGAGAATTCTGGCATGGCATAGCCGCGCAGGCGTATCTCATAGATAAACTCCATTTTCCCCTCTTGATAAACCTGAAACTGGCTTCGACAGTTCGCTTCATCAAAAATAACTTCTGCTTCCCAACCTTGCTGCTCCAGCTCTTGCTCTACTTTGTGCATGGCTTGGAAACTGGTGGTACGAATAAACTTCTCCACCGCATCGCGCGCCGGAAAGTCCACTAAGTTAGCTAAGCGCTTTTTCCAATAACCCGGGCCTGCTTTAGCGCCGCCTTTGGCAGATTGCATATGTTGTTGCAAGCTCACCTCATGATGCCCCTCAATGACCAGCGCACGCCACATGCCTACCGCAGCAATTAACATAATAATGGCAAAGGGCAAGGCGCTCAGCAAAGTGGCACTTTGTAGCGCTTTTAAACCACTTTCTCCTCCCGCCAGCAATAAAGCCGCCGCCACTACCCCCTCGGTTGAGGCCCAAAACACCCGTTGCCATACTGGCGTTTTTACTGCGCCACCGGAAGCCAGTGAGTCAATCACTAACGAGCCGGAGTCAGACGAGGTAACAAAGAAGGTGACAATTAAAAATACCGTTAAGAATGACACGATACTGGTAAAGGGCAGATGCTCAAGCAACTTAAATAAGGCGATTGCTTGGTCGGCTTGCACTTCGTTAATTAAATTGGTGTAGCCCTCATGGATAATTAAATGCAGCGCCGTATCGCCAAATACCGAGAACCATAAGAAGGTAAAGATAGTAGGCACCACCATCACCCCCACCACAAATTGGCGGATAGTCCGGCCACGACTAATTTTAGCGATAAAGAGGCCGACAAAGGGCGCCCAAGAAATGGTCCAACCAAAGATAAACAGCGTCCAATCGCCCATCCAATCACTTGAGGTATAAGCCTGCAAGTTAAAGGTACGCTCGACTATGTTACTTAAGTAACTGCCGGTGTTTTGCATGAAGGTATTAAGGATAAAAATGGTGGGCCCTACAGCAAACACAAACACCATGAGGGAAATCGCTAATACCATGTTCAGCATGGATAAGCGCTTTACCCCTTTATCCATGCCCGCTACTACCGACAAGGTCGCCAGCGCGGTAATGGCAATAATGGCAATAATTTGCACAAAGTTACTAATGGGTATACTGGGCCATAAATAATTAAGACCGGCGTTAATTTGTGCTACCGATAAACCCAGCGTGGTGGCAATACCAAACATGGTACCTAAGATGGCAAACACATCGACTGTGTGTCCCATAGGGCCGTGAATTTTCTCACCAATTAACGGATAGAGCGTGGATCGCATCGACAGCGGTAAGCCATGACGATAAGCAAAATAAGCCAACGACATACCCACTAAGCAATAAATGCCCCAAATATGAAAGCCCCAATGGAAAAAGGCAATTTGCATGGCCTGTTTAGCCGCGCCCACCGTTTGGGCGGCGCCCTCTGGTGGGGAGGCATAATGCATCACCGGCTCTGCCACACCAAAGAACAATAGCGCTATGCCATAGCCGGCGGAAAACAACATGGCAAACCAGGCCCAAAAGCTATATTCGGGCTCGGCATGATCGGGGCCGAGTTTAATATTACCCCATTTAGAAAAGGCGACCGTGACCACAAACACTAAGAAAATGGCCACCGCTAACATATAAAACCAGCCAAAGGTTTTGATCAGGTAATTCAACACATTGGTAAAAACTTCACCGGCCAGCTCTGGGTTGCTCATGGTGCCAATCACCATCAGCGCAATAATAATGACAGAGGGAATAAAGACCGGGACTAAGATGGTAGACAGTGAAGAAGATTTTTCAGGGCTCACTTTTTCTGCAGCCATAATAAAATTCCTATTTTTAGTAAGCTGTGGATGAGCGAGCTGTGATAAGCAACTCTAATTAAACGCACCTAACTCTATTCATTTGTGCCAATAAAAACAGACACTGCTTGCAGTCTAACGTAAAAGAGGGCCACTTTTACAAAACCAAGGACTTAGAGTCCAAAAATGCTGGCCTTATCAAACTATTAGCTATTCGCAATAGATTTAACAACTTATAAAAAAGCCGCACCCTAAGGTGCGGCTGTCGACAGGCATTAGCGACTAGACTAATTCACTTCCCCTAAATTAACGTACTTGGTTTCTAGGTATTCTGCTAAGCCATCACGTGCCCCCTCTCGGCCTATACCTGACTCTTTTACCCCGCCAAAGGGCGCCACTTCATTAGAAATAATGCCGGCATTGACGCCTACCATGCCCGACTCTAAGGCTTCGGATACTCGATAAACGCGATTAAGATCTTGCGTATAAAAATACGCCGCTAAGCCAAAGGGGGTGTCGTTTGCACGAGCAATGGCCTCGGCTTCATCTTTAAACCGAAAACACGCCGCCACCGGACCAAAGGTCTCTTCACTGGCCAACAGCATATTATCTGTTGCTTCGGCTAATACGGTAGGCTCAAAAAAGGTGCCACCCAAAGCATGAGGTTTACCGCCACAAATCACGCGCGCGCCTTTACTTAGCGCATCATCGAGGTGCTGTTGCACTTTTTTTAAGCCATCTTCATTAATTAAGGGACCCTGCTCTACGCCCTTTTCTAAGCCATCCCCTACCTTAAGTTGTTGCGCAGCGTTAGCGAGCTGCTGTACAAAACGGTCGTAGATATTTTCTTGGACTAAAAAGCGGTTCACACAAACACAGGTTTGGCCGGTGTTTCTAAATTTAGCGGCCATCGCGCCTTTTACGACGGCATCGAGATCCGCATCATCAAAGACAATAAAAGGCGCATTACCGCCCAGCTCTAAAGATAGTTTTTTCACCGTGTTAGCCGCATTTGCCATCAGCAACTTGCCTACTTTAGTGGAGCCGGTAAATGACAGCTTACGCACCACAGCGCTATCCATTAGCGTGTCACTGATGGCTTGGGTGTCCCCAGACACCACATTAAATACCCCCGCAGGGAGGCCGGCTTGCTCAGCCAGTACCGCCAGTGCGTTAGCACTAAGGGGCGTCGCACTGGCGGCTTTTACTACCACAGTACAACCTGCGGCTAAAGCGGGGCCCACTTTGCGGGTGATCATGGCCAGCGGGAAGTTCCAAGGCGTAATAGCCGCCACTACGCCTACCGGTTGCTTAATGACCCAGATCCGATGGCTAGTATCTGGACTAGGAATGGTCTCGCCATAGGCGCGCTTACCCTCTTCGGCAAACCATTCTAAAAAATTGGCCGCATAACTAACTTCACCTTTGGCTTCGGTGAGCGGCTTGCCCTGCTCTAATACCATGAGCGTTGCCAGTGCTTCTTGATGCTCAAGCATCAGCTCAAACCAACGCCGTAATATCTTAGCGCGCTCTTTCGCACTCGTCTGGCGCCAGCTTTTAAGCGCATGCTCGGCGGCATCAATCGCCGTTTGCGTTTCTTTAGTCCCACACTTAGCTACCTTAGCTAGCACTTGCTGAGTAGCAGGATTAATGACCTCATATTGCTCAGCGCAAGTTTGCCAACGGCCTTGGCCGTACCAGCCCGTTTGCCAAAGGGGATGAGTGTTATCCATGAATCTCTCCTATGCCGGTAAAAGAATGCGAGCCACTTTTATGTGGTGAGTAATAGCAAGAGTGTTAACCAATAGCGCCGCCATTAAATATTCATCACCACAGCAGAGCGTCAGCACTCTTTGGCTCGCTTACCTTCAATTAATAGCAGCTAGAGGCGGCTTTGCCATTACTCACGCCTTAGCTACGACAAGTGACTGTCGCTTTAAAAAAGCGGCGGCTGCCCATTTACTCTGGCACCGGCAACTGCTGTGCCGCCACTTGCTGTTGCCAGCGCTGACTTAAGCTGGCTCGCTCAATGGCGCCAAAATGGGCATGGGGTTGCTGGGTGGCCCAGGCCCACGCTTGATTACCATAATCAAAATGCCACCACTCGCTGGGCAAATTACTAAAGCCAGCTTGCAGCATCACGCTGTGCAAGAGTCGACGATGCTCGATCACTTCCGACTCTCGAGGATTAGGCTTAATCACTGACTCAAAAGCGGCACTGGCAGAAAGCGCACTGACATCATCAAACTCAGTCCCCATGTCCAATAATAAGCCGTCGCTATTACATAAAGTGACATCCACGGCTCCGCCCGTTAAATGAGGGCTAGGTGCCTTGGCATCCATGCTGGGTGGAGCGACAAATTGGCGCAGTCGAGCTTGGTGCTCAGCCGCCGAGTCTTGTGGATACTGGGCATGAAAAATGCGATGTAGACTGTTGTATAAATACTCTTGTACCGCTAACGGGCGCCAGCCATCGAGTACGACTAGCTCTATGCCACCTGGTAATAAACGGGCGGCTTTATACAGGCGGTATAAGACGCTGCGTCTAACATAACAATCACTGAGGGCGTGGGGCACACCTTGATGAAAATAAGCGGGGTAAATACGAAGCGGTAAGTTGACTAAGCCAAGAGCGACCAGCGGGTCTTGGCTATCTATAATCGGCACCGCCTGAATGTCTGACCAATTGGGCTGAGGCTTGCTGGCCATTGCTTGAGATAATAAATTCATAGTCAGGCCTTAGGTTAGCAATAGAAAAATACACTCACCCAGCCTCGCTAAAAGCCGCTTTCTTTGCAAGTCGCTCACAACTAATAGCGGTTAGAGATCGCGAATAAACGACTTATCCAGTTGTTTAAACGCCAAGTTCAGCATTTCTGCTAACTCAAAATAACGCGGGCGCGATACCGGCTCATTAACAGCAACACCGGCCTCCGCCATCTTTTGAAAAATTTTTTGATACCAAGAGGCTAAGCTAGGTGGCAGCGGTGTCGTGGCGCGCTTACCTAGCCAAAAGAGACCTTGTAGCGGTAAGCTGGCTAGAAATAATATCGAGCTCACCACCCCCGGCCAGTAGCGCGGATCGCCTAATTGAAACTGCACCAACACACTCAGCACAATCAAAGCCGGTATAGTACGCAGTGCTAATCGAGTAGCACTCGTAATACGGTATTCAGGAAATAACGCCGCAAGCTGGCGCTCTTTTGGCCAGATTGCTAAATAGGCGCTGCCCTTATTTAACGTTTGGGTCAGTGTGCTCATTGTGCCTCCAAAACAGCAAGATTAAGGGCAAGTAAGCAGCGATTGCTATCGCCACCTCATAAATCGCTATCGCTTTATGTTATTTTACGCCACTGAGTGAGGTTTATCCTCGGTATTTATTAGTTGGCCTTGGCAGCGTGCACCTGATGAGAATGCGCACAGAGAAGATAACTCACACTTAACTTTAGTCAGACTTCGCCATTCTCACAAAAAAGCGCCGCCACGCCCGGTACCCATTCCTAATAAGGAATGGATTATTTTTTCTAACCACAAGGTCTCCCCATGACGAGTAAGCTAGTTCTTGTGCTTAACTGCGGCAGTTCGTCGCTCAAGTTTGCCATTATTGATGCCCACACGGGTAGCGAGCAGCTATCGGGACTAGCGGAATGCTTTTATCTCCCCCATACCCGTATTAGTTGGTCTTTTAACGGAGAAAAAGGCCATGCCGACTTAGGTGATGGCAGCGCTCACCAAGAGGCGCTAGATTTTATCGTCAATCAGCTACTGATGCCCCACCCCGAGCTATTAAATAATCTGAGGGCCGTGGGACACAGAGTGGTTCACGGTGGCGAGCAATTTACACAATCGGCGGTTATCGATGACGCCGTGATCCGCATTATTGAAGATTGTGCCCACTTAGCTCCCTTGCACAACCCTGCTCACTTAATTGGTATTGAGTCGGCACGGCGCTCATTTCCAAACTTAGTGCAGGTAGCGGTATTTGATACCGCCTTTCACCAAACCATGCCCGAGTCGGCGTTTTTATATGCACTGCCTTATCAGCTCTATCAAGCGC
This sequence comes from Oceanisphaera avium, assembly GCF_002157875.1. NCBI lineage: Bacteria > Pseudomonadati > Pseudomonadota > Gammaproteobacteria > Aeromonadales > Aeromonadaceae > Oceanisphaera > Oceanisphaera avium. Next base: position 1,493,829 of record NZ_CP021376.1, read on the forward strand.
ATCATATTCGCCGCTATGGCATGCATGGCACCAGCCACTTTTTTATTGCCGAGCAAGCCGCCACCCTTTTAGATAAACCCTTAGCCGAGCTTAATATTATTAGCTGTCACTTAGGTAATGGCGCCTCTGTGTGTGCCATCAAAAATGGCCAGTCGGTAGACACATCCATGGGGCTTACGCCATTAGAGGGCTTAGTTATGGGCACGCGCAGTGGCGATATTGACCCTGCTATTATCTTCCATTTGCACGATAACTTAGGCTATAGCTTACCCGATATTAATACCTTACTTACTAAAGAGTCAGGGTTACTGGGCTTGTCACAACATACCAGCGATTGTCGCTATCTTGCCGAGCACTATCACAGTGATGCGGGCGCAAAGCGTGCACTAGATATTTTTTGCTATCGCCTTGCCAAATATATTGCCAGTTATAGCTGTGCGCTAGACGGTCGCCTAGATGCGGTCGTCTTTACCGGCGGCATAGGAGAGAACTCCGTGTTAGTGCGCGAGCATACCTTAGCTCGCTTAAGTTTGTTGGGCTTTAAGCTCGATGACACCGCCAACCAAGCGGCCCGCTTTGGACAAACGGCCTGTATTACTACCCAAGACAGTACACCTGCTTGGGTAATACCAACCAATGAAGAATGGGTGATTGCTAAAGACGCGCTGACGCTCGCCATCGCGGCCCGTAACGACAATGCTACTTCTTTAACCCAGGAATAAGAGGATATTATGGCCAGAACGGTAATGTTGATCCCCGTCAGTGGCGGTGTGGGTGCCACCTCAGTGAGCTTGGGGATGGTGCGCGCCATGGAGCGCAATGGCGTTAATGTCAGCTTTTTTAAACCAGTTTCCCAACCGCGCAACCGCACCACAGTCCAAGATCATTCCACGGCCGTGATCGCAAATGGCTCTAATATAGTGCCGCCAGAGCCCTTTGCCCTTAGCTATGCTGAAACCATGATCTCTAAGGGAAATCTTGATGTTTTGCTAGAAGAAATAGTGGCACGGGTAGAAAATCATGTGGCCGACGTGGGCGCGGAGATAGTGGTGGTAGAGGGCTTGATCCCCACCGACAAACAGCCCTTTGCCAATCGCATTAATTATGATGTTGCTAAAGCGCTTGATGCCGATATGGTACTTATTGCCCAACCCAGCAATGACTCTAGCCAACAATTAAAAGAGCGAATTGAGCTGGCGTGCTCTAGTTTTGGCGGCATGCTCAATAAGCGCATTGTGGGCTGCATTATTAATAAAGTAGGGGCGCCCATCGATGATCAGGGCAACACTCGCCCCGATCTGTCGGAGATGTTTAACCCCAATCAAAAGCTTGAAAAATACAGCCCTAATTTAGAAGTGCTACAAGTGTTTGGCAAAATGCCGCTGCGGATCTTGGGCTGTATTCCTTGGAATAATGATTTAGTGGCCCCCAGAGCCGTGGATTTAGCCCGCCACTTAAATGCCACTATTTTAAATGAAGGCAAGCTCAATAGTCGCCGCCTACAAAGCGTCACTTTTTGTGCGCGCGCACTGCATAATATGGTGCAGCACTTTAGACCAGGCAGCTTATTGGTGGCCTCCGGGGACAGATCCGATGTTATTGTCGCCGTTTGTTTAGCGGCCATGAATGGCGTGAAAATTGGCGCCCTCTTACTCAATGGCAGCTATCACCCAGAGCCACAAATTATGGCGCTGTGCCAACAAGCCACCGAAACAGGCTTACCTATCTTGATGGTCGACACCAATACCTGGCAAACCGCAGTTAGCCTGCAGCATTTTAATTTAGAAATTCCCATTGATGACTTACCGCGCATCGATTTGGTGCAAGATTATATGGCAAGCCATATCGATCAACACTGGATTGAGTCGTTAATGGCTAAGTCTACCCGCAGCCATCGACTCAGCCCACCCGCCTTTCGCTATCAACTAACGGAATTAGCGCGCCGCGCCGCTAAGCGCATTGTGCTGCCCGAAGGGGAAGAGCCGCGCACCATTAAAGCGGCCTCAATTTGCGCCGAGCGGGGGATTGCGCGCCCGGTATTATTAGGAAATCGTGAGGAAATATTACGAGTCGCCGCCCAACAAGGGGTGAAATTAGATGAACGAGTAGAAATTATCGACCCAAAGCAAGTGCGTGAGCATTATGTAGAGCGCTTAGTAGAGCTTAGAAAAGCTAAAGGCCTAACAGAGATTGTGGCGCGCGAGCAGCTACAGGATAACGTAGTACTGGGTACTATGATGCTAGAGCGTGATGAAGTTGACGGCTTAGTCTCGGGGGCGATTAATACCACCGCTAATACCATACGCCCGCCCCTGCAAATTATTAAAACCGCGCCTGGCTGCTCGTTAGTATCCTCCATCTTTTTTATGCTGTTGCCAGACCAAGTGTTGGTCTATGGCGACTGCGCCATTAACCCCGACCCTAGCGCCGAGCAATTAGCAGAAATTGCCATTCAATCCGCCGACTCTGCTACCGCCTTTGGCATTGAGCCTAGAGTGGCGATGATCTCCTACTCTACGGGCAGCTCTGGCACGGGCGCAGAAGTAGTGAAAGTAAGAGAGGCGACGCGCTTAGCTAAAGAAAAGCGCCCGGATTTAATTATCGATGGGCCACTGCAATATGATGCCGCCATTATGGAAAATGTAGCGCAGTCTAAGGCTCCGGACTCCCCCGTTGCCGGAAAAGCCACTGTCTTTATCTTTCCTGATCTTAATACCGGTAATACTACTTATAAGGCGGTACAGCGTTCAGCACAGCTAGTATCGATTGGCCCTATGCTACAAGGCATGCGTAAACCGGTTAATGACTTATCTCGCGGCGCCTTAGTGGATGATATTGTTTACACCATTGCGCTCACCGCGATTCAAGGAGGACAACGCGACGCCGCTCAGCTACCTAGCATAGAATAAGAGCAATCTAACGTAGATGACTCGCCAACAGCTGATTACCAAGATCTATTTAATGACATTTTAGTGGGTAAAGCGCCGCCTTAAGCACAACTTTTAGCGGCGCTATGACTTTCAAGGGCTAGCAAAAAAAATAAAAACCTTTTCCTTATGCCTAAAACTGGTAACTTAGCCGCTGCAATATAATTTTTTCACATAGTGTTTAATTTTAAACCTATTATCTATCACCTTTAACAAGGAGCTACTATGTCTAGCGTAACTTTCCAAGGTAACCCAGTTGCTGTTTCTGGCCAGTTTCCACAAGCAGGCCAAGCGGCCGCTGATTTTACTTTGACCGATGGCGATTTAAACGACATTAAATTGGCAGACTTCAAAGGCCAAAAAGTACTGTTGAACATTTTCCCAAGTGTTGACACCGATGTGTGCGCGGCAAGCGTACGTGCTTTTAACGAAAAAGCCGCGGCATTAGCCAACACTAAAGTGATTTGCGTATCTATGGATCTGCCCTTCGCTCTGGGCCGCTTTTGTGGTGCAGAAGGAATTGAAAACGTACAAACTGCCTCTGCCTTTCGCAATGCTGAATTCTTGAACGCCTTTGGTGTAGCGTTAAGCGAAGGCCCACTGCGTGGCTTAGCCGCTCGTGCCGTGGTTGCGATTGATGAGCAAGGCAAAGTGGTTTACAGCGAGCGTGTTGCTGAGCTAACAACTGAACCTAACTACGACGCAGCCATTGCCGCGCTAGCCTAAAAGTTATTAGGTTAAGTCTAAAGAGTTCAACTCTTAGCTGATATACCGAGGTTACTCTGCCTTCTATGAAGCGCCGATAACCTCGGTTTTTTTATGGTGGCGCTATTAGTTAAGGACTGAGCTGAGTTAGCCGTGCCTTAAGCCGCATCACAATGGCGAGCCTTTTATCCTGCTAACATTGAAAGATAACGCGAGCTATACAGCAACAGGGCTTATTTATATAAAGGAAGGACTCCATGAAGATATTGATCACCGGCGGTACGGGTTTTGTGGGGCAGCGCTTAATTAAACAATTACACCCACACCATGAAGTGACGGTGTTAAGTCGCCAGCCCCATAACGTCACCCAGCTTCTAGGCTCAAATATTCACGCCTTAGCCTCGCTCGATAAACTGGAAAATTTAGACAGCTTTGACGCTGTTATCAATCTAGCCGGTGAACCCATTGCCGATAAACGCTGGAGCAGCGCGCAAAAAGAGCGTATTTGTCAAAGCCGCTGGCAACTTACCGAACAACTGGTGGCTAAACTTCATGCAGGCAGCCAACCCCCTAGCGTGTTAATTAGTGGCTCGGCAGTGGGATATTATGGCCGCCAAGGTGAGACGCTGGTCGATGAAGACTCAAGCCCTCATCCTGAGTTTAGCCACCACGTGTGTCAGCGCTGGGAGCAGCTGGCCGAGCAGGCAGCCAGTGCACAAACTCGCGTATGTTTTATTCGCTTAGCCGTGGTATTAGGTGCACAAGGCGGAGCCCTAAAGAAAATGCTGCCCAGCTATCGGTTAGGCTTAGGCGGGCCCATTGGCTCAGGCAAGCAATATATGTCGTGGATCCACATCGATGATGTGGTGAGCTTATTACTATTTTTACTGGAACATCCCGAATGCCAAGGGGCCTTTAATGCCAGTGCGCCAGAGCCGGTTACTAATCAGCAATTTAGTAAAACGCTGGCTAAAGTATTGAATAAACCTCATTTTGCCCGAGTACCCGCTTGGGTAATGCGACTAGCCTTTGGCGAAATGGCCGACTTATTATTAACAGGCCAGCGAGTGATGCCGGTGCGCTTACAAAGAGCCGGTTTTCATTTTCGCTATCCTACGCTCGAAAAAGCCCTCAAAGAGACCTTAACCGCCAGCTCTTAATTGGGCACTGAGGGCGATGAGGCTTACCACTGGCGTAAGCGCGTCATTAAGCGGGGGCGCGTCACGCCTCCCACTCGCCCCGTCAGCAGCAACAAGCCGGCCCCCAGCGCCGGCAATCCCAACCATAACCCTGGGTGGGGCTGCCAAGGTAAGCCTAGCCATTGAGGTAATAAAATAGCCACACACAGCTCAACGCCCAATGCCGCCGCTAAGCCGGCTGCCAGCCCTGCCGCTAACCACTCCCAACGCAACGATGCTTGTAAGAGTCGCTCACTGGCACCTAGCGTGCGCAGTAACACTAGCTCGCGCCGTCGGCTGTCTAAAGTAGTTTCTAGCTGAGCTAATAGCACTAATAAACTGGCCAGTATGACTAAGGCCATGATCACCAGTAAAGCTTGGCTAACTTGGGCCAGCACGTGGCGCAATTGTTGTAATAAGGCTTCTACATCTAAAATAGTCACGGTTGGAAAAGCACGGATCAACGCAATTTCTAAGTCTTGCTCTGTTTTGGGTAGATAAAAACTCGCTAGCCAAGTCGGGGAGTAAGAAGCCAACACATCGGGGCTAAAAATGAGATAGAAATTAGGCTGCATGCTATCCCAGTCCACTTCACGAATACTCTTTACCTGCCCTTTTACCTCAACCCCAGCTAAGTCCAGTTGCAAGTTATCGCCTAGTTTAATATTTAAGCGCTTAGCAAGACCAGCCTCAACCGACACACTATTAGGCGCTTGCGTCCATTGGCCTTTAAGAATGCGGTTCCCTTTTGGTAGCTCACGGCTATAAGTAAGATTAAGCTCGCGCCCCACCCCCTGTGCTTCGCCATTATCCACATCTTCCGCTGTCGCTTGCTCGTTAATGGCCACTAAACGACCTCGTACTATGGGATAAAATACCGAGCGCGTTAAGCGAGCTTCATCGAGCATGTGGCGAAGTGGCGCTAGCTCATCTTCTGCAATATTAATAACAAACCGATTAGGCGCCTTTTCAGGTAAATTGGCTAAAAAGCCATCTACCAACTCTGCCCGTACTATCCATAACAGACAACCTAAAAACAGCGCTAAGGCCACACCACCAAACTGCAATAGAGTGCTGATGCGCGCTCTTTGTAGTCGGTTTAGCGCTAATTTAAAAGCGATGCCGCGGCCAAGATGGCGTGCTATCCACAACATAGCGCCACTGACTGCGCCCAAAATAGCCATTAAGCTCAGTAGGCCCAGTAATAAAGCGCCTGCCAAGATAGCTTCACCACTAAACAACCAACTGAGTAAAAAGGTAGCCAGCAGTAATAAGCTCACACTCCAGCTAACAGGAATATGCGCCTCAGCTTCATTACGTAGCACTTTAAGAGCGGGTACCTGCAATAAGCGCCTCATTGGCATGAGCGCCAAAATGATGGTGGTGATCACCGCTAAGCCCAATGCATAAGCAAAGGGTTGCCAAGACGGAGGAGGCAAGGGTACCTGCAGTGCCTGCCCTAAGCTCAGTAAAATAAGCTTATGCAAGCCATAGCCCACCATGGTGCCCACTACCACACCCAAGAGTAATAAGCTGCCTAACAAAGTACTTAACCAGCGCAATAAAAAACGTCGACTCGCGCCTAATGTTTTAAGTAAGGCAATACGGTCTTGTTCTTTTTTTGAAAAATAGCCAAGCGCAATCGCCATGGCGAGCATTCCGAGTAAGACGCCAATGAGCGAGGCTAAGCGAAAAAATTGCTCGGCGCGGGCGAGTGAACGCGATACAGGCGAATTAGCTTGGCTGGCATCTTGCCAACGCTGCCCCAGTGCCAGTTGCGGCGTTAACCATGCTTGGTAGTCGTCCAATGCTTGAGCACTACCTTTAAAAAGATAGCGATAATTCACCCGACTGCCCGCCATTTGAATACCGCTTGCAGCGACATCATCAAGATGGATAAGCGCGCGTGGCGCCAATAATGCCGGCGATAAACTTTGATCAGGCTCAGCAACTAGCTCTCCCGTAACCTTAAGCTTAAGATTACCAAGCTCCACTGTGCTGCCGATGTCTACTTTTAATAGCGCCAATAAGCGCGCCGACAACCAAATCTGGCCTTTGGCTAGCGCTTGGGGCGGCGAAAGTTGTAGCTCGCCATAAAAAGGAAAGGCATTATCTACGGCGCGCACGCTGGCAAGTTGTAATTCATCACCCGCAAACAACACACTTTGAAATGACTGAGTGCGTGATAACTCAAGGCCGTGCGTTTGCGCGGCTTTTAACACGTCTTCTTGCAGCGTCCGACTTGCAATAATCACTCGATCAGCGCCAATATAATCTCGCCCCGATAGGGTAATGGCTTGATTAAGGCGGTCTGCGACTAAAGTGACGCTTAACATACTGGCCACACTGAGCGCTAAGGCCAATAAAAAAAGCCGCAACGAGCCGTGATTAATCTCACGCCGGATCAGCGCTAAGCTTAACCGTGAGCTATTAGCCATGGGTAAGCACCTCTTTAAGTTGCCCACTGGTCATCACTAAACGCCGCTGACAGCGTGCTGCTAATGTTTCATCATGAGTGACTATGACTAAGGTAGTGCCATGATGCTGATTAAGCTCAAACAGCAAGTCAATAATGCGCGCCCCCGTTTGGGTGTCTAAATTACCCGTAGGTTCATCTGCCAGTAAAATAGCCGGCTCATTCATAAAAGCTCGAGCCAATGCCACCCTTTGTTGCTCACCCCCAGATAATTGGCTAGGAAAATGAGCCATTCGCTCACTTAAACCCACTTGCTCTAATAACGCACTCGCGCTTTGCTTAGCACTGCCTCGGCCTTGTAATTGGGCGGGTAACATGACGTTTTCTAAGGCGTTTAAGGTAGGCAGCAATAAAAAAGACTGAAATACAAAACCTATGTCTTTAGCACGTAACGCCGCTTTTTGTCCTTCATCTAATTGAGATAGCCACTGCCCTTTAATAGCAATATCGCCACTAGTGGCTTTATCAAGCCCCGCCAATAAGCCCAATAAGGTAGATTTACCCGAGCCAGAAGCGCCCACTAACGCCACACTTTCTCCTTGCTTGACTTCAAAGTCGATCCCATCAAGGATGGTCAGCGTCTGCTGCTCGAGCTGCACCTGATGGCTCAGCCCCGCTACCTTGATCACCGGAGAAGTTATCATGTTGCGCATCCTTTTATTTTTGCTATTAATGGTGTCATCTGTTGCTCATGCTACCACCATACTGATCGTGGGCGACAGCCTAAGCGCGGGTTATCGCATGTCTGCCGACCAAGCTTGGCCCCAACAATTAGCCAAGCACTGGCCAGCTATCACAGTGGTGAATGCCAGTGTGAGTGGCGATACCACCCAAGGTGGACTGCAGCGTTTACCGACTTTACTCACTCAGCATCAGCCTGATTTAGTATTATTAGAGTTAGGAGGAAACGATGGTTTGCGCGGTTTAGCGCCCCAATTAATTGCCAATAATCTGGCAAAGATGATCCGCTTAGCAAAAGACGCCAACGCTCAAGTGATTTTAACTGACATTCAATTGCCCCCTAATTACGGGCGTCGTTACCTTGATAAGTTTGAAGCTATTTTTAGCGAGCTCGCCACCACTCACCAATTGCCTTTAATGCCGTTTTTTGTCGCCCCCTTAATCGATAAAGAGGGCATGATGATGAATGATGGCATTCACCCTACTGCCAAGGCGCAACCGGAAATAGTTAAGCAGGTACACGCTTTCTTAACCCCTTATGTGGATGCGCTTGCTCAATAAAAAATTCTTCGCCAGCGGTAAGCGCACGCTTAGCCCATAGAAAAAGCAAGGGTTTTACTGATTTGCGATAAGCTAAGTCCACTTTGGGCTTGCCACTCATTAAATGCGGTTTGGGCTTGGCGCAGTCCTTTTTGACTCCCAAGGCCTGCGTCCACGACTTGATGGTGGCGTAAATAAGCGCAGACATCGCCAGTAAACACAAACGTATCTACGCCTAAGCGGCGCAAAGCATAAGGCCCAATATTACCGCCTAACAGGTATCCGTGTTTTTTAAGCGTGAGCCATAAGCCGGTAATGTCATCGGTGGGCCACTGCGCCACAAATGCGCCAAAGCCTCCATAAGGCTGGCCTAACTCTAAAATCATGCGGGCATTGGCAGGCACGGCAGCAATTTTTCGTGCGTGGCGCACAATAGAAACATCATTATTTAAGCGCTCAAAATGACTGTCATCTAGCATCAACATTTTTTGCGGATCAAAACCAAAAAATGCTCGCTCAAAGTCGGGCCATTTATTACGGATCACCCGCCAGACAAATCCTGATTGAAATAAACTCATGGTAAAAGAAGACAACCAGCGATCATCACTCACCGCGGCTAGCTGTTCTGGCGTAGCTAAGGGAGTAGCAATTAAAGCCATCAGCTTTTTTTCGCCGCCATGGCGTTGGGCGGCGCGCTGAAAAATGGTATCGAAATGTTCCATGATAAATTCTCATCTACATTAAGGTTCTTCCATCATACTCAGCTTAACGCTCAGTGCCACTCGCCATCGGCGCACTTATTAATAGCAGCAGAGCAAACGCAAGAAAGCCACTGCAAATCTGCAGTGGCTTTTAAATTTTATAACTTGTTATTACACGTAAATGGTGGAGCTACGCGGGATCGAACCGCGGACCTCTTGCATGCCATGCAAGCGCTCTCCCAGCTGAGCTATAGCCCCGAAATTTGGGTAAGATGTTGTATCCACTGTCTTACTAAATAAGAGGTGGTGGAGCTACGCGGGATCGAACCGCGGACCTCTTGCATGCCATGCAAGCGCTCTCCCAGCTGAGCTATAACCCCAAAACAAATCTTTTGCTGGTAGTATCACTGACCAAATTGGTGGAGCTACGCGGGATCGAACCGCGGACCTCTTGCATGCCATGCAAGCGCTCTCCCAGCTGAGCTATAACCCCAATTGGCAGTCTTTTTACTAAGATGTACTTTACTGTTTAGATAAGTGGTGGAGCTACGCGGGATCGAACCGCGGACCTCTTGCATGCCATGCAAGCGCTCTCCCAGCTGAGCTATAGCCCCGCTTATCTTGCTCCTAGGTACTAGACCCAAGAGGCGATGCGCATAATAGACAGCCAAGATTTCTGTGTCAACCGAAAACGCGCTAAACTCGCTTAAGTCGTCATTTCTTAGTCGTTTTGGCTAATTTGTCAACAGTGCGCTTTTATAAAAACGCACCCTGTCAACACAGGATGCGTAGACGCCGTAGAGCTGTAAAAAGCTTAGCTATTCGCACGCTGCTCAATAAAAGCAAGCGCCATATCAATACGCGCTAAGACCTGCTCTTTACTGAGTAAGGCAATCACGCCATCAATCCCCGGTGATTGGCCAGCACCGGTCACCGCTACACGCAGCGGCATACCAACTTTACCCATTCCCAGTTCAAGCTCGCTAGCGGTGGCATTAATTTGCTCATGGATAAAGGACGCTTGCCAATCAGTAAGCGCAGCAAGCTTATCCCGCACTCGTGCTAGTACCTCTGCGGCCACAGGACGCAAATGTTTTTTAGCCGCATTTTCTTCAAATTCGCTAAAGTCTTCAAACAAATAGCGGCTTTGCTCAGCCATTTCTTTAAGGGTATGACAGCGCTCAGCATATAAGGTCACCACCTCAGCTAGTGCTGGTCCCTTGCTCAGCTCTATTTGCTGGTCTTGCATATGCCACACTAAGTAGCTAGCCACCTCTTCAGCAGGGCTAGTTTTTAAATAATGTTGGTTCAGCCACAATAACTTATCGGTATTGAAGGCCGAGGCCGACTTACCAATGCCATCTAAAGAAAACAGCTCAATCATTTCATCGAGAGAAAAGATCTCTTGATCGCCATGTGACCAGCCTAAGCGCACCAGATAATTTAATAGGGCTTGAGGTAGGTAACCATCATCACGATATTGCATTACGCTTACCGCACCATGGCGTTTAGATAATTTAGCGCCATCATCACCCAAGATCATCGACACATGGGCAAACTCAGGTACAGGGGCGCCGAGAGCCTGATAGATATTAATTTGGCGAGGCGTATTATTAATATGATCTTCCCCACGCACCACATGGCTGATTTCCATATCCCAATCATCGACCACCACACAAAAGTTATAAGTCGGTGCGCCGTCGGTGCGGCGAATAATTAAATCATCGAGTTGGTCGTTGCTCGTTTCAATGCGCCCTCTTACATGATCATCAAACACCACTTTGCCTTCAGTGGGGTTTTTAAAGCGGATCACACAGGGTGCATCACTGACGTGTTGTGCAGAGCTATGGCGGCAATGACCGTCATAACGGGGTTTTTCACCCGCCGCCATTTGTTGCTCACGCAGGCCATCTAAGCGTTCACGAGAGCAATAACATTTATAGGCTTTATCTTCATCTAATAGCTGATCAATCAAGCTATTATAACGATCAAAACGCTGAGTCTGGTAATAAGGTCCCTCTTCCCAATTTAGCCCTAACCACTTCATCCCCTCTATGATGGCATCGATAGCTTCTTGGGTTGAGCGCTCCAAATCCGTATCTTCAATACGCAGGACAAATTCGCCTTTAAAATGGCGTGCATACAGCCAAGAATAAAGGGCGGTACGAGCGCCGCCAACATGGAGAAAGCCGGTAGGGCTAGGAGCAAACCGCGTTTTAACTGTCATTCTTTCTGCCTTAGCTAATAAATAAAATCCACGTAGACTTGGTCTTTCAACCAAGCACTGATTAGGGTCCAAACTGCTGTCGCCACTTTATCACAGCGCATTCGCTGCTAAACGCATTTGGATCAAGCATTATCACTTAAGATGGTACCATTTCACTGGCGCTATTTTAGCACTGCCCGCGTGTGGGTTAAACGCTTTGCCTAATGCTTAAGCAAAAGGGCACGCTAGGGCAATGACTTGTCGAGTTTGTTTGGCACAGATACACTAACGCCAACGAGGTGGCTATATGTCTAGAAGAAAATCAATGAAACGCAACCAACCCCACACTGTCGGCGGCAAGTTTAATCAGGCTACACTTCCTTTTCGCCAAGGCATAGGCCGCGGTATTGAAAAATGGCAGCAGGTTCCAAAGCCACACAAATTGGGGTTACTGATTTTAACGCCGCTATGGCTAGGACTATTTCTTTGGCAGCCCGCCCCTGCTTTAGAAGCGGCGCCGGTTACTGGCTCCTTAAACCTATCTTTAGAGCCAAAGGTGAGTCGAGAAATTGATATTCCACTAGGCGCTAAGCGCATTGATCACACCCTAATGCAAGGCGAAACACTGGCGGCGTTATTTCGCCAATGGCAACTGCCCGGGAGCGACTTAATTGCACTGGTGCGCGCAGAGCCCTCTTATAAGCCCTTAAGTCAGGTACGCGTCGGCCAGGCACTGACTTTAGTGGTGAACAAAGAAGGCCAGCTGCATTATATTGAAGTTACCGATAATGGCCTGTTAATCACCGCCTTTCGCCGTTTAGGCCAAGAGTTTGCGCTGGTTAACACTCCTTAATAGCCACAGTTATTTAGCCACTTAACTACCTTCTTCGTTGGCTCTCTCAAATAGAGGAGAGCCTAATAGCGTCTTGTCGTTGCCCGCCTATTATTGATGCTCAGCCAAAAGCGCCAATAATTGCTCTTCATCAAAGATAGTCAAACCTAGCTCTTGGGCTTTCACCAACTTACTTCCCGCAGCTTCGCCTGCCACCACACAGCTGGTTTTAGCAGACACTGAGCCTGCCACTTTCGCGCCCAGTGCTTGCAAAGCGGTTTTGGCATCGGCACGCGATAACTGGCTGAGCGTCCCCGTTAACACAAAGGTTTGCCCCAGTAAGGGCTGCGCTTCTTTTTCAAGTGCGACCATCGCCGGCCAATGCAAGCCGCAGCCGCCTTGCTCAATAGGTGTGACTAGCGTCTGTACTACCGCTAAGTTATCGGGTTGGCGAAAGAAGTAGTAAACATGCTTTGCCACTATTTCGCCCACATCAATCACCTTTAACAATGTGTCGACTTCAGCGGCCATCACAGCGTCGAGCGTTAAAAAATACTGAGCTAAATTATTAGCCGTGGCTTCCCCTACTTCGCGGATCCCTAGTGCATATAAAAAACGAGCCAAGGTGGTCGTACGCGCCGCCTCTAGCGCCATTAATAATTTACTAGCCGATTTTTCCCCCATGCGTTCTAGGGTAAGCAATTGCGCCTTCGTTAAACTGAATAAATCAGCGGGAGTTTTAATGAGCTCACTGTCCACTAACTGTTCAATTAACTTAGTGCCAAGGCCATCAATATCGAGCGCTTTGCGTGACGAAAAATGCTTAATCGCCTCTTTACGTTGAGCGGCACAAAATAAGCCACCGCTACAGCGCGCTACCACTTCGCCTTCTATGCGCTCTACTTCGGCTTCGCAGACCGGACAGCGGGTAGGAAAGACGATGGCTCGCACTTGCTCAGTTCTTTTTTCTAAGACCACTGCTACCACTTGTGGGATAACATCGCCCGCTCGGCGGATAATCACCGTATCCCCTATCATTACGCCTAAGCGCGCAATTTCATCGGCATTATGTAAGGTGGCGTTTGAGACGACGACACCCGCCACCGGCACCGGCGCCAATTTAGCAACGGGAGTAATGGCTCCGGTTCTTCCTACTTGAAACTCCACATTGAGTAATTGCGTTAGCTCCTCTTGAGCAGGAAACTTATGAGCAATGGCCCAACGCGGTGCCCGCGCTACAAAGCCCAGCTCACTTTGTAAGGCCAAACTATCTATTTTATAGACCACGCCATCTATTTCATAAGGGAGTTGTTCGCGCTTAGCTAAAATAGCATCGTGATACTGCTCGCAGCCGCTAATACCTGTCATTAACTTTACTTCTGGGCTCATAGGTAGCCCCCAGCTTTTTAAGCGCGCTAAGGTAGCAAAATGACTATCAGCTAAGGGCGCGCCTTCCACTAATCCTACGCCATAGCAATAAAAGGCCAGCGGCCGTTTGGCTGTCACCCGGGAGTCAAGCTGGCGCAAGCTACCCGCTGCGGCATTACGCGGATTTGCAAAGATTTTTTCACCGCGCGCGCGGGCATGCTCATTCATCGCTAAAAAGCCGGCGCTGGGCATAAAGACTTCACCGCGCACTTCAAATCGTGTCGGCCAATTAGTGCCCTTTAAGGTCAGAGGAATACTTTTAATAGTGCGCACATTTTCAGTAATGCCCTCGCCCACTCGGCCATCGCCGCGCGTGGCCGCTTGTACTAAACGCCCCTGCTCGTAGAGCAAGCTGACGGCTAAGCCATCTAATTTAGGCTCGCAACAATAAACGACCGGCTGTTCATGTTGCAGCCGGCTTAATACTCGCTTTTCAAAGGCTTTGAGCTCTTCTAAACTAAAGACATTATCTAAGGAGAGCATCGCTTGGGCGTGGGGGATGGGGTTAAAAGCCGCCACCGGTGCACCGCCCACTTTTTGGCTGGGCGAGTCTGCATTTAAAAATTCAGGATGCGCTTTTTCAAGAGCGATAAGCTCGCGCATCACTCTATCGTATTCTGCATCCGGCACCGTGGGCGCATCGCTTAGATAATATTGCTCGTTATAGCGCTCTAATTGAGCGCGCAGGGTGAGGATGGTGGTTTTTATATCAGACATAGCGAGTCCACTTAAATAAAAAGTGCGGCCTTAAGCCGCACTTTTATTGAACAAAATATAAGTTACATACAGCGCAGCGCCGCTAGTTACTGAGCCTGACTATCATAATCGCTCAACTGGCCGCGACAGCGCACTAAGTACTCTAAGGCTAATGCTTGACGCTGGTTATCCACTAATAAAGCATCTAAGTCTTCGGCAATATTATCGGCCGCTTGGATCATCATATTAAAATGATTCTTAGCCATGCCAGGCGGAGGTAACTGCATAAAAATAGACACGCCAGGGGTGGTGAACTCACTCATGGCATTGGGATTAAACGTGCCGGGATTAACCATGTTCGCTAAGCTAAACAAGGGTTCTCCTTGGCCAGCACTGCCTTGATAGCGGTGAAAAATATCCATATCACCAAACACAAAACCCGCATCGGTGACGGCACGCACCAACTCAGTGCCGGCTAACAGTTGCTCAGGCTTAGCCATCACGTTAATGACATATACCTCTTGCCACGTTTTAGGCGCAGGCTTAGCAATCACAGGCTCTGGAGTGGGGCTCACTGGGGCTTCAGGCTGCACATTCGCTTCTGCTATTGGCTCTGGCGAGGGAGGCAGCTCAGCTGGCGCTGGCTCATGGTTATCAAAAAGAGGGTCTATCTCCCCTTTTTGATATTGGCGTGCTCGCAACTCAGCTTCGCTTTCAGGCTGAGCTAGCACCGGGCTATCAGATTCGGCTGCCTTTTCAGGCTGGCTAGCAGCGGGCGTATTGGCAACATCAGCTAAGGCTTGCTCTTCTTGAAAAGGTGCGCTCGCTAAGTCATCTTCCGCAAACACACTACTTGATAAAGTAGGAGGCAGACCAAGATGAGGCTCGTGTTGCTCATCATCCTCTACAGCGTAAAAGTGGGGACTGATTTGCCAATCATCTTCGAGCTCTTGATTACGCGATAAAGACTCGGCTTGATGATGTCCCGCCACGCGCACGCGACCAATGCCATCACTATCAAAGCCGTCTGTGGTTTCATCTGTCTTATCGAGCGGAGTTGGCGCCACTTTACTTAATGGCTTTTCACGCATCGGTTTTTGACGCCCTTTCTGGCTGGTCCACAATCCGTGGATCAGAAGTGCGGCAATGGCTACCGCGCCCAGAATGATCAAGATAATTCGCAAATCCTGCATTATCGTTTCTCTAAATATTTTTGCTTATGTTAAGCCATGTCGACGTGGCAAGAATATAGACCATCTTGCGCCGCCATGTTATTGAAGACAATGACAAGGGTATGTTTACCATCTCAGTTTGACAAGCGCCATCTGGCTGAGGATGTGAGAAAAAGCGCCATTTGCTGGCTTTTTATGCTTAGGCGCGGCCTCTCTTGTCGTGAGTCGCCCTTTTATCAACAAAAACGCATAAAATTTCAACGGGATTTAAGCGCAGAGTGTCAAATAAACATCACCTCTGTGTGGCGTTGCTTCTGGCATAATAAACGCGTGTCTATACTTGAACCCCCGCATGTTATCGATTTAAGGAAGTTTATTATGTCTGCGCCTGCTCACATCGCCCGCGGCCCGCATTATTTAATTAGAGGCTTATCGCTAATTTTAGAGCCTGATTTGCGATTGTTTGTATTATTACCTCTCGCCATCAACTTACTGCTTTTTGGCGGCGCATTCTATTGGCTTTATTTGCAACTCGACACCCTCTTTGGCTGGTTTGTACAAACGACGCCCAACTATTTGCAATGGCTAAGATACCTATTATGGCCCATAGCCATCATTACCATCATGGTGGTGTTTTCATTTATATTTACTAGCGTCGCTAATCTAATTGCGTCGCCCTTTAATGGTTTGTTATCTGAACGGGTAGAAATGAAGCTAACAGGCCAGCCATTGCCCGATGAAAGTGTGTGGGGATTACTTAAAGATACGCCCCGCATGATGGCCAGAGAGATCCATAAAATTGGATATTATTTGCCGCGGGCGCTGGGATGCTTATTACTATTTTTAATTCCCGTTATTGGCCAAACCTTGGCACCAGTATTGTGGTTTTTATTTAGTGCGTGGATGATGGCAATTCAATATTGTGATTACCCGTTTGATAATCACAAAATTGATTTTATAGTGATGCGCCAAGCGCTAGGACAAAAGCGCCAATTAAATTTAAGCTTTGGCGCCAGTGTAGCCCTGTGCTCTAGCATACCAATCATTAATTTATTAATTATTCCCGCCGCCATTTGCGGCGCGACCGCCTTATGGGTGGATCACTATACCCAACTGCGCACAGGCCCTGTGTCTAAATGAACAAAATTAGACTTGGGGTAATAGCCCACACCGCCGACTTTCATATTAAGTGCTGCTTGGCGTAGTTGGGCTAACGGGACACCTGGAATACGCAAATCAATGGCCTGCCCTTTCATGTGATAGCTTTTTTTGGCTACCCCTGAGCTGGTACGGCGCAACATCGCATTCGTATTAGGAGAGCGATAACCCGAGATCACTTGAATTTCGCCGGTTTTTCCTAAGCGATGCTGTAATAGATATAATTGATCAAATAATTTGGGATCAATATCAAATTGCTCTTGAGCTCTATAATCACGCATCACGCGGTTTAGTGTACTTAACCCTTCTTTTATGTAGTGGCCTTCTTCCCAAAAGCTCACGCTCACCTGCTCCCCAGTATTAATACTGTGCAAATTTAGCTTTCTCACCGGCGCTGAGCGACTAGCAAGCGCGGGCATGGGTAACATGGCGATGGCGCTCAAGCCACCTAAGCCCACCAGCAACCGACGGCGAGTGATATTTTTTTGTAAGGCAGGATGGGCAATACTAAGAGCGTGCATTTCTTTTTCAACATCATACATAGTGCTAAACTCACGAGTAAACAAGACGCACGCACAGCGGCTTAGCCGATTTTGCATGGTGTTAAATCTGTTTAAAACTACGGACTTAATCACGCTCGAAGACCTTGATGATCACTCGACTGCACACAAAAAAAGCAGGCTCAGCAAAAGGCTGTGCTACAGGGGGCTTTAAAAGTTAAGGGCGAAGTCTTATCTTCGCCTCGGTAAACTGTATAGAAAATACGCTATACAAGACCAAAAAATCAACACCTATGGCGTTAAAAAGAGTAAGTTGCTACTTCGATCACGCCAACTTACTCGTCACTTAAGGCCTAGCAGTAAGCGATAGCGCTTTACCCCGCCTTAAAAGGACTGGTAATGCCATTATCAAAGCCATAGATATCATTTCTAAACTGCGGTTGGCCATTTTCTCCTAACCAACCGGGCCAATACACCATATATAACGGCAGTGCTTGCTTTACCTTTACCCACTTTGTCTCAGGATTAGCTTTAAGCGCGCTTAAGCGTGCACTGCTTAGTTGATCATGTAATAACCAATCCGCTAACTGCTCCGCGCCCTCTACCCGTACGCAGCCTGAGCTAAAGGCGCGACTATCACGCGCAAATAATCCCCGCCCTGGGGTGTCGTGCAGATAAATTGCATCGTTATTCGGTAAGTGAAATTTATAAGCGCCGAGTGCATTGCCCCGCCCTGGACGCTGGCGGAGTCGATAAGGAAAACCGCCGCCTTCTTCAAATCGAGTTTGCCATTCTTCACGAGGAATAATGTGGGTGCCGGAGTTATCGAGTACTTCAAATCCTTGGCGGTCGAGGTAATAAGGATCTCGAGCCAATTTAGGCAAGATATCTTTATTAATAATAGAGCGCGGTACATTCCAAGGTGGATTAAATACGACGCTGGTGATCTTGCTCGCCATAATGGGCGTTTTTCGCTTGTTTTGGCCGACAATCACATTGCTCTCAAACACTAAAGCTTGATTTTGATAAAGTCGCAAATGGTACTCTGGAATATTAACCAGCATATAGGAGCTGGGTAAGTCATCGCCAATTAAGGTGCGCAGCATACTGCGCATTAATAACTGGGCGCGTTGCAAAGGCGGCGTATTTAACCAAGCATAGGTTTGCGCCCCTATCACGCCATCCACGGTTAAACCATGGCGCGCTTGAAAGCGTTTCACGCCTGCAGCTAAGTCTTCATCATAGCGCTGAGGATCGCGCATCAGGGGAGCTGGTAAAGGCGAGCTGAGTTGAGAGCGACTGGGCAATTCCAGCTCTGGCTCTTCTATATCAAAGTCTAATTCACTGAGCTCATTATGGGGCTCACTCCATGCCTCCTCGGTTAGCTCTACCGTGCTAGGCACGCTTAGCGCGTCAAGCTCAACTTCCAGCTGTACTTGCTCAGGTATCGCATTAAGTGAGCCTTGAGGCATATCACCTAACCATTGTAAGCGCTCACGAATTTGGGGGATTTGCGCATGATAGTCATTAGGGCGCAACGTCTCTCTTGGCAAAGAAGGCCACGCCTGTTCAGTTAACGCCAACAGTCGGGTTAGCTGCGCTACTAACTGCTCATGATCACCATAGCCAGGCGTTAAGCGCTGCACTAATTGACTGCGCTCACCTAAAGCCTTTGCCGAGTGCAAATTAGCTTCATCAATGTCTGATATGATTAAAGGGAGCTGGCGAGTGCGTAAGTATTGGCGATCATTAAACGATAATTTAGCCCATTGGCGCCAAAAGCTTTGTAAGCCCAGCAATAAGCGATCATCAGCTTGCTCAGACGCAGTACTGGGCGTAGTGGCCTGTTGCCACCACTGAGTTATTTGCGGATGCACATCTGCTAAAGCCAGCTCTAATCCTAATTGATGGAGCTGTTGCCTTACTTCAGGTTCATCTTGCCAGTTTTGAGCGTGAGCAGGCGCTAGCGTCAGCCCAAGGACTAACCATAAGCTCATCACGATATTGCGTTTTGTTATCCGCTTAACCACTATCATATCTGTCCGCCCATTCTTAAATTGCATTGCTAACTGGCATTGATTACGGCGATTATCTACTAGTTACGCACGAATATCTTGCTTCTACACTGCTTGATAGCAAACTAATCCATCAGGCGCTAGATATTCTCGCCTTTCCCTACCTGCTATAAATGCATATGATTTGCCTATCCAATAACATATGGTTATAACAATTTGCTACTTCTCATTCTAATTTGTCACTTCTCATTCTAAATAGAATGAGTAAGCTGGTTGTATATCAATAATGATGATGTTAGCGCACTAACTTTAGCGAACGATAGGAACAGCCCCATGAGCAAAATTTTTGAAGATAACTCGCTGACCATTGGCAATACTCCTTTGGTACGATTGAATCGCGTGAGCAAAGGCCGTGTATTGGCGAAAGTTGAGAGCCGCAACCCAAGCTTTAGCGTAAAGTGCCGTATTGGCGCCAATATGATTTGGGATGCCGAAAAGCGCGGTGAACTGGTCCCTGGTAAAGAGCTGATTGAGCCAACCAGTGGCAATACCGGTATCGCACTGGCATTTGTGGCAGCCTCTCGTGGCTATCCTATTACGCTCACCATGCCAAATACCATGAGCATGGAGCGTCGTCAGCTATTAAAAGCGCTCGGCGCTAACATTGTGCTTACCGAAGGCGCACAAGGCATGAAAGGTGCCATTGAAAAAGCCATGGAGCTTAGAGACAGCGCCCCTGAAAAATTTGTGTTATTGCAGCAGTTTAATAACCCTGCTAACCCAGAAATACACGAAAAAACCACAGGTCCAGAAATTTGGGATGCCACAGACGGTGACGTAGATGTCTTTGTATCTGGGGTCGGCACCGGTGGTACCTTAACAGGTGTAGCACGTTACCTTAAAAACACTAAGGGCAAGGCTGTGACTGTGGTTGCTGTAGAACCTACTGAGTCCCCCGTCATTGCCCAAGCTCTGGCCGGCGAGCCGCTCACACCGGGCCCGCATAAAATTCAAGGCATAGGAGCAGGTTTTATACCGGGTAACTTAGACTTGTCTTTAATTGATCGCGTAGAGCAAGTGAATAGCGAAGATGCCATTGAGATGGCGCGCCGCTTGATGAAAGACGAAGGTATTTTGGCCGGCTTTAGCTCTGGCGCCGCCGTGGTCGCCGCTAATCGTTTAGCCGAGCTACCCGAATTTGCTAACAAGACCATAGTCGTGATCTTGCCAAGTTCAGGTGAGCGTTACTTAAGTACTGTGTTGTTTCAAGGTATTTTCACCGAACAAGAACAACCTGCCTAATAAGGCCGCGCTTTTTTAAAGCTCGGTGTTAATGCCAGTACGGCGCCTTCTTGACTACAAGAGGGCGCCGTTTTTTATTCTTTATTCACGCTTTTTTCTTTTCCCTAAGTGGGTCTGTTATCATTCTGGCTTCAACGTGCAGGGAGCCACTACATGAGTCTGTTCAATAAGCTAAAAAGAATGGTAGTTGATGAGTCCGCCAAGGTAGTGGATCTGGTGCTACTAGCCCCTTTATCTGGTGAAGTCGTCCCCTTAGCAGAAGTGCCAGATGTGGTGTTTGCCGAAAAAATTATCGGCGATGGACTGGCGATTAAGCCAAGCGGTAATAAGATGGTGGCACCGTGCGATGGGGTGCTCAGCAAAATATTTGAGCACAACCAAGCTTTTGCGATAGACAGTGATGCCGGCCTTGAGGTGTTTGTGCACTTTGGGGTAGATACCGTGGAGCTAAAAGGCGAAGGTTTTACTCGTATTGCCCAACAAGGGCAAAGAGTGAGTACCGGTGATGTCATTATCGAATTTGATTTAAGTTTATTAGAAGCCAAAGCCAAGTCTACGTTAACCTCCATTATTATCTCTAATATGGACGCGGTGAAAGCGCTTAGCCACGCTAGCGGTGCCGTCACCTTAGGTACAGATATTATTTTAAGTGTTAAAAAATAATAAACGCTATCTAGCTATAAGGTGAGCGGTGGTTTTTGTAACTAAAAGAACATGAGTAATAACGAACATGCCGGCCCGCTCTTTTCCTAAGCCACTGTATCATTCGCAAGTTGACGCCTACCTTACCCCCGAGCTAAGGCAACAGTGGCACAAGTGGCGCCAGCATTTGTGCTTAAGTGGCGAGCGGCGATTATTCATCCTCTCTGGAGAGCAACACTGGGCGATCAGCCAAGCCCACGCCTTAAGTGCATCTATTACTGAGAGCCTTTGGTTAGGCACAGCGCCTACCAACATTAACGCGCTGGCTATAAGCAAGTTTAAGATGGTGCTGGGTCAAGAATATCCGGTACTGATTTTTAATGCTTTTAGTGGCCTACACCCTGATGCATTGGGCGCAGTAGCGGGCACCATAAGCGCCGGCGGCATATTAATACTACTTTGTCCGCCGCTAGCGAGCTGGCCTGAGTATCAAGACCCAGATCTGGTGCGCTATGTGGCTCAAGCTGAGCAAGCGCAGACTATAAAGAGTAGCTTTTTAACGCGCTTTATTCGGTTATTAGCTCAAGACCGCCATCGTTTACTCTGGGCGCAAGGTCAGCCCTTCCCCCATCTGGCTTCGCCTTCCTCCACTCTGCTTTGGCAACCCTACCCCGATCGCAGCAGCTGTTTAAATAACGAGCAACGTGATAGCCTGGCCGGATTATTAATAGCCGCGCGCCAGCGCTCACCGCTTATTCTTACTGCTGACCGAGGGCGCGGTAAATCGACTTTGCTAGGCTTAGCCGCCACTCGCTTAATAAAGCGCGGCTATCGAGTATTACTCACCGCCCCCAGCCCAAACGCCATTTGCCAAGTACAAGCTCATTGCTCCTTCCCACTTACCTTTTATGCTCCCGATACCCTAGTGGAAAGCTCATTAGCAGCTGATATCTTATTAGTGGATGAAGCAGCGGCTATCCCCGTCTCACTCTTACTTAAATTAGCCGCTAAATATTGTTGTTTTTTTTCCAGCACCCTTCATGGCTACGAAGGGACTGGGTTGGGATTTCAGTTAAAATTTTTACCGCAGTTATTAGCTTTATTTCCTAACACTCACCACTACCAACTGCATATCCCAGCTCGCTGGAGCTCACACGATCCTCTTGAGCCTTTAGTGTTTAAGTTATTAGCGCTTAATGCCCGCGCCCTGCCTCCTCCCGCTGCGGGCACACCTTATATCCGCTGGCTCACTAACGCAGAGCTACTAGATGATGAGCCGTTATTGCAGCAAGTCTTTGGCTTGCTCACCTTAGCCCATTATCAAACTCGTCCCAGTGATTTACGCCATCTATTAGATGCACCAGAGTTATCGCTAGCGGCCATGTTTTGCCAACAGACCCTCATTGGCGTGGCGTTATTAAACACCGAAGGACAAAGCCAAGCCTTTGCGCTAGACCCACGCCTTAGTCAGGAAATTTGGCGCGGCCAGCGCCGCCCTCGAGGGCATTTATTACCACAATCGCTAGCTTTTCATGGTGGATTTCAACATGCCTGTTATTTTCGCTATCATCGAATAATGCGCATTGTTGTGCACCCTCATTGCCAGCAACAAGGACTGGGCAGTCAGCTATTACACTGGCTACAACAACAAGCCAACACCCCCAACACGCCACTTAGCGGCGATTTTTTAGGAGCCAGCTTTGGTGCTAGTCCTGAGCTATTAACCTTTTGGCAAAAAAATTATTTTCGCCCACTGCGCTTAGGTCACACTCAAGATAATGTGAGTGGATTACCGGCCGTGATGATGCTGTGGCCGGTCACTGAGGCCGCTATTGATATTTTAGCCGACTGGCAAGCGCAATTTAGTAACGATTTAGCGCATTATCTTCCCACTATTGAGCGCCTAATATATCGCCATCTGCAAGTAGTCGCACCGCGCGTTAACGCCGAATTAGACCGCCAACGTGCTTATGACTTTGCGTTTTATCACCGAGACTTAATGGCCGACCAAGGCGCACTCGCTCGTTTTACAGCCCACCATAAAAGTGTGAGCCCCTTATCAATCTCACAACAACAATTTTTAGCAGAAATGCTGCGCCCCAGCGCACAGCCGAGTAAAATAGCGAAAAACCACCGTCTTGACGGTTATAAATCTGCCATAGCTCAGCTTCGCAAGTTGATGCAAGGCTTTTTTAACGCTACCTGCAAAAGATGAAGCTAGCGCGCACTTTTCAACTTTTCAATTAGGCTAATCCCCTAACTTGATGTTAAATCTCTGTTAAACATATGGTGAGGACAGGCTATGGAATGGGTGAGTAATCTATTAACCGCAATTAACGGAGTAGTGTGGGGTGTGCCCATGCTCGTCGGTATCTTAGGCTTAGGCTTGTACTTACAGCTACGAATGGGCTTTATGCCGATTCGAAAACTCGGGACTGGCTTTAAACTTTTATTTAGCAAAGCAGAAGCAGGCAGCGGTGAAATCTCACCTTTTAATGCCTTGATGACCTCGCTGGCGGCCACCATCGGCACCGGTAATATTGCCGGTGTGGCCACCGCCATCTTTTTAGGGGGGCCGGGTGCTTTATTTTGGATGTGGATGACCGCATTAGTGGGCATGGCCACTAAATATGCGGAAGCGGTGTGTGCCGTTAACTTTCGAGAAAAGGACGACTTAGGTAACCACGTCGGTGGGCCTATGTATTACATTAAAAACGGCCTAGGAGAAAAATGGGCGTGGTTAGGCGTCGCCTTTGCTATTTTTGGTGGCTTAGCCGGCTTTGGTATTGGTAATACCGTACAAGCCAACTCAGTGGCCGACGCGCTCAGCAGCTCATTTGGTATTTCTCACACCGCGACCGGTATCGTTATCATGGTGCTGGTTGGTTTAGTACTCATTGGTGGCATTCGCTGGATCTCAGAAGTCGCCGGTAAATTAGTCCCTTTAATGACAGTCGCCTATTTTGTGGCAGGCATTGTGGTACTAGGTGCAAATGCTACTGCATTACCTAGCGCCTTTGGCACTATATTTGAACATGCCTTTACCCCCACCGCCGCCCAAGGGGGCTTTGCCGGTGCAGCGGTGTGGATGGCCATTCGTTTTGGGGTTGCCCGAGGAGTATTTTCTAACGAAGCGGGGTTAGGGAGTGCGCCCATCGCCCATGCTGCGGCCAAAACCGATAACCCAGTACGCCAAGGCTTAATTGCGATGTTGGGTACTTTTATCGACACCATTATTGTGTGCTCTATTACTGGGCTTGCTATCGTAGTAACCGGCACTTGGACCAGTGGTGAAACCGGCGCCTCTCTCACGGCGTTAGCGTTTTCTACCGCGATACCTGGCGGAGAATATATAGTTTCTCTGGCATTGGCGATCTTTGCCTTTACTACCATTTTAGGATGGAGTTTTTATGGTGAAAAATGCGTGCAGTTCCTATTTGGTGTTAAGGCCATTTTACCATTTCGCGTGTTATGGGTATTAGCGCTGCCCATTGGCGCGACACAGTCGTTAGAGTTTATTTGGCTATTAGCCGATACTCTTAACGCTATGATGGCTATTCCTAACTTGATTGCGCTGGCCTTACTCAGCCCAGTGGTATTTAAGCTCACTAAGTTATATTTTACTGAGCAAAAAGCTAAAAAATAACAGTAAAACAGCTATGCTAAACTTCAAAGCGCAGGCCTTTTAGGCCTGCGCTTTGTTTGGTGGCCGCACTTTAATTAATAGACTGGTATACTGCGGTGTGTTCGGCTCATCTTAAGCTTATTTTTCAGGACTCACACATGAATAATCCATTACGCTATTCACCAGAAGCCATTCGTGAGCTCTGTCAAACCCACCCCTTATTAGATGAGTTGATCGCCCTAAATCCAGTAAGCTGGTTTAATCCTGAGCGCCAACCAGCAGAACAAGCCCTCGCCATGGTAGGACTGACTGCCGAAGATGTGCAAGACGCCAGTCTTCGCCTCACTCGCTTTGCTGCCTATTTTAAAGTGGCCTTTCCTGAAACTGCTGTCAGTCAAGGTTATTTAGACTCCCCCATTAAAGCCATCCCTCAGATGCAGCAAGCTCTAGAGAGTCGCTACCAGCAAAGCTTGCCCGGAGAGCTGTGGTTAAAAATGGATAATTTATTGCCTATTTCAGGCTCCATTAAGGCACGCGGCGGCATTTATGAAGTATTGCAACACGCTGAAAAGCTCGCCTTAAAAGCGGGACTATTACAACGCTCAGATAACTATGCTCAGTTTAACAGTGAACCGTTTCGCCAGCTTTTTAGCCAATACCGAATCGCCGTAGGCTCTACCGGTAACTTAGGATTATCCATCGGCATTATAGGCGCCAAGCTTGGCTTTCAAACTAGTGTGCATATGTCAGCCGATGCCCAGCCGTGGAAAAAAGACTTATTACGCGCCCAAGGCGTAGAAGTGATTGAATATGAGAGTGATTACTCGGCGGCCGTCGCTCAAGGGCGCCTCGAAGCCAGTGAAGACGCCCATTGTCATTTTGTGGATGATGAAAATTCGGTGCAGCTTTTTTTAGGCTATGCAGTGGCGGCAGAGCGTTTAAAAGTCCAGTTTGAACAAGCAGGCATCACTATCGATCGCGCTAATCCCTTATTTGTTTATCTGCCTTGTGGCGTGGGAGGTGGGCCAGGTGGCGTAGCCTTTGGTCTAAAGCTAATTTTTGGCGATGCTGTGCATTGCATCTTTGCCGAGCCTACCCACTCGCCTTGTATGCTACTGGGCGTATATAGCGGCTTACATGACCATGTATCAGTACAAGATTTAGGGATTAATAATATCACGACTGCAGACGGTCTTGCGGTGGGACGCTCATCGGGTTTTGTGGCGCGCTTAATGTCGCCTATGCTCGATGGCTTTTATACCTTAAGTGATGAAGAGATGCTGACTTTGCTAGGCTTACTGGCCGAGCAAGAAAATATCCACCTTGAGCCCTCAGCCCTAGCCGGTATGCCAGGCCCATGGCGGGTAGTCCAAGATGAAGGCTATTTGCAGCGCTTAGGGCTTACGCCAGAGCGACTGGCAAAAGCGCATCACTTGGTTTGGGCAACGGGTGGCGGCATGGTGCCAAAAGCGGTCATGGATAATTATCTTGCGCAGGCAGCAAAGCTTACTTAAGTACCTTTTACTTTCAGCGCCCTATAGCAGGCGGCGTTGATTATTTTAAGAGTAAAAAACTAACCAAACCAACCTCGATTTAAATTATCTTTGCACTGCCAATATTGTTCTGAATAGCGCTTAGCACGCGCCTCTACAATACGAGACACCTTTAATAACCAGCCTTTTTGATTATGAGTACCGCGGCGATAGCCTCCCCAGCCATCGTGATAATTTAAATACTGGTTATAAGCATCCCATTTAGATACGCCATTGATACGACTGGTTTTATTCATATACCAGCCCATAAAATCTACTGCATCGCCAAAGTTGCTACGACTGGCCCAGCTATTACCACTTTCTTTTTGATAATCTGCCCAAGTGGCTTTTTTAGCTTGCGCATAGCCATAGGCATCGGAGGCGCGTCCATAAGGAATAAAGAGAAAATAGCGCATTGGCGGCTGAGCATTATGAATAAAGCTGCTTTCTTGATACATAATAGCCATGGTCACATGGGGCGGTACTCCCCATTTTTTTTGGGATTTTTTAACCGCTTTATGCCAGCTTTTATGCTCTTTAAAAATAGCACAAATATTTTCTGGTTGGCGCGGTGGTGCAGTGGCGCAGCCAGTAAAAGTCGCCACCACCAGCAATATGGTAAGGGCCTTAAAGACGTCTCTCATGAGGAATAATCTTTTAAATAGCACAGAGTAAGGCCAGTGTGCCTCTAGCTAGGTGATATTTCTAGCCTAAGACCTGTCTATCACCTCACTTTCTGACTTTAGTTACAAATACTCAGCTCGCAGTTTTGTCAGCTTGCTAACTAAGCAGTAGAATAGCCAGTTACCGTGCTCGAGTGGCGAGCCGTGATAACCGTTTTATATTCGGCCTGAGGTGGCGCTGATTTTTATCGCTTCCTCTTAATCGACACCGTTAATTCAAGGAAACGCGATGCAATTTTATTTTCCCATCATCATCATAGATGAAGACTTTCGTAGCGAAAACACCAGTGGCTCTGGTATTAGAGAGCTAGCGGCGGCCATCGAAAAGTCGGGGATGGATGTTGTGGGTTATACCAGTTACGGCGATTTAACCTCATTTGCCCAACAGCAAAGTCGTGCTGCTGGCTTTGTATTGTCTATCGATGATGAAGAGCTGGCTGGCAGTAAAGAAGAGGCCGAACAAGTATTAGATCAGTTGCATCGCTTTGTTGAGCAAATTCGCCACCGCAATCCCGACATTCCTATTTACCTTTACGGCGAAACGCGCACCGCACGCCACATTCCTAATGCCATCTTGCGAGAGCTGCATGGCTTTATTCATATGCACGAAGATACGCCAGACTTTGTGGCGCGCCATATTATTCGCGAAGCAAAAAGTTATTTAGATACCTTAGCGCCGCCCTTCTTTCGTGCCCTCACCCATTATGCTCAAGATGGCTCTTACTCTTGGCACTGTCCGGGGCATTCTGGCGGCGTCGCCTTTTTAAAATCCCCTGTAGGCCAAATGTTTCACCAGTTTTTTGGGGAAAACATGCTGCGAGCCGATGTGTGTAATTCGGTAGATGAACTAGGCCAGCTCTTGGATCACACCGGTCCGGTGGCCGCCAGTGAGCGCAATGCTGCGCGTATTTTTAATGCCGATCACTTATATTTTGTGACTAATGGCACCTCTACCTCCAATAAAATTGTGTGGCACTCTACTGTGGCGCCAGGCGATATCGTGGTGGTGGATCGCAACTGTCATAAGTCAATTTTACACGCCATTATGATGACGGGCGCGGTACCCGTATTTCTAATGCCTACGCGTAATCATTACGGCATTATTGGCCCCATCCCCCGCAGTGAGTTTGAGCCGGCGCGCATTCGTGAAAAAATGCTAGCAAACCCTTTTTGCCGAGAATTATTAGAAAAAGATCCCACTCTTAAGCCGCGCGTACTCACCATTACCCAATCGACCTATGACGGCATCTTATATAACGTCGAGGAAATTAAAAACTTACTCGATGGAGAAATAGAAACGCTGCACTTTGATGAAGCTTGGATCCCCCATGCTGCGTTTCACGACTTTTATGGTGATTACCACGCCATAGGAGAGCATCGTCCGCGCTGTGAAGAGTCGATGATTTTCTCCACCCAATCAACTCATAAAATGTTGGCAGGCTTATCTCAAGCATCGCAAATTTTAGTTCAAGATGGCATTAATAACCGCCTCGACCGTGATGTGTTTAATGAAGCCTATTTAATGCACACCTCTACTAGCCCTCAGTACGCCATTATCGCCTCCTGTGATGTGGCAGCCGCCATGATGGAAGCACCAGGAGGGACAGCTTTAGTAGAAGAGTCACTATCTGAAGCCTTAGAATTTAGGCGAGCGATGCGCAAAGTGGGTGATGAGTATGGCAGTGATTGGTGGTTTAAGGTCTGGGGCCCTGATGATTTAACAGACGATGGTCTAGATGAGCGCGATGCCTGGACTTTACACGCGGGTGAAAGTTGGCATGGCTTTGGTGATGTAGAGTCTGGCTTTAACTTATTAGACCCCATAAAAGCCACCATTCTAACACCTGGCTTAAACATGGATGGCAACTTCTCAGAGAGTGGGATGCCAGCGGTGGTGGTTACTAAATATCTGGCTGAGCACGGAATTGTTATTGAAAAAACGGGGCTTTATTCTTTCTTCATTATGTTTACTATCGGTATTACCAAGGGCCGCTGGAACAGCATGGTGACTGAACTTCAGCAATTTAAAGATGATTACGACAATAACGTGCCCTTGTGGAAAGTCTTACCTAAGTTCATTCAAAGTAACCCAAGCTACGAGCGGGTAGGCTTACGTGATCTGTGCGATCAAATACATCAAATTTATAAAGAAAATAACGTCGCCAAGCTTACTACTGAAATGTATTTATCAGACTTAATCCCTGCCATGAGACCCGCGGATGCTTTTGCTAAAATGGCGCATAAGAAGGTAGAGCGGGTGCCCATTGATCAATTATCTGGGCGCATCACTTCGGTGATGGTGGCCCCCTATCCGCCTGGGATCCCGCTACTCATCCCTGGTGAAGTGTTTAACGACACTATTATTAGCTACTTAAAGTTTGCGAGAGAGTTTAATAATCGCTTCCCAGGCTTTGAGACTTACATCCATGGGTTAGTAGCAGAAGAGCACCAAGGTCGCACCGAATACTTTATTGACTGTATTATTTAATTAAGTAATACAGCTAAATAAAAGAGGAAAATAAGTAAAGGCGCCGACATTACAGGCGCCTTTTTGTACGCGGTATAAGGGGGAAAAACAATTTTATGTTCTACTCATTGTGATGTCATTTATAATTTAACATAACGACGACATCAAATCTTCATGCTCTTCTACTACCTCATTGATCATCTTGCACAGTGCCATGGCATCCTCACGAGAAAAATGCAGCTCTTTCTGCAGCTCTTCCTCATGCTGATCAATCACTAACTGCATACCTTGGCTGGTTAATTTAAAATGCAATTGCTCAAGGGTAGGACGAAAATATTGCCTTTGCTCGGGGATATCAATCTCAATAGTACAACAAGGATGAACTTTGACGTTGACGTAAAAATCAGCGCCGCTCAATAAGGTATACCTCCTTTCTCTGGCTAACATGGTGTCCTCCATAAGATAGTCTTAGCTCCTTCTTGATCATTTACGCCCATATTGCTTACTTTATATGCTGCCCATTAAGGCTAGCTGAGTTATCTATCCTTGCAAACAAACACGTGTTTAATACACTAGTGTTAATATAATTTTTTACAAATCATTAGCTTATGATATTTTTAAGTCAAAATTGTTAGTAAAATTCTGCATAAAGTAAATAAATATCGCAGGCTATAAGAAAGTGGAGTTCACAACAGAGAAGAAATAATAGCTAAGACAGGCGACTTATAAAAAAAGTAAGCTTACTGCTCTTCATCTTACTTTTAAAAGGCATTCCATTTGTGCCCTAGGTTGATATGGGCTAAGGTTTTTAGCGAGTGATAAATTTTAACTATTACGCTAACTTTAGTGCCAGCCAGCACGACTTCATCTTTACTCTAGTGAGATTAATGCGGAATTTACTATGTCGCTAAATATTCAACTACCTAAAACCGTGGCCATTAAGGTGGGCGACCAAGTGGTAACGCTTAAGGCATTTGATGCCACAGAGCCCGAGCAACATTTAGCCGAGCAAGCCGTCAATATTATTGCCTCTGGCCCCTCAGTTGCAGAGCTCTCACTCGCAGAATTGCAACACTGTCCCACTATTTTTGTTAATGGCAGCATAAGCTTAACTGGCCAACAAAACTTTAGTCAGGTAGTAGGATACGTTATAAGTGATGCGCGCTTTATTCATCATAAACCAGAGATCTTACAAAGATATTATAAAGGCCAGCCGTTATACGCCACCTTAGCAGTACTTGAAGCCATAGCGTTCCACCATCCTGAAATCATGCTCCACTACCATGATGCCATGCGCATCTTGTATCCTGTGAATCGACCCTGGGGCGTTAAGTCTAATCACGCTTTAGACAGTAAACTTCCCGCCAGCTATCAATGGCTCAATAAGAATGAGTCATTATCCTGTTTTTCAGACGATAGTAATTTTGTCATCATTAACAGATATCAGCCCGCTCCCATTGGTGTGTCATTAAATATTAGTCATGGCTTTGTCGAAGCCGGTACCGTGGCCTACGTCGCTACCCAGCTAGCATTTGCCCGCAGTGCTAGCGTGATCCATCTTTATGGCATTGATTTGCTCAACAATCATCAACCACGATTTTATGAACACCCTGAAAACAGCGCACCGACCAAGCTAGATGAAGTCACCAAGGAGCGTATTGTGCCCTCATTTAATCTATTAGGCCGAGTTTATAAAGAACAAGGGGTGTCGGTTATTAATCACTCGCGTATCTCTAAAGCGCTGTTTGCAACGCTAGGCTAGCTGTTTTACCCGATAAAGAACTGCCAAAATTTTATGTCAGACGCCGCCCACAATTAATCACTGTCTCTATACAAACGCAGGTTAGCCTAATATAACGGCTAAGGGTCTATTGAAGAGCTAAAGTTTGCTGCTGGCGTTGCTGTTGTTTAGCGTTTTTATAATCGAGTGCTGCAGCCGGTACTGGGGTTATCACCCCAGTTTCTAACCATTTTTTTAGACGATTGGCGTCAGCCATGTGGGTATATTTACCAAAAGCATCCAACACCACAAATGCCACTGGCCGCTGATTCATTTCTGTGTTCATCACCAAACAATGCCCTGCACTGTTAGTGAAGCCGGTTTTACTTAACTGAACCTGCCACTTATCACTACGTACCAAAGCGTTAGTATTACGAAAGCCTAGCGTGTAATTAGGGTGGGTAAAGGCTACTGTTTTTTCATCTGTGGTGCTGAACTGGCGGATCAAGGGATAATCTTGTGCTGCTCTAAGTAGCAAAACGAGATCGTGAGCGCTAGAGACATTTTTCTCAGAAAGCCCTGTCGGTTCAACAAAACCGCTATGCTGCATACCTAGAGCATGCGCTTTATTATTCATCGCCTGAATAAACGCCATATACCCACCCGCATAATGATGAGCTAAGCTGGTGGCCGCACGATTTTCCGACGCCATTAACATAATTAGCAATAAGTCGTGGCGACTGAGCTGGCTGTTAAGGCGCACCCGCGAAAAAACGCCTTCCATCTCAACGGTATCATTGATCACAATAGAGAGCTTTTCATCAAGAGCTTGCTGGGCATCAAGAACAACCATGGCGGTCATTAATTTAGTTATCGAAGCGATGGGAGCTACAACATGCTCATTACTAGCATAGAGAACTTCATCAGTATTTAAATCCACCAATAAGGCGCTACCTGCTGCTAATTCTTGTTGAGGAGAGAGGTCTGAAGCAACTGCGTCATAATGAGCGGCGGCGTAATTAGCGCCAAAGTTGCCATACCCAACTAAGAGGCAGAAGGCCATAGCACAGGCTTTAATTAACTTAGAAATCATGAACAATAGTACTCGAGTTGAATAGTTTTATTTGGCGATACTGACTAGCCTTTCTTACTGCTAACCCCGCTATGATGACATATTCGCTACCTCAGTTTTAACAAAAAAATGACTCAATGCCCAAGACTGTCGTGATACCAACATTGCTTTGGCATATTTTAGTAACTAAATCCTTACTTTCAGTATCTGTTGACGGTGGACAAGGAAGATTACCCTGTACTATTAGTTACGAGGATGAAGCTAAGTAACATTTACATCCATCTTGGTAAGCAATTAACCTAAATTGACGCAGGCCCGTGCCGCGGCCCAGAGACCGCAGCGCGCTTAAAACAAAAAAACCACCCTTTCGGATGGCTTTTCTGAGTAATAATAGCGGGGTGGTAAATGCACCGCATTTAAAGGTAGGAGCATAGCGACCTCATCCAGTTAGTCCACGGAGCCATTAAACGAAAAAACCCAGCATTTCTGCTGGGTTTTTAAGATTAATGGCGGAGTGGACGGGACTCGAACCCGCGACCCCCGGCGTGACAGGCCGGTATTCTAACCAACTGAACTACCACTCCGCAAAGCTTGATAGTTTAGGTCTAAATTGGCGCCTGGCAGTGACCTACTTTCACATGGCATCTGCCACACTATCATCGGCGCGGCTGCGTTTCACTACTGAGTTCGGCATGGAGTCAGGTGGTTCCACAGCGCTATGGCCGCCAGGCATAAATGGTATCTGGAAGACTGATGTTTTTATTATCGTACTGTTAGTACGTTAACTGGATAATTTGTTTGTTGCTCTTGAGCGCAAGGTCTCACACTTCTTGGGTGTTGTATGGTTAAGCCGCACGGGTCATTAGTATTGGTTAGCTCAACGCCTCGCAGCGCTTACACACCCAACCTATCAACGTTGTCGTCTCCAACGGCCCTTCAGAGGGCGTAAAGCCCTAGGGATGACTCATCTTGAGGCTCGCTTCCCGCTTAGATGCTTTCAGCGGTTATCGATTCCGAACGTAGCTACCGGGCAATGCATCTGGCGATACAACCCGAACACCAGGGGTTCGTCCACTCCGGTCCTCTCGTACTAGGAGCAGCTCCTCTCAATCATCCAACGCCCACGGCAGATAGGGACCGAACTGTCTCACGACGTTCTGAACCCAGCTCGCGTACCACTTTAAATGGCGAACAGCCATACCCTTGGGACCGACTTCAGCCCCAGGATGTGATGAGCCGACATCGAGGTGCCAAACACCGCCGTCGATATGAACTCTTGGGCGGTATCAGCCTGTTATCCCCGGAGTACCTTTTATCCGTTGAGCGATGGCCCTTCCATACAGAACCACCGGATCACTATGACCTACTTTCGTATCTGCTCGACCTGTCCGTCTCGCAGTTAAGCTGGCTTATGCCATTGCACTAACCGTACGATGTCCGACCGTACTTAGCCAACCTTCGTGCTCCTCCGTTACTCTTTAGGAGGAGACCGCCCCAGTCAAACTACCCACCAGGCACTGTCCGCAACCCCGATAAGGGGCCAACGTTAGAACATCAGACATACAAGGGTGGTATTTCAAGGATGGCTCCACCACGACTGGCGTCATGGTTTCACAGCCTCCCACCTATCCTACACATGTAGGGCCAATGTTCAGTGCCAAGCTATAGTAAAGGTTCACGGGGTCTTTCCGTCTAGCCGCGGGTATACGGCATCTTCACCGCAAATTCAATTTCACTGAGTCTCGGGTGGAGACAGCGTGGCCATGATTACACCATTCGTGCAGGTCGGAACTTACCCGACAAGGAATTTCGCTACCTTAGGACCGTTATAGTTACGGCCGCCGTTTACTGGGGCTTCAATCAAGAGCGTCACCCGAAGGCTAACCCCATCATTTAACCTTCCAGCACCGGGCAGGTGTCACACCGTATACGTCCTCTTGCGAGTTTGCACAGTGCTGTGTTTTTGATAAACAGTTCCAGCCACCTGGTCACTGCGGCTGACCCAAGCTCCATCCGTAAAGGATTTCACCTGTTTCAGCGTACCTTCTCCCGAAGTTACGGTACTATTTTGCCTAGTTCCTTCACCCGAGTTCTCTCAAGCGCCTTAGTATTCTCTACCCGACCACCTGTGTCGGTTTGGGGTACGATTCACGTGCATCTGAAGCTTAGAGGCTTTTCCTGGAAGCGGGGCATCAATGACTTCACCGCCGTAGCGATTTCGTCTCAGGTCTCAGCATTGAGCGTCCGGATTTACCTAAACACCCTGCCTACACCCTTTCACCAGGACAACCAACGCCTGGCCCATTTAGCCTTCTCCGTCCCCCCATCGCAATGCACGTCAGTACGGGAATATTAACCCGTTTCCCATCGACTACGCCTTTCGGCCTCGCCTTAGGGGTCGACTCACCCTGCCCCGATTAACGTTGGACAGGAACCCTTGGTCTTTTGGCGTGGAGGTTTTTCACCCCCATTATCGTTACTCATGTCAGCATTCGCACTTCTGATATCTCCAGCATGCTTCACAACACACCTTCGCAGACTTACAGAACGCTCCCCTACCACGCACTCAATAAAGAGCGCATCCGCGGCTTCGGTGCATAGTTTAGCCCCGTTACATCTTCCGCGCAGGCCGACTCGACCAGTGAGCTATTACGCTTTCTTTAAATGATGGCTGCTTCTAAGCCAACATCCTGGCTGTCTGAGCCTTCCCACTTCGTTTCCCACTTAACTATGACTTTGGGACCTTAGCCGGCGGTCTGGGTTGTTTCCCTCTTCACGATGGACGTTAGCACCCACCGTGTGTCTCCCGGATAGTACTTTGCGGTATTCGGAGTTTGCATAGGGTTGGTAAGTCGGGATGACCCCCTAGCCTAAACAGTGCTCTACCCCCGCAAGTATTCGTCCGAGGCTCTACCTAAATAGATTTCGGGGAGAACCAGCTATCTCCCGGTTTGATTGGCCTTTCACCCCCAACCACAAGTCATCCCCTAATTTTGCAACATTAGTGGGTTCGGTCCTCCAGTTGATGTTACTCAACCTTCAACCTGCTCATGGCTAGATCACCGGGTTTCGGGTCTACTCCTAGCAACTATTCGCCCAGTTAAGACTCGGTTTCCCTACGGCTCCCCTATACGGTTAACCTTGCTACTAAAAGTAAGTCGCTGACCCATTATACAAAAGGTACGCAGTCACCCAACAAGTGGGCTTCCACTGCTTGTACGTACACGGTTTCAGGTTCTATTTCACTCCCCTCACAGGGGTTCTTTTCGCCTTTCCCTCACGGTACTGGTTCACTATCGGTCAGTCAGGAGTATTTAGCCTTGGAGGATGGTCCCCCCATATTCAAACAGGATATCACGTGTCCCGTCCTACTCGATTTCACTGTAAGTGGCATTTGGTGTACGGGGCTATCACCCACTACGGCTGGTCTTTCCAGGACCATTCCACTACACCACACACAGCTTAAGGGCTGGCCCCCGTTCGCTCGCCGCTACTAGGGGGATCTCGGTTGATTTCTGTTCCTCGGGGTACTTAGATGTTTCAGTTCTCCCGGTTCGCCTCGCAACGCTATGTATTCACGTTACGATACTGCACTGAGTGCAGTGGGTTTCCCCATTCGGATATTACGGACTCAAGCGCTTCTTACCAGCTCATCCGTACTTAACGCAGGTTAGCACGTCCTTCATCGCCTCTGACTGCCAAGGCATCCACCGTGTACGCTTAGTCACTTAACCATACAACCCCAAGAAGTGTGTTTTATGCAGCCTTAGCTTAGCGATTTCTTCGTTATGCCGCTTACTCGTTCCATCACATAGAAAACTATGCTCAGGAACTCGCTCACGTCATGCCTCGAACTCGCGTCGCTAACGCTTGCCTAAAGCCCACTTATAAAAGTGAACTTAGACTGCATAAAA